>DATKXY010000243.1:0-49500 GCA_035528795.1 archaeon | reverse complement strand
CCAGAGGGGCCGAGCCGCCAGTTACCGCAGCGACAGGGAATTGAGCCTGAAAATGATCGAGGAGCGTATCAAGAGCTACAGGGCAGATCTCGACAGCGTCTACGCTCTAGCCTCTGTTCTGATCGACAGCCTCGCTTCTACCGACTCGCTGGTCGCCGCACTCAAAAGATATTATGGCGACTCTCTCACAAGCCTCGCGCTAAAAAGTAAAAAGCCTCCGGAAGAACTCTCTTCTCTATCCAGGGTCAGAGGCAGGCAGTCATTAAACGATCCCCAAATACGCCTGTTCTCTTTCTTGAGAGAAGCCAGCTTCACCCAGCACAGGATTTTCGCTCTCAAGGTCGAGGCCTGGAAGAAAATTTCCATTCCCTTTGCTTCGCTGGTTTTCGTACTGTTGGGAGTGCCCCTGGGCATTATCACCAGGAAGGGCGGCGCCGGCGCTTCAATCACAATCAGTATTTCAATCTTTCTGGTCTACTGGATATTCCTGATCAGCGGAGAGACCCTGGCCGACCGGACCATGCTTACACCTTTCTGGGCCATGTGGCTGGCGAATTTCATTTTCCTGGCCCTGGGCATCTGGCTCCTGATGATACAGATTCGGGGAAAATACTCTCTGACTATCATCAAAAGCGGGCTCAAACTGAGTCTTCCGGAACTTCTCCGCAGGATCTCCAATCGGCGCTCAGGCACTCGACAAATGCAGGAACCGCAGCCATGACCCCTCGACTTCTTTACGGTTATATCATCCAAGAGTTCCTTAAAATCTTTGCCGCCTCCGTGGCGGGGTTCCTGCTTGTGTGCCTGATTGGCGACGCCGCCGAGCGGCTGAGCAAATTTATCGATTGCCAGGCGCCGGCAAGACTGATTCTGCTTTTTTACCTCAATCAGATCCCCTATTACCTGATATATATCCTGCCGGCAAGCTCGCTTATCGCAACCCTTTTCACTTTGGGCCAGATGGGCAGACACAACGAGCTCACCGCAATGCTCTCCTCCGGCATCAGCCTTCTGCGTATCTTCCTGCCCCTTTTCGTGCTGCTGCTTTTTGTCTCAGCCGTTTCTTTCACTATTGATGAAACTATCGTCCCACAAGCCAATCAGCGCAAATCGGATATCATGGACTATCAGATCCAGAATCGCCCGCGCCCGAGCCGGGAAATCCGTAAAGCTGTCGACTATCAGGGCGAGGGGAGCAGGCGCTGGGTAGCGGAAAGCTTTAACCTGAACACCGCTTCAATGAACGATGTGAAACTGATCCAGTTCTCAGGACCTCCCGAGTCCCCGCGGATCGATTATCGCATTGATGCAGCAGGGGCCTGCTATGTTCCAGACAGCGGCTGGAGTTTCAAGGCCGGCACCCTGCGCTATTTTAAGGATGAACCCTCCGGCGAATGGGCTGTCCGTTTCGACCGTCTCCTGTTGCCACAATTGACTGAAAGACCCGCCGATTTCGTTATCGAGGTCAAGGAAGCCCAGCAGATGAACTATACAGAGCTCAAAGAGGCGATCGAGCGCAAGAGACGCAACGGAATCAAAACGACCCGCGATGAGGTCGAGTTCTGGTATAAAACTGCGCTCCCGGCCTCCAATTTCATAATCGTAATTTTCGGGGCGCCGCTTGCGGTAATGCGCCGGCGTATTGGGCCAGGGATCGGAATCGCTATGGGCATCGTGCTTTATATTCTATTTATGGGAAGTTCCTATATAACCAAAAGCATGGGATACAACGGCGTAATCAACCCACTCGCTGCAGCCTGGGCCTCGAACTTGGTTTTTGCTCTCTGCGGGGTTCTGATCTTCTTCAGAGTACGGAATTAATGGACAGACGGTCCAATTGGATTAACCTGAATTCATTCCAGGGGAAAGCAGTTACTCCTCCTCTGGCATACATACGGCAGGGGCACAGTGCATCATGTCCCCCAAGGTTTCTGTTGCATGTTTTATGAGTGTTGGATATACTTTGGTTTGTCAATTTAGACGATTGATTCCGGGAAAAATTCACCATTCGAGCTGCGAGTCAGTACATGAGCAAGAAACAAAAAATCAAATTCAAGGTCACCAGTGGCCGACCTCTTCCCCTTGGGGCCACGCTTGTGCCTGGAGGGTGCCGTTTCAGCGTGTTCAGCCGTCATGCTACGGGAGTCTGGCTGCAACTGTATGAGAAAGCGGAAGATAAAAAGTGCGCGGCTGAATTCGAGCTGGATCCGGAGCTCAACCGGACCGGAGACATCTGGCACGTGGACCTGGAGGGAATCGAGGAAGGGCAGCTTTATCTCTGGCGGGTGGACGGTCCCGATGAGCCTGAGCGGGGCCACCGCTTCAATCCGGAAATACCGCTCCTTGACCCTTACGCCAAAGCTCTCACCGGCAATTACGCCTGGGAAGCCGGGCGCAGCGCCCTGTCAGGCTCAGAAAAAGGATCGAATTCCGCCTACTCTTTTCTCAAGTGCATCGTGCTCAGTGATGATTTCGACTGGCAGGGTGACAGACCCCTGCGCACTCCACCGGAGGACAGCATAATCTACGAGCTTCACGTGAGAGGCTTTACCAACCATCCCTCAAGCGGCGTCACGCACCCGGGCACTTTCCAGGGCCTGATCGAAAAAATAGATTACCTGAAAGAACTGGGAGTCACAGCAGTCGAGCTTCTTCCGGTACACGAGTTCAATGAAAACGAGCTGATCCGCACCAGTCCCCTGACCGGCGAAAGGCTCAAAAATTACTGGGGCTACAGCTCGGTGCTGTTCTCCGCGCCCCAAAAAAGCTATGCCTCGGGAGACCCAAGCCCGGGCGCCCAGGTCAGGGAGTTTAAAACCATGGTGCGCGCCTTCCACTCCGCCGGGCTCGAGGTGATCCTCGATGTGGTTTTCAACCACACAGCCGAGGGCGACCATACAGGGCCCACACTGTCCTTCCGCGGGCTGGACAACACGATCTATTACCTGCTGGATGAGAAGGACCCGAGCCTGTATAAAAATTTCTCGGGCTGCGGCAACACCATGAACTGTAACCACCCGGTGGTGCGCAAATTGATCCGCGATGCCCTGCGCTACTGGGTGATCGAGATGCATGTGGATGGTTTCCGGTTCGATCTGGCCTCTATCCTCGGCCGGGACAGGCACGGCAACATGCTGGAGAACCCGCCGCTGGTCGAATCGATCGCCGAGGATCCGATCCTGCGGCATGTCAAGATAATCGCCGAGGCCTGGGATGCGGCGGGCGCCTATCAGGTGGGCTCATTTCCCGGCGGGCGCTGGTCTGAGTGGAACGGCCGCTACCGCGATGATGTCCGCAGGTTCTGGCGCGGCGAGCATTTTTCCCGGAACGCCCTGGCCACCAGAATCACCGGCTCGAGCGACCTCTATCAGCCATCCGGGAAGCTCCCCAGGCATTCGATCAATTTTATCACCTCGCACGACGGGTTCACACTGAATGACCTGGTAAGCTACAATGAGAAACACAACGAGGCAAACGGGGAGGACAACCGGGATGGAGACAACCAGAACCTGTGCTTCAATTTCGGGGTGGAAGGCCCGTCAGAGGATCCCCGGATCAAAAAACTCCGCCTGCGCCAGGTAAAAAGCTTCCTGGCCACCCTGCTGCTGAGCCAGGGCGTGCCGATGATGCTCTCCGGCGATGAAATACGCCGCACGCAAAAAGGCAACAACAATGCTTACTGCCAGGACAACGAAATAAGCTGGAACGACTGGAGACTGCTCGAACAAAACCGCTGCCTTTTCGAGTTCACCAAAAGCCTGATCGCTTTCCGCAAGGGCCATCCGGCTTTCCGCAGGAGGAGCTTTCTTACCGGCATTGACCTGGACGGCGACTCTATGGCTGATATAGAATGGTTCGAGCCGGGCGGAGAACCTACGCGCTGGAACTCGAAGCGGCCGGTGCTGGCCTGTTATTTAAGCGGCAGCCGGATCGAAACCGGCAACCATGAGGGAGATTACGACTTTTACCTGATGTTCAACGCCGGCAGAAGGTGCCACCTTTTCAAGCTGCCGGCCCTGCCCGGCCGGAAAATCTGGCGCCGGGTGCTCGATACCTCGATCGAGGGACCGGATTCGATTTTCGCCCCAGGCACCGAACGCCCGCAGCTTGAGGACCAGAGTTCTTATCAGGTGGAGGGGCATACCTGCGTGCTCGTTGCGGCGGGTACCCGCAGGAGCTGATTATCAATGCTCAAAAAAACCGGCCGCGGGCCATGCGGCTTTGTACACCGGCTTTTTATCTCCACCCCCGGACAGGCATCTTGCACCAGTCCACCCGAATTGTTAGATTCTTACACATTCAGTCTGAGAGATTATATCTCACAATTTTCTAACTGACTGATAAATAAAGTGTTCCAGGCTCAGAGGCACAAAGGCACAAAGGGACATAGAGAACTTGAAGATCCAAGAAGAAAGGCGAAAATTGAACGACTGTTTTTGGCTTTTAACCTGATAATTTCATAATAAACAGTTACAATAACTTTGTGCCTTTGCCACTTTGTGCCTGAAAGTTTAAATTTTGCGAATGACTTGTTTTATATAGGATATACCTGAAAATTTCAAATATCTTTGGCTAGAATAATATAGAGAGAGTTCTTAGATCTGCAGTCGAAATACACCGCCGCCGGGAAATAACCATCAACCGGGTAAAGACCAGGGAAAGCAAGAGAAGATCGGGATATTAAAAAGACCTCAGGAGGAGACCATGACTGAGCTGGCAATTGAAATCAGGAGCTCCCGCTTCTATGATTCGCTGAAAGGCCGCCTTGTCGGCTGGTTAAGAAATAAACTGGGATCGAGGTTCAGCTCCTTTGCGGAGCTCGCCCTGCTTTTGCCTGATATCGTGGTGCTTTTGGGCCGCGTGATTCTTGACCGGCGGGTGCCGAGGAAGCTGCGGATAAAGGTGGGGGTCATCCTGACTTATGTCTCCAGCCCCCTGGACCTGATCCCGGAAGCCGTGTTAGGCCCGCTGGGCCTGGCCGAAGACCTGGTGCTCCTTGCCTTCGCCCTGAACAAGGTGCTCTCAGATGTCGATGAGGAGATACTCGAGGAGCACTGGTCCGGAAAGCCCGAGCACCTGGCTACCCTGCGGGAGATAGCCGACATCGTGGACGGCATTTTCTCGGGCCGCGTGGGGAGCCGACTGAGGACATGGTACGAAGAGGAACCGGGAGAGATAGGAAGCTTTGAAGAAACCGCTGTGGAAGTGGTCAGCGAGGAAACAGAAGACGAAGAAGTGAAGGTAGAGCGTCTCCGAGCATCAGGGCTATAAAACCGACCAGAGCCAGCACAGCCAGAACCTTAAAGACAGTCCTGCGCCCTTTAGAGCTTATTGTCACCGGGTTTTTGCAGTACGGGCAGACATCAGTACCCCGCTCGAGCTCCATTGCACACCAGGGACATTCCACTGCTTGTCACTCCAGGCAAATTTTCAAGATCAATAAAGAAAAGTAAACCGCAGGATCATTAAAATAATTCCTGCTGATCCATATCCGCAAGGCTAAGTACATGATTTGATAAATATTGTGACGGATTATAATAATAACGATCCGGATAATTTCATTTGATAGGGGCAGATTTCAAAACCGCCCATTGGATTGCCCGAAATAGTCCGGGCGCTCAAGGCATTCTCCCATACCAAACCTATTCGTTCAGGATTTATCCAGGCATCGCTTATTTTATGGAAATGGATTTCCAGCGGCCGAGAGTGGTTTCTGAAAGGTTTCTCTAAAAAACGAAACCCGCAGGGATAATCCCCGCGGGCTCGCGACAGCCTAAAGACCGTCTCCCTCCAATCTCAGGTTGGATTAATTTAAATATAATAAAATTATTTGAGTTAACAAGGGGAAAAATCTGCCTGCCGGCTAAATATTCAAGCGGCTGGTTTTATCTCTTCTGATTGCAGGTTTAGCTGTAATTTTTACTGACCCGGAAATCAAGCCGGCTTTTATTCAACAAAGCGGATTATCTGAGAAACAGCACGGCCCGGCCTGCCGCCTCAAGGAGGGACGAGGGAATCACTCCCAACTGAAGCACGCCCCAGACCGTGACTGCCAGGGTGAGGCTCAAGGGGAAAGAAAAGGGAAGGGCCGGCAGGCTCTCCTCGCTCTCGCGCATGTACATCTGCACCGTGACCCGCAGGTAATAGTAGACACTCACTGCGCTGTTCAGGACCCCGATCACGGCGAGTCCGACAAAACCCCGCTGCACTGCTGCGCTGAAAATGTAGAACTTGCCCAGGAATCCGCCGGTGGGAGGGAGCCCGGCCAGGGAGAACATGAAAACAGCCATTGCCGCTCCCAGGAGCGGATAACGGAACCCGGTGCCCCGCACCTCTTCGAGTGTCTCCATGGGCCGCCCGAGGTGGCCCAGGTAAATCAGCACGGCAAAAGCGCCGGCATTCATCACTGTGTAGACCACGAGGTAGAAAACAGCCGAAATCAGGGCTGGATCATCGCCGAATGCGCCGGAATTCGGGTCTATGCTCGCCAGGGCCACCAGAATGTAGCCCGCATGGGCGATGCTGGAATAAGCGAGCATCCGTTTCAGGTTGCTCTGAAAAATTGCGGCCAGGTTCCCGAGGATCATGGTAGCCACAGCCAGGGTCCACATCACTGGCAGCCAGTATTCCGACAGGGGCATGAATCCCACAGTCAGCAGCCTGAGAATCACTCCGAAAGCCGCCGCCTTGACCGCCACGGCCATATAGGCCGTGATCGGGGTGGGCGCTCCCTCATAGGCATCCGGCACCCACATGTGGAAAGGGACCGCCGAGATCTTGAACAGGAAGCCCACCAGAACCAGGCCTAAAGCTGTGAGGGTCAAAGCGCCGGGGGAGTTCCCCTGAAGGCCTGCGGCCAGAAGCTCGAATTTCGTGGTGCCGGTCACCCCGTAGAGGAAAGCGATACCGTAAATCAGAAACCCGGAGGCAAAGGCTCCCATGAGGAAATACTTGAGCGCGGCTTCATTGCCGGCCGCCTCTGTGCGCCTTGATCCCACAAGGATATAGACCGAAAGGCTCATTGTTTCAAGCCCGATAAAAACGACCAGTAAGTCAGCGGCCGAGACCATCACGATCATGCCCAGGGTGGCAAAGATCAAGAGCGCGTAGTACTCGCCTGCCAGGTGGCGCAAGCCCCCGGCTTCCCTTACCGAAATCAGCACGCAGAGAATCGCGCCCGCCAGAATGAGCAGGTTGAAAAAAGTGCTGAAAGGGTCAATCCGCAAGAGGCCCCCTAAATCGCTGGAGACACTCTCCCACTGGTAGGCTGTCATGCAGGCGCTTACCGCAAGCCCGAAGAGGCTCAAAACCGCCCCGACCCTTGCCGGACCTTTGCCGGCGCCAGGTCCGCGGTAAAAAACGGCCACCAGCAGAAGGAAAAACCCCGCCGAAGCCAGGGCGGCTTGCGGAATCAGGATATTCCAGTTTATTTCAGGAAAACTAAGCATAACCTCTCATTCCGGATCATAGCTCTCGAACCTGACTTTTCCAGCCAGCAGATTATCGGGTTCCTGACTCCCGACCTCTGTTATCTCGATTTTACGGTGGTACTGTTGGATAAAATAATCCACCGAGGGCTGCATGCGCTCCAGGAACGGCTGCGGGAAAAGGCCCATCCAGAACATCATTACTGCCGGGGGCAGCAAGACAAGCACCTCGCGCAAGCTAAGGTCGCGCAGGCCCTCGTTTTCCGGGTGAGTCAGCGGACCGAACATCACCCGCCTGAACATCCAGAGCATGTAGACCGCGGAAAGGACCACCCCGGTGGCTGCGAAAAAGACAAAACCCGGGTGCTCGCTCCCGTAAAGTCCCAGCAGGACGAGAAACTCACCCACGAAGCCATTCAGCCCGGGCAGCCCGATAGAGCTCAAGGTGGCGACCATGAAGAAAAAGGCGAATATGGGCAGACGGGCGCTCAGGCCGCCGAACTGCTCGATCAGACGGGTGTGGCGGCGCTCGTAAAGAATGCCCACTATCAAAAACAGCGCGCCGGTCGAGATCCCATGGTTCAGCATCTGGTAGATGCCGCCCGTGATTCCGCTGGCAGTAATCGAGTAAAGGCCCAGGATAACAAATCCAAGGTGGCTCACACTGGAGTAAGCGACCAGTTTTTTCAAATCCGGCTGGACCATGGCTACCAGAGCCCCGTAAATAATGCCGATAACCGCCAGAGTCATGACCAGGGGAGCCAAGACCTCACTCGCTGAGGGGAACAGCGGCATGGCGAAGCGGATAAAACCATAGGTGCCCATTTTGAGCAAGACGGCCGCCAGGATCACGCTGCCTGCAGTGGGCGCCTCCACATGGGCATCCGGCAGCCAGGTGTGAAAAGGGAAAATGGGCACTTTGATGGCAAAGGCCAGCGCGAAAGAGAGGAAAAGCCAGAACTGGGCATGGTAAGGAACCACCACCCGGTAGAGGTCGAGAAGGTCGGTAGTGAAGTATCCCAGGCTCTGGGAGCCGAGCCAGAAAAGGTAAATGAAGCCCACCAGCATGAGCAGGCTCCCCGCCACCGTATAGAGAATGAACTTGAGCGCAGCGTATATCCGTTTCTCGTGCCCCCAGACCCCGATCAGAAGGTACATCGGCAGGAGCATCACCTCCCAGAAGATATAAAAGAGCACCATATCAAGGCTCACAAAAGCGCCCAGCATACCGCACTGAAGGATCAGGATCAGGATCATGAAGCTCTTCACGCTCCTGGTAATCGCGCTCCAGGTGCTGAGCACGACAACAGGCCCCAGGAAAGCGGTCAGAAGCACGAGAAAAAGGCTTATCCCGTCGACCCCGAGGTGGTAGGATACGCCCCAGCTCTCGATCCAGGGCCTTCGCACCACGAACTGCATCTCGTGGGCGGACGGAACGAAGCCGGAAAAAAGGCTCAGGCTCGCCACGAAATCGAGCGCGGTAATCCCGAGAGCGAGCCAGCGCAACAGAGCCAGCCTCCGGCCGGGTATGAGCGTTAGAATGAGCGCGCCCGCAAGCGGCAGAAACACTATCCAGCTCAAAATGTCAGATTGACTGATCTCAACAATTTCCACTGGCAGTTCTCTTCAGGTTTAAATTGGAAGCCCGCTACCAGATAAGGGCGGCGAGCACCAGGACGACACCCAAAATAAAAGTGATTGAATAAACCTGCGCATAGCCTGTCTGCAGCCGGGCGGCGACTCTTCCCAGTCCGCGCACCATGCGTCCGGTCAGATTGACCAGCCCGTCAATGGCTCTCACATCGAAAAGCTTCCACAGGATGTAGGTGGAGATAAGCTTTATCGGCTGAACTAGAAAAATGTTATAGATTTCATCAACATAGTACTTATTCAAGAGAAGCTGGTATGAAATGGGCGCCCGATTTGCCAGCTCCGCGGCTTTCCCGGGCTTTTCCACATAAAAGAGCCATGCCGTGAAAACACCGCACAGCGCTGCGGCGACCGAAAGAAGCATGAAAGCATATTCTACTGCATGAGAATAATGCTGTCCTCCGGCGGCCGGGACTGCGCCATTCTCATTGCCGAGCAGGGGAGCAAGCCAGTGGTGGAAACCGTTTCCTCCACCCAGCGCCTCGGGAATACCCACCGCACCGCCGATTATCGAGAGCACGGCAAGGGTCACTAGCGGGACTGTCATCACGCGGGGGGACTCGTGCACATGCTGTGTCACTTTTTGATCCGTGCGGCATGGGCCTGAAAATGTGAGGAACAGGAGCCTGAACATATAGAAAGCCGTAAGCACGGCAGCCGCCAGGGCGACCATCCAGAGCAGCCAGTGGCCCTGGGGGCTGGCAAAGGAGCGCCAGAGTATCTCATCCTTGGAGAAAAACCCGGAAAGCGGCGGGATTCCTGCAATAGCCAGTGTGGCTGCCAGGAAAGTCCAGTAGGTAACAGGGAGCCTCAAGCGCAGGCCGCCCATCTGTCGGATGTCCTGTTCTCCGCTCAGGGCGTGGATCACACTGCCGGCGCCCAGAAACAGCAGGGCCTTGAAAAAGGAGTGGGTCATCAGGTGGAAAATGCCCGCGCTGAAAGCACCCACACCCACAGCCAGGAACATGTAACCGAGCTGGCTGATAGTGGAGTAAGCCAGCACTTTCTTGATATCGTTCTGCACCAGGCCGATTGTCGCGGCATAAACTGCGGTCAGCGCCCCTACCACAGCCACCACAGCCATGGCAGCCGGGGCCATGAGATAGAGCACGTTAAGCCGCACGATCATGTAGACCCCGGCAGTGACCATGGTGGCCGCATGGATCAGCGCACTTACCGGGGTTGGTCCGGCCATGGCGTCAGGAAGCCACACATAAAGCGGGATCTGCGCGCTCTTGCCTGTGGCCCCGAGAAACAGAAGCAGCGCAATAGTGACACTAAGCGCACCGCCCCTTTCCAGCGCCTGGGGAGCCTGCTCTGCAATCCCGTAAAAATTGATCGTGCCTAAATGCCAGAATATCAGAATGATTCCCAGAAGAAAGCCGAAATCACCGATCCTGTTGACTATGAAAGCTTTCTTGCCTGCCTTGGCTTTCTCGAGATCCTCGAACCAGAAACCGATCAACAGGTAGCTGCAAAGGCCCACGCCCTCCCAGCCGACAAACATGAGGACAATATTGTCGGCGCTCACCAGCAGGAGCATGAAAAAGACAAAGAGATTCAAATAGCTGAAATAGCGCCAGTAGCTCTTGTCACCGGCCATGTACCCGATCGAGTAGACATGGATCACAAAACTCACCCCGGCCACTACCAGCACCATCACCGAGCTCAGCCGGTCAAGCACGAATGACACATCGACAGAGAGCCTTCCGACCGCCATCCAGCGGTATAACGTATCTGTCAGAAAGGCTGTCTCGCTTCCCCCCTGGCCGATAAAAGCTTTCAGTTTCAGGAATCCGGCCAGCCCAAGGAGGAAAGAGGCCCCGACCGTACCAGAGGCCAGCACTCCCACCAGCGATCTGGGGATTCTGTTTCCGAGCAGGGCAATGACTGCCGCCCCGAGCAACGGGAAGAGCACTATCCAGCGCAGAAACTCAGACTCCAGCACGATTTGCTCCATCAAGGTTCGTTGACAACAGCTTCCCTACCACTTGAGAATGTTCATCTCATCTATATTGACAGTCTGCCTGCTGCGGAAGACCGCTACGATAATCGCCAGTCCGACCGCGGCCTCGGCTGCGGCCAGGGCCATAACAAAAAGCGCGAAGACCTGGGCGTCCATGCGGCCCAGGTGCCGGGCAAAAGCCACGAAGACCAGATTTGCAGCATTGAGCATCAGCTCAATGGACATGAACATGATCAGGATATTACGCCTGGTGATAAATCCCGCCACACCGAGCACAAAAAGCACCGCGCTGACAACCAGCAGTTCGTGCAGACCGATCACGTCCTCTCCTTTCCGGCCAGAACCAATGCCCCCACGATCGCCACCAGCAGCAAGACAGAGATTATCTCCAGAGGATAGACATACTGCGAGAAAAGAAGCTTGCCGACAGCCTCGGCCTCGCCGAAACCAGGCTCAAGCTTTCCGGGGGAATGGAGCAGAATACCGGCCCCTTTAACCGCCGTGCGCAGTTGATCGAGAAGGATCACAGTTATGACAAGGCCCAGAAACTTGATCCCCAGATTGCGCATCTGGCCGATTATCCCGGTGCGCAAATTAAGGAGCATGATCACAAAGACAAAAAGCATCAGCACAGCTCCGGCATATACGATAACCTGTACGGCAGCCAGGAAAAAAGCATCGAGCAGGACATAAATCACCGCCAGGCTGCACATACAGACCACCAGCCAGACTGCACTTAGAACGGGATTTTTTCTGGTAATGGCGAAAAATGCTGATATTATGCTGAGAGCGGCGAAAAGATAAAAAAGGATCTTGACTGTCACTTCCGTTTCCCTTTTCTTGTGGCAGAAAGATAAGGGCCTGGATAATCCAGCCCTTTTCGGGGGATCAACGGATCATAAATGGTATTCTAAGCTCCGGCAGGCAAAACTGTTTTGAAATTTTAACATCTTCAAACTAAATTGTCAAACATAATGCTTGAAGGCGTTTTTACGGTCTGTTTCCCAAATTTGGCTATTATTAAAGATAAAGAAACCGTTTATATTTAACAGGATTATTCACAAAATTTAGTAGAAAGGACCAGTCTTTCGGTCTTTCAAGCATTTGCTCCAGACCGGACAAGAAGTCAGAAGTCAGTAGACAGGAGTCAGAAGGTTAAAAACTCTGGTGATCATTTCCAAAAATATTCTGACTCCTGACCCCTGTAGACAGGCAAGCTGCAAATCTGTCCCTGAAACAGCTCAGGTCCGCTCGCTGAAACACGAGGACCAGGGCACACGGAGGGTGTCGATGTTGAAAATCTCGCTGGTGCTGATCACATTGAACGCCGGGCGCTACCTGCGCCGGATACTGTCCTCGGTTTCTTTTGCCAGTGAGATAATCGTGGTCGACAGCGGAAGTACGGACAGTACACTCCAGATCTGCCGGGAATCCGGCGCCAGGATTTTTAAAAAAGCCTGGACCAGCTACGCCCGGCAGAAAAACTACGCTATCGAGCAGGCGGAGAGTCCCTGGATCCTGAGCCTGGACGCCGATGAAGTGCTGTCGCCCGAGCTGGCCGGGGAGATTTCAAAACTCCAGGAGAGTGCCCCTTATGCAGGTTACAAGATCCCCAGGCTCAACCATTATTTCGGTCGCGCCCTGCGCCACGGAGGCCAGTACCCGGACTTTCAGCTGCGCCTTTTCCGCAAAGACCGGGGCCGCTTCAATGACCGGCCGATCCACGAGTCAGTGATTGTTTCCGGAGCTATCGGACAGTTGCGAGGTGAAATGCTGCATTACAGCTATGGGACAATCGATGAATATTTCAGCAAATTCAACCGCTATACGGAGCTTGAGGCCCAAAGGCTTGCCGGACAGGAAGGGAGACCCGGGGCTGTCTCGATTGCCGCGGCTCTCCTGGTGAAGCCGTGGCTCAAATTCATCCGCCGGTATTTTTTCAAGCTCGGGTTCCTGGACGGCGTGCCCGGCCTTCTGGCCGCCCTTTTCAACTCTTTCACCATGATCGCAAGCTATGCCAGGTACTGGGAGAAAACCCGCCAGGATTCTTCTGGTCCGCAATGACCGGATCGGGGATCTGGTCCTTACCACTCCGGCGGTCGAGGTTCTGGGCAACAAGCTGCCGGGATCAAAGATCGATCTTCTCTGTTCGGCTTATGCAGAACCCGTGGTCCGGAGGAACCCCTATCTGAGCGAGGTGCTTACAGACCGGGGCGCGCACGATGGCTCAGACCTCAAGGAGCTCACCAGCCTGGTCAGAGAACACGGCTATGATTGTGCCGTGGTGCTGGTGCATTCATTGAAAAACGCCCGTCTGGTCAAGAGAGCGGGAATCCTTCTGCGTATCGGGCCGTTTGTCAGGTGGTATGCGCCCTTTTATTTCAACCGGGCGGTGCGCCAGAAACGCAGCCGGGGCGAAAAGAGCGAGGCCGTTTATAACATTGATCTTCTCCGGCCTCTGGGGATTAAGTCCGGGGAATTGCCGCCTGCCAAGGTGTTACCTGATCCCAAGGCGGTTGCCTGGGCTGAAAGTTTTTGTGACAGGGAGCTCGGCGAGTGGCACAGGCGGCCGCTCGTGGTTGTCCATCCAGGTATGGGGGGAAGCGCGCTTAACTGGCCTGAGGACTGCTGGAAAGAGCTGGTGTGGCTCCTTGAGCGTGAGACAGAATACATGGTGCTGGTGACCGGCAGTGACAATGAACGCGGGCTGCTTGCCCGCGTGACCGGAGAAGTGAGATCAGGCGGAAGGGTGCGGATCAAGACCGGCATGTCTCTCGAACATCTTATCGGCCTTTTGAGTCTGGCCCGGGTTGTGGCTGCCCCGAGCACCGGACCCCTTCATCTTGCCGCAGCCATGAGCGTGCCTACCGTGGGGATTTACTCACCTGTGCGCGCCCATCACCCTGTGCGCTGGGGGCCGGTGGGGCGGGGCAGAATAAAAATTTTCCTGCCCCCGGTTGACTGCCCCGGCACTTTGCGCTGTCTAGAGAACCGCTGCCCTCTTTTCCCCTGCATGGGACTGTTCAGGCCGGAAGAAGCTCTCGAATACATCCGTTCGATAATCACCGGTTAGAATTGAGGATGACCACCTATTTCTTTTTCATGATCTTCCATCGATTAAAACGCCCGGCGGGCTGGTAGAACTCCACAATATTGCTGTAGCGCACATCCTCTACAGTCACCACAGCCTTGGGGTCAACACTGGAGATAATACTTACCAGACCGGGCACTTTCCTGCGCGAGGAGATAACCAGCCCAAAGCCCACGGGGCCCTCGTGGCCTGAGGCGACAACCTCTGTCACCCCGAATCCCTTGGCCCGTAAAGTCCTGATAATTCTATCGCCCTCATCCGGAGAGATAAAGCGCACCACCTGCTGGCCCACAGCCATCTTGTTCTCGATCAACATTCCAACCACATTGCCCGTGGCAAACCCCAGGCCGTAAAAGATAACATTGAGCCAATTGTCGATATGGCTGATAATTGCCGTAATCGCGGTAAGCCAGATTGTCACCTCGAAAAAACCCATCACCGCCGCCCTGAGGCGCTTGCCGCGAATCACCATGATCATGCGCACTGTGCCGATAGAAACATCGATTATGCGCGCACACATAATGGCAAGCGGCAGCAGAAGCGGCACGCTGTCCAGTTTATTCAGCAGCGTTTCCAATGTCACCTCCCTGAGTCTCCGTTTCAGGTCTGGATTTGCGGGTGCGTAAAAAGCCCACGCCAAAAAGCAGAAAAGTCACTACCCAGAAAAATACCGGATCCAGTGTATAGTGCCAGGTCCCACCGATACTTTCCTGCCAGTGCGTGGTCGCCTCGAGTCCGAGCTTTATCGATATCCAGCCGATTACCAGGTAAGCCGAATGCTCGAGCAGCGGGAAGCGGTCGAGCAGCTTGATAAAACCACCGGCAGCGAAACGCATGAATATCAAGCCCAGGATTCCTCCAGTGTAAATCAGCCAGATTTTATTTGTCAGCGCCACGGCAGCGAGAATCGAGTCAATAGCGAAAGCCAGGTCAGTCAATTCCACAACCATTACCGTGCGCCAGAACCCGGGCACCGGGCGTACTTTGTGCGCAGAGCTACTTTTGGATGCAAAATGCTTGACCGCCAGATAGGCAAGGTATAAAGCCCCGGCAAGCTGAAGGTACCAGTAGCGGATCAGAGTCGCCGCGCTCAAAATCATCAAGAAACGAAAGACAAAGGCCCCGCCGATCCCGTAAAGCAGGGCTTTCTGATGCTGCTCGACCGGCAGGGCGCGCACCAGGACAGCAAGCACTAAAGCGTTATCCGCTGAAAGAAGACCCTCGAGCACAGCTATGGTCATGATTACCAGAATTGTGTGGTACAAATCTCACCTGCCGAAAATAGGTTTAAGGACTAAAAATAAAGCTCAATCCTATAAAAGGGTCCGGTTTTGGTAAGCCTGGACTGTAAAATAAATCCAAAAAGAAGCAAGATATAATTATTTCCGGCCGCTTGGCAAATGAAAAAATTCTAAGAATAAAAGAAGCTGGGAAAAAACTTCATATTTTACCAGAACCGCGGAAGAAGAAAAGGCGTTCTTTTCCTGTATTCCTCGTACTCCTCGCCGAAACGCGCGCTCAGTTCTTTCTCCTCAACAAACCTGTGGTAAAGCGAGCCGAAAATAAAAGCCATGCTGAAAGCAAAAAGACCCACCCTGGTATCAGCCACCCACGCCCCGAGTCCCAGGTAATAGAGCATGACTCCCAACTGGAGCGGGTTGCGGCACAGCCTGTAAGGTCCTTTGATTATAAGCCGTCGTGGAGGAGCGGCCAGGTTCGGAGTGCCTTTGCCGATTGTCAACTGCGCCCAGACAGCCCAGACCAGCCAGAAAAGCCCCACCAGAAGACCGGCTAGGCCCAAGGCTCGATCCACAAAGCGCGGCCAGGCGAAAGGAATGCTTTGGACTGCAAGAGAGCCAGTCAAGATGAGAAACCAGGGAATAAGCACCAGGAAACTCAAACCGCCCTCAGCCAGAGCCAGGACCTTGAAAGCTGGCGATCTTTCTTTTTCCGCCAGTTTCAATAACCGTTGAATGTATCTTTCTATAAGCATATCAGACACCTCCTCCCCGTTTCCCCGTTTTCCCGTTTCTCCGTTTTCCCGTTTCTCCGTTTCTCCGCTTCTCCGTTTCCCCGTTTCTCCGTTTCTCCGTTTCTCCGTTTCCCCTATCTTTCTACCACCTTTAATACGAGCTTCCGTTTATCGCTCAAGCCTTTGGACTGCTCATTAACAGTAACCGACAATTCATACTCCCCGGCTGCGTCTTTGGGCAGGAAACCCGCGATCAGGCCGCTTTTCGGGTCGATAGAGAGGCCCGCAGGCGCTCCGTCAAGCTTGAAAACCATCTCATCCTGGGTCCGGAAGCGCATCTGATAGGCTTTACCGTTCTCATCTGCAGAGACAAGGTGTCCGATCGAGGCCGATATTTTTATCTCGGCCCCGTAATAGTTACCCGCAGAACCCTCGGGGATTTTATCGGTCACGATCAGCGGGTGGGTGAGCTCAGCCATATCGGATGGCCCGCTTTCACGGGCAGTGCTGTCGACTGCAGACACCCTGTAGTAAGGCCTCCAGGCCTGCGGCGGAATATTCCAGGAGGTTTCCGGGCCCTCGGTCTGAAATAGCAGATTCGGCAGGCTGTGCTTTGTGCCTTCAAGTCCGGCGTAATAGAAATATGCCGTGTCGCTTGCCGTAAAGCCTCTTTCCGCACTGCCGTAAACCCGGTAGCTCACTGCTTTCGTTCCCCCTTTCCCGGGCTTCCAGGAGAGCGTCACAGTACGGGTGTTCTTGTCGAAAGAGGCTGCAGGATCGAGAGGGACAGCGGGCGCTTTTACAGTGAAAGAGAAGGTTTTGGACCAGGGGCCCCAGACCCCCTCACTACTGCGCGCCCTGACCTGCCAGTAATAAGTCTCATCCGGGTTCAGCAGACCCAGGTAAGGAATCGAGAAGGAAGCCGTATTGCGATCTGCGGTGCGGCTGACCAGCTTGTGGAAATTGGGCGAGAACACCCGGCGCATGTCCGGGAACTCGCTGAGCTGGAACTCGTAGTCAGCCGGTGTGAGGTCTTTCCGGGGGGCCTGCCAGCGGAAAGTGAAAAGAGTGCCCTCCGCTGTCCCGCCGTCCGGCGGATAGAGAGCTCCTTCAGGCTTTCCGGGGACATCCGCCGCTGAGCACTCGCGCCAGGCATGGGTGATCTTCACTTTGCCTGGTACAGGGCTTTGGTCAGTGTAGATAAACCGGCTGCTGCCCAGGCTCACACCCGGCATGGCGAGCAGGGCCATCTGGAGGGTGGAGCGCAGGTACAGGCCCTTGAGGCAGACCTGCGGCTCGGGGGTCTGCGAGAGCAGGTCGAAACGCAGGCGGTAGCTGTAGCGGGCCGGCTCGTGCATTGGGAAAAACTCATTCAGGTCGATATACATCCGGGCATACTCGCTGCCTGCGCTGGTCCAGATTTCTTTCCAGTTTTCCCCGTCATCGTAGCTCACCGAGACTCTCAGGCTTTCTTTATCCATCTCCCGCCTGGCAAAATCGACCTCGAGCCTGCCGCCCACAACCGGGTAGGCGCTCGCCACAGGCAGGACCACACTGCCGGAATCGCCCTGGAGATAAAGGCCGGCCCCGAAAGGGCCTGATTCCCGTAAGACAACCCCGCTTTTTTCGATATACTTCTGTGTCGCCGGATCGCTCAGGTCAGGGGCATAGGAGAGCTCCCCGTCCATCACGTGGGCGATCAGGCGCCAGCGCTTGTTCCAGAAATAGCTTTCTGTCTCGCTTCCCTGGTAGGCTTTCCCGTGGAACCTGCCGCCCGGGTTCCAGGCCCAGGTAATCGCCTCTCCTGGCCGGAGGGTGAAATCCATGCTGTGGCTGGTCAGGCTCGGGTGCTCCCCTTTGCGCTCGCCCTCGTAATAGTGGAGAGGGGTGGAGCCCTCGTCACGCATTCTGCTGTCATCATGCAGCGGCCCGTAGGTGTGGGTGCGTTTCATCAGGTCGTGGTCTGCCACTATCTGGGCCTCGGAGGCGATTGTCTCGTTGTCCCGCAGAAGGCAGATAATGCTTTCATCCGAGTCGAGCAAATGCCAGGCGCTGTCGTAGAAAACCTCCGCGGTGCTGTGGCCGTTGGGGAAGCCTTTCCGCACTTTCAGCCCAGCCGTGCGCCAGAGGTCGCTCATGATCAGGCTCTCATTGTAGCACAGAGTGTAGCCATAGCAGTTATAAACTTTTACGACATCGTTCACCTCATCGTCATCCGTGGTGGCGTGGAAGCGGTGCTTGATCTCGAACTCCCAGAGGGCGCGGGCTTTTTCCGCATCGCTCATGCCGGGTTTTACGACATAATCCACGATTGACTTCAAGGTGCGGGTATCCGGCCTGTCCGCGCGGCGCAGCCAGGGGTTAACCAGCGGGGTCTGCCCCACATTCTCCAGGCGCACGTAGAGATTGGGCTCCCAGTACTGGTCATAGGCCCAGTAGCCCACAGGGTCGCGAGTCATCTCCCCGTCGATCCTGCCCTCCATCCGGATAGTGTAGGTATGGCTTCCGCCGATAATGTTTTCCACATGGAATTTGGGCTGGCCGCTGCAGACAGTACGCAGGTCCACAGCGTTCAATAGATAAGGACAGGCTGTGATAGAAACAGCAAAAAAAGCAAGTCTATAGAGCTTCATGGCCGTCTCGCGGGGATTATGATTACAGGTTTGATTTTGCGCAAGGGAGAATCACTGACCCGGATTATTTACAAATCACCACAAAACTCGTCGGGACGGACCAATGTGTCCGCCTATAGTTCGGTAATTTTTCGATGGTAATCAGGCGCACACGCGGGTGCGCCCCTACAAAAAACGGAAACGGGAATTTTTTTTTGAATTTTCCGGGCCTATTGTGGGCCTGTCATTCTTCCGGGCCTACAGACAAGCTCTGCCCTTTAAGTTTTTAACCTCAGAAGGTGTTTTCAATCAAAAGGCTCATCTCTCTTTTCACTCGGCAGCTCGAACCGGATGAAGAGGTTCTCCGGCTCGGAGTCGCAGACTATGACATTTTCCTTTCCCTCCTGGCCGATATTTCGAGCCTCGCTGTACTTTCCATCCACCTCGAATCCGTGGGTCACCCGCACAGCCGGAGTCTCGGACCTGGTGCGCCCCAGGCAGTGGGCGTAGACCCAGATCTGGTTCACAGCCGGGTCGCCGATATATTTCAGGAACACTGTTTCAGCCGGATCATCGAGCACCACATCCTGATCCATGCCGTAGTGCCAGCTCAGGGCCCAGGTGGGCACTTTCGAGCGGGCCGCCTCTTTCCAGGGGCCTTCCGGCCCGGCAGTCGAGTAGTAAATTGCGTTCCCGGTCTTTGAAGTTTCTCTGCCGGTGAAGGTGTGAAAATAGCCGCCTGCTGTAAACCACTTGATTTTCGTTCCCGGTTTGGAGTCGATCTTAAGCACTACTTCTCCCTTGAGCCGGGCCGTGTGGCACAGGGGCTGGTAGTCGGCATTCATCCTGACTGCATAGCGCTCAAGCTCAGCCGGATTGCGCAGGTTCAGGCGCACCTCCCTGACTGTAGTCGGGCAGCCGTAGCGGTCGCCGGTCGAGAACCTCATCCGGTTAGTCCCTGCGAAAAGCCGGGGCAGAGAAACAGGGGCGACCTGGCCCCAGGTGTTGAGAGTGATCTCCGCCAGGCCGCTTGCTTCAGCAAGGTCGAAACGTACCAGGTAGCCGTAGGTGCCGAGTACTTTCCGGGTGAAATCTATAGACTCGGCCTTCCCGGAATCCACCCCGCCGATTCTGTGCCAGGTATGAGCGTTGTCTGTGGAGACCGAGACCTCCACCGGTCCCAGGGAGCGGTAATGAAGGGTGGCTGCGTCATCTATCTTCTCCGGCCGGTCGAGCTCGTGCACCCGGCCCACGATAATGTACGGGGTGCGCACCTCGAAAATTACATAGCCTGTGCTGTCTGGAGCGGTTTCCACGCCATTGGATGTGGGCCTCACTCCTCTGTAATCGTAAACCCCGCGCTCGAAATCCTCATAGGCATTGGTGAGCCTGGGTGAATACGAATAAAATACATTGCCGTGGGTCCACTTCGACCAGCCGTCGTGCTTGCATTTGAGCCCCCGGGGAGGCTGCTCGAACTTGCGCTTGAGAAAGGCCATGTCGAACCCGCCTGGATTGAGCCATGGGTGGTGCCAGCGCCCTCCCTGGGGTTGCCAGTAACGGGTCATCGACTCCCCGGGCCTGAGGACAAAATCCATGGTGTGGCCGTTCTTGTACCAGTGGTACATGGGTGTGAGCTTGCAGGCTGCGAAGCTTTCATACATCCGGGCCTTGTCATCCAGCGGGTAGAACGGCTCCACCTTGATCTGGGGCGCAGTCCAGAGGGAGCGGTCTGTCATGGCGTCCCGGATACTCGCCACAGTGCTGTCCGGCTTGTAGAGCATGCCCCGCAGGTCGACATCGAAATAGTGCCAGCCGCCCTGGTAGAAAACCTCGGTCACGCAGTGGTGGTTTGCATCCATGTTGTGGATCCGGGAGTCCGGGAAGCCTGCATGGGCGTAGATACCGTCCAGGGTGGGGCTCAGCAGCCCGCAGTAGCCGTGGCCGTGGACATTGAGCACCTTGACCAGGTCGCGCTCATCGAAAAAGGGGAACTCAGGGCCCGGGTTCGGGTCCTCGTAGATGCCCTGGATCGGGTAGAGCCCGGTCTCGTAGTCGGTGATAAAGCGCCAGATCGCGACAGCTTTTTCCCGGGGCGGCAGGTCGCGCCACTTTTGCCAGCTCACGAAGCGGCCGATCTCTGTGTAGTCAGGAAGCTGGTCTGTGGTTACCCGCGGGGTGTAGACCTGGGCTGGGAGGGAATTGGCGGAAATAATAATAAAAAAAAATATAATTTTGCAAAAAACAGTTTTCATTTTAAGCCTGATAATGATAAAAGTTCAGAATTATTCCGGAGCTAAACTATTGATCTCTCCAAAGACAGTAAGCCATCCCTGAAAACCTGGAAACTTTTAGACCGATTTCTATCAGGGTCCATGTAGGCGGAAATTTCCCTTGCGGCTTTAGTTTTACTGATTCCACTTTTATAATAACCCGCTTTTTTAAGCTCTCTTTCCAAAGCTTCACAAGTTCCGCCTTTAATAGCATCAGGATCACGATAATTTTCTTTAACCTCAAGTTTTTCCGGGAAACGGGGATAAGCTTGCCTTACAGCTTCAAGATCACCGAAGAACCAAGCTTCAAGCTCTTCAATCGCTAATCTGTTTAAAACCTGAAAAAAGCCGCGTTCACTTCTTTGAGTCTTTGTTATTAAACCTGCGTTTGCTGCGACATGATCCAGGCTTTCCTTAAGGACCAGACAATCCCCCTGATCCAAATCAATCAATACAACTACCCGATAATCAGCAGGCATCCATTTTTTATAACCGTTCAATCTATGAGGTAAATTATTAAGAAGATCGTGTTTTCCCTGGAATGGATGAATTTTGATTGAAATATCTTGACCTAATATTCTTGGAACAAGGTTGTTAAGGGCATACTCCATGGATGGTTCTTCTACAAGAAACTCTACATGCATGGTACTATAACCTTTTTAATTTGATAAGATGTTATTTTAGTTTTAATTTCAGTTGGTTTTGCTCATCCAAAGGATATCCAACCTCAAAGAACTTCTCCATCCATAACTGCCCGAGTTGGGCCCCAGCATCCATGAATTCTCTGATACCCTTCATATACCAAACATTCCTGGCCTGAGTGTAGCCTTTATCATCTCGATATAGCACCCAGGCTTCTTCAGGTCTCAAACCATTAATAAAAAAAGGCGAATGAGTGGTGACCATTAATTGGGTCCTTGTGGATGCATCCCTGCATTCTTCTGTCAACTCAGACAAAAGTGTCGGATGAAGGTAGTTTTCAGGCTCTTCGATTCCAATCAGCTGCGGAGGTTCAGGATCATACAGAAGAGTTAAATAGGCCAGCAATTTAAGAGTTCCATCCGAGGCAAATTTCGATAAAATGGGCCTTTCAAAAGGAGCATCTTTTATCTGAAGAAGAAGTCTGCCATCTTCCAAAAGAGTAGCATCTACTTTTTCCAAACGTGGAACCCTGGCTGACAATGTTTTAAATATTTTGTCCAATCGGACCTGATGTTGCTCTTTTAGATATTGGATCACGTTAGGCAGATTGTCTCCGGTAGCTGAAAGACGTTCCTGTGGTCCGGCTTCAGGCACACCTCTGGAACTATCTGCTGAAAGATATGAAAGGTGCCAATCCGTGATAAATCGTCGCAAAGCGCTGACCCTTGGATGTTTTGCAAACTGACCCAAGGTATTGACTGCGAGCATTTCAGGCGAATCCAATTTTTCAAGAATTCTTTCGGCTTCTTCATCGGGACTCTCACCGGATACCACTCTCCCTTCGCCCTCTTTAAAATCCAGGAAACGGAATGGTTTTCCCCGCTGGCCACGTCTCCATTGCAACCATTCCTCTCCAACAAAAGGTCCTTTAGTATTTTGTTTAATGCTTAAATGATAAGTAATTATCGGCGATTTAGGTTTTTCGCGATATTTAAGCTCGATTTCAATCGGCCCTTCAGCTCCGCGAGTCAGGAGTTCCTTGAATCTGCCACGCTTATCCCAAGCTTTTCGTAGTCCAACTGAAAAAGATTCTTTAAGAAAAGCAAAAACATCAAAAATCGTAGACTTCCCACTACCATTAGGGCCAATAAACACCGTTAAAGGCTTGATATATTTCAACTCCAGATCACGTAAGGCCCGGTAGTTTTTAACTCTAAGATATTCTATTCGGGGGGGTATAAAGAAATCTTTTTTACTCATTTATTACCTCCATTGATTTTCTTTTTCATTTGTACTCCTATTTATAATCAATTTAAGCATTTATTTATAAACTATTCAAGTAATAATTTGCTTTGAAATCCTTTTCAGTTCCTCTCTTAGCGGATCCCCCTCACCTGCTTTACCTTGATCTGGCGTTTATTTTTCAGTTCTCTGAAAATTTGCGACTGACTTCAGTTTTTCCTTGATTTCCGGTCTATGATATAATCCTTGCCAAACCCCTCACCCCAAGAGCGCATGGGCATCCGCCAGCTTGGTACTTAGCGGCAGCCCGTAGGGGCACTCTATCCGGCAGGTCTTGCAGTCCACGCACGCTGCTGCGCCCCGCTTTCCCAGGGTGACATAGGTCGCGTGGGCCTCGCGGGCCATGTCTCCGCCGTAGCCCACAGCGTACATGTGGAGGCGGTTTACCAGGGCGACATCCACCCCTCTCGGGCACTTGCCTCTGCACTGGCCGCACATCCTGCAGAACCAGGCGCCGTAATGCTCGGCATAGGAGTCAAGCAGTATCTTTTCCCCGGGCAGCAGAGCGCCTTCTCCCATGCTCTGCACGTTCTCCTCGATCTGCTGGAAATTGCCCATGGCCGCGGCGATAGACTTGACATACGGGTTCTCGAGCACCCATTTCAGGGCCGCGCGATAAGTCTGCGGGCCGCCGCCCTCCTTCTTGAACCCCCCGGAGCAGCTTTTGATAGCGATAAAATCGATACCAGCCTGGCCGCAGATCTCGATCCCCCGGGCCAGGAACTGGCTGTCCCACTCGTGGTAGCTGCCCCCGAGCATGTGGTGGTAGGAGCCCATGAAATTGTAAGGCAGCATGACCACCTCGTAAAACTTTTCCGCGGCGGCAGTCTCAAGGAGACTGTTATTATGGGTGCTGAACCCGAAAGTGCGGACCTTGCCCTGCTCCCTGGCGCGCGTGAAAAACCTCTTGACTTCATCCGAGACAATGTCTTCGGCAGTGTCCGCGGAGTGGAGCAGGAGACAGTCGATATAATCCGTGCGCAGGGCTTTCAGACTGGTCTCGAGATCCTTTTGCATCTTCTCTACAGATGCCCGCGGCAGCTTGGAGTTGACCACCACCTGCTGCCTCCGGCCCTGGATCACCTTGCCCACCATGAACTCGTTCTCACCGTTATAGTAGGACCGTCCGGTATCGATATAGTTGATACCGCACTCCAGAGCGTGGTGCACCAGCGAGGGGTCCATGGTGCGGCTCGCTCCGAAACAGAGCTCCGTAACTTTTATCCCGGCCTTGCCCAGGGTACGGTAAGCGGTTTTCTTCTCCCCGGAGACTGAATCCCGGGAATCAGACGACAAACCCGGCGCCCCTTCGGATAAATCTCTATTTTGCCCGGCAGCCGGTCTCCCGCAGGAGGAACCGAGGCCCAAACCAATAATTGTAGTGCCGCAGCCTTTCAAAAACATTTTCCGGCTTATCGTATGGCGATCTTTCATGTCCCTGCTCCAGTTAAAGACGTGTTCAAGGCGCTTACTCCGGCGGGTCACACTGTGGAATAAAGTTTTATAAAAAGTGTTCCGGTCTTTGTCTCAGTCCTAACAGCGCTCTTTGGCAATAATGAAATTTATCTTGCAGTCCGCAGCCTGATCCACGCCTCAGGCGCGGAGCGATATTATTTTGCCTGATTCGCCGGCTCGGAAAGGACCCGCATCCTGATCCACTCGTTGGGCCCCTCTCCGTAAAGGGTGTAAGTTGTATCCGAGCGGACAACGAGCTTCGTTTCCACTCCGCCCACGCAGTGAGTCACCTCGACCGGGCTGTCCTTGACCGGCCGCTCAGGCTCGGAGTAATGGGCGTAGATTCGCACATTATTGACATTTTTACGGTAGTCGACCATCAGGTCGTTGGGAATCGTATCCGGCGGGCCGAGATATTCATCCAGGCGGCTCATCCAATGGTCGCACCAGAGGGGAGCCTCGAGGCGGCGCAGGAGGCGCAGATCCTCAGGATGCCCGGTTGTCGAGACCCAGATCTCAGGCTTTTTCAGGTTATTGAAATCACCGCCCACTGTAAGCCAGCGCAGCTTATTCCCGGTCGACCCGGCAGGAGGCCTGACTGTCACCATGGCCCCGTCACTCCGGTCGTGCAGGTTGAACCTTCGATGCTCTCCTTTTATCTTGAGCCAGCCGAGCGCCCGCAGGGAATCAGCGGGCAGGATGAAATCGGCTACGAGGGGGAGAACAGCCGTTTTTTCGCCTGTCCGGTCCCCGGTTCTATACTGCATTCGGGTGGCCCCGCGCACTGCAGGCAGGCTCATCGGGGCGACCTGGACCCAGGTGGTCATTTCAAGAGTTTCAAGCCGTGCCGCCTCAAGCTCGAAGCGCACCAGGCAGCCCCACCTGCCGTAGAGCTTTTCTGTGAGATCGATTCTGCCCCTTGTGCCCTGGCCCACCGGGTCCCAGTGCTCGCCGAAATCAGGCGAGAGAAAAACTCTTATACCTCCTTCTCCCTTATAATTGACAATCACTCCCTCTTTCGGGGGCTCGGCTCCGGGGTCCGGGCCGTTCCTGCCGGCAATTATCCAGGGAGTGTAGACCTTGAAAACCGTGTAGCCCCCGCCTTCGAGCGAGCACACTCCATGCTCGTCCTGCACCACGTTCGAATCCGCATAGACCCCGTCCCGGTAGTCCTGCCAGGCGCTCGAGAGCTTCGGGCTGTAGCGGAACACCCCCATGCCGGGCCGCTCGTAGATACTGCCGTACTCCCCTTTCTGCTTGTGGGTGTACATGTGCTCGGGGTGCTCGCGGACATTATTTCTCAGCCATTCTCCGGCCTGGTCCGAGCGGCCCCACCAGCCCTTGTAGTAGCGGGTGCTGTCTGCACGCCACCAGCGGGTGTAACTCTCGCCCATCCTGAGCACGAAATCCATGGTATGCCCCAGCGGCTCCCAGCGGTACTTGTAGCCGTTCTCCTTGAGCTTGCCCTCCTTGACCAGGCCGCCGAACCTCTCGAAGTGGTCCGGGAAGTGGGGGGCATCGGCGAAAGGCCGGTGCGGCCACCACTCGGGATGGGCTTTCATCTGGGCCCAGCTTGCCAGCTCTCCCCCCGGAGTGAGCACCACCCCCCGCTCATCCGTATCGATAAAATGCCAGCCGCCCCTGTAGAACACCTCGCATACCTGATGCGAGTAGCCGCTGTTAATATTGATCGTGCGGGACTCATACCCCAGGGAGCGGAAAATGCCTGCCGCGATAGTGCTCTGCATGCCGCAGTAGCCCATGCCGAAACTGTTGATGTTCTTCACCGGGTCATAGACTGTCCAGTAGGTGAACATGTTGCCCCAGGGATCGGGCTTGTCCTGGGCATCGGTGGTCCTGGTTGGCTCATCCCAGCTTCCGGTGTGCACCAGGCCGGTCTCGCGGGATGAAAGGTATTTCCAGACCGCCACAGCCAGCTCGTGGTCCTGCTTGCCGATAAAAGCCTTGTGCTGCATAAAAGAGTGCCAGTTTCCCGAGAAGTCGGCCACATGCTCCGAAACCACCCAGGGCGAGTAAGTCCGTCCGGATAACGGGGAATGGGCAAACATCAGTCCGGCGATAAGGAAAACTGCCGGAACCAGAGCAGACCGATAGCGCATTACAACGAACTCCCTTAATCCTGGTTGAATATTTTTTTCCTTGGGAAAGGTTATTATTACTACTCAGGTCATAAAATTTTTACATTTGGGTTTACATCTGTCCCTAAAGGTAATTTTTTTCTTCTTTTGGTGGCAAAAGAAGCAAAACCATTTCTTTTTAAACAAAAAGAAACAAAAGTTAATCCTGGCACTTTAGTCTTTTACCCCGCTTCGCCAAGCTCGCCTGGCGCGATAATGCTGCGCAAAGGACTGCCTGGGCGTTGTACATCTATTACGGCAATGATGGAAATTACTTGTCTTCTACACGCTCCAGAAACAGGGTCCTCAGACTTCAGGGCTTCTTATGGCCTTGTATATTAGAATTAGAGTCTTTTATCATTCCAGGTAGCTGCACTAAAACCTCTTTTCGGCAGTTGTAAAAGTTTTCTCTCGGGGTATTTCAACCGTTGTCAGGTAAAGTAAGTCGCCGGCGCCTTAAATGTAAAAACCAAAATCCGGTAACTCATTCCTGTTTACTCAACTTATATTAATGACCAAGGCTCAAGCATATAAGAACAATATAAATGGAAACTATTTAATGCTCCCTGTATTAATTCCGGCCAATGCAGGACATCTTAAGGCTTTTCCAGAGAGATAAAATACTATCTAAGCATGATAACCAGCAGAACGACCAAAAGAGTCGAAAAACAGGCCCCGGCAAAGAAAACGCCGGGCATGCCCCAGAGGATAAAAATCTCGCCCATGACCAGCGGCCCCACAGTCTGTCCAAGACGCAATACCAGTCCGTTTACGGACATGAATGCCCCCCGGTACTTAAGCGGCGCCGAGGCGGTCAGCATGGTTACGATAACCGGGATATTGATTCCCTGGGCGAATCCAAAGATTAACACCGGGATCAGAAACACCCAGATATTGTGGCAGAATGGAATCAAAGATAAAGATACAGTATAAAGGACAAAGGCGGTTTGTAAAAGGAATCTTTCCGACCGGATTCGGATCATTCTTTCGACCGTGGAGGATGTCAAAGCCGTAGTGACAGACATGCTCGACATAAGCAGGCCGATAACAAAAGGGGAGGCAGTGAACGAATGGCCGAGCAGAAGGGGGAAAAAGGTCAGATAGGCGCCGTAGAGGATGATAAAGGTGATCAGACCGGCGGTAAAAAGAAAAGCCACCCGTAGTGACTTAACGCTCTGCAAGGCATTTTTCAGATATTCGATAAATCCCTCCTGAATTTCCGGCTCCGGATTTTTCAAACAGCACAGAACCACCAATCCCATTGGAATGGCCATAAAAGGAAGGGCAAATGGATAATACCAGCCGAAAGTGGCCAGGACGCCCCCGACAGCCGGGTAGCTTGCAGTGCCCAGGCTGAGCACGGTTGAATTATAACCCATGGCAGCAATCCTTTGTTTTTCGGTATAGATATCCCCGATAATTGTCACGTTCAAAGACCCCAGAGCGGCCCCGCCGATACCCTGGAAAAACCGCAGGAGGAGCAGAGTGTTGAACTCACGCACAAAAGCGCAAGCTCCGCCGGCAACGCCGAACAGAATCAGCGAGGGGACCAGCACCTTCCTTCTCCCCAGCCGGTCAGCCAGTATCCCGAAAATAGGGGTGAGAATCACTCCCGGCAGAGTGAAAAAGGTGATCAAAAGTCCCACTTGTTTATCCGTGATATTCAGCTCCCGGACAATTTTCGGGAACGCCGGCGTGATTGTGGCCACTCCCATTACCGCCACCAGGGTGACCCCGAAAATGATCTGAAGGTTCCTGTGTCGATAAACCTTGGCCTGGCTCCTGTTCCGGTTATCCTCTTTCATGGCTTCCTTATCCCAAGTCCAGAAGTTCAAGAGTCTGCGGGAATTCAGGGAAAATCAGGCGGCAGAAGCTTTTCAGCGCCCCTGGTCCTCCCTGATAATAAGTATCAGCCGGACTACATCCATCACTGCGAACCGGCCGTCCCAGTCGATATCGAGTCGCGGGTCTTCCGGGTTCCCGATGCCTTTGAGAACCAGGCTCAGGGCATCTGCTAGATTCAATACGCCGTCGCTGTTGAAATCGTAAAGCTGCTCCGGCGCTCTGTCTCCGGCTAAAATAAGCCTCTGGGCCAGCATGTTACAATACTCCTCGACAGCAGTGTAGCCTGACGCCATAACTTTGTTGTGATCCGTGCTGTCCAAGGGATCGAGCCCTTTGGTTCTTTCCCAGTCGTCCGGCATGCCGTCATTGTCCGAGTCCCTGGGCGGAGACTTGGGGTCAAGACCTGCCATAAGGTCTCCCGGATCGTGACGGCCCCAGGAGCCGGTTCCGGTCTTGACCTCTTCGATCGTGCGGCGGCTGACAGTATCCCGGGGAAAGCAGCCTGCAGACTCAAGCACCAGATCGTAGGCTTCGAGTGGGCTGTGGGTGGTCACGGCCGGGACCTCGGTCTCCTGTTTGGCCTTTTTTCCTTTGTCCGCATAGGCCTTGAGACCCGGAAGCTTGCTGGCTTCGGCCCAGGGGTCCTGGATCATACCGACGCCCTGGATATAGTTGTCGCGCAGATAATAGGAGATCCTGTCCTCGAAGCAGAAAGGGTAGATAGTATCGTTGGGGCCTTTCTTGTAATAGTTGCCTATTATATTGAAGCCGCCGTCATTGGATTCGTTGTCGTGCAGGAAACCGTCCCGGAAGTTGTAGACCACCAGGTTGCGCACATCAGCCGGGCCATTGGCGATTGCCGGGCAGCGGCGGGAGTGATGAGCGAACAGGGTGTGGTGGATCGAGAACCGCTGGCCCTCCGGGCCGTTGATCAGGCCGTAGTTGTGACGGCCCTCGGGGTGTCCCTCTGTGTCCGACTCCTCGATCGTGCACCACTGGATCGTGATATCCTGGCTGCTGTAAATGTCCACTGTCTCATCACTGGCCCAGGAGCAGGAGACATGGTCCAGGATACATCGCTTGACTTTTCCGAACTGGATGGCATCGGCCCAGGATACCCCGGGGATTGGGTCCGGCCTCACGCGCAGGAAGCGGACCACGATATCTTCTATTGTTATCGAGCCGTCCTCTGTCCAGGGGGTGACAAACATTCCCTTGATAGTTATCCCGGCCCCTGGAGCGGTCTGCCCCATGATCGTGATCCGGTTGTGCTCGATTGTTATGTCTCCGGGGATCACGCCGCTGGTGTCGAAAACCACGATCCGGGGGCCCTCGGCGCTGCAGGCCTCCTGAAGGCTGCCCGGGCCGCCCGGATTCAGGTTGGTCACCTTGATCACTCGGCCCCCCCTTCCTCCGGGTGTCAGGGAGCCGAAACCCTCCGCCCCGGGGAAAGCGGGCAGAGAATCTGCCGGGACCTCAGCCAGGCAGTAAGAAACAGCTCCTGCCCAGAGAATCCCTAACCAGAGCAGAAAACAACTCTTTACCGTTCTCATGACCCCTTCCTTTGAAAAAACTCTCGATTTTATCAACAACAAGCCTTTATTTTTATATTAAAATCCCTGGTTTTTCCAGTTCGATTTGAATTTTGAGTCTTTGTACTTTCAATATTTTTTCAGGACAGGCTGTATCATAAAGTTTGCACCTCTGTGCCTTTGCACTTCTGCCCCTTTTCAGTTCCAGCTTAAATGGCCGGGGAATTTTTATCTTCCGCTGTGTCCGCCCACCGGGCATGATTGCTGATCAAGATTTAAAACCAATATATAATTTCAACCCGCAGCCGTGCAATCAAACCCTTGGTCCAGCCGGAGACTTGTCAGCCTGCCCGCAGAAACCCGATCCGGTCCCGGTAGCGCAAGATCAATTCAATGCGCATCTTGCGGTACTCCGGTTTTTCGAGATACGGGTCTTCTTTTAAAATTTCCTCTGCAGCCGCCCGCGCCCTGACCAGCACCGGGAAATCCTCGATCAGATCTGCGATTTTCAGCTCAGGCAGGCCCGACTGCCGCTCGCCGAAAAAGTCCCCCGGGCCTCGCAGGCGCAGGTCCTCTTCGCTGATCCTGAAGCCATCGGCTGTTTTCGCCAGAATCCTCAGGCGCTGGATCCCTTCGTGCGAGGTCTCCTCAGAGGGCACGAGCAGGCACCAGCTCTGCCTGTGGCTCCTTCCCACCCGGCCCCGAAGCTGATGCAACTGGCTCAAGCCGAAGCGCTCGGCACCCTCGATCACGATCACCGTGGCCTGCGGCACATCGATTCCCACCTCGATCACAGTGGTACCTACCAGCACCTGGGCTTCGCCCTCTTCAAAGGCCCGCATGGCAGCTTCTTTCTCCTCAGGCGGCATCCGCCCGTGAAGCATCACCACTTTAAAGTTGGGGAAGATCTCATCCTGGTAGCGCGCATACCACTGTTCTGCAGAGGCCTGCTCGCAGTTTTCATCCTCCTCTATGCGGGGACAGACAACAAAGGTCTGCTCCCCCTGGGCGATCCTCCCGGCGAGAAATTGATGCATGGCCGCGCGCTTTCCGGGAGTGACAATATGGGTCGAGATTTTTTTCCGCCCGGCGGGAAGCTGGTCGATCACCGAAACATCCAGATCGCCGTACAGGGTGAGAGCCAGGCTGCGGGGAATCGGGGTGGCGGTCATTACCAGGCAGTCTGCGTGCTCCCCCTTCTCTTTTAATGTCAAGCGCTGGTTCACCCCGAAGCGGTGCTGCTCGTCGATTATCACCAGGCCCAGATCGGCGAAATTCACATTTTCCTGAATCAGGGCGTGCGTGCCCACAACCAGCGAGGCCTCCCCGGAGGCGATCCTGGCTGCGGTCTCCCTTTTCGGGCCCGGTTTCAGTTTCCCGAGCAGGATTACAGGCTCGATCTCCAAAGGGGCCAGCAGTTTTTTCAAGGTTCTGTAGTGCTGCTCAGCGAGTACCTCAGTCGGGACCATCAGCGCAACCTGGTAACCGTTCTCAACGGCCCGCAGGGCAGCGAATACTGCCACCACTGTTTTGCCTGAGCCGACATCTCCCTGCACGAGACGGTTCATGGGGTGGGAGCCGGTGAGATCATTATCGATAGTGCGCAGGACATTCTTCTGGGCCTCGGTCAGGCTGAAAGGGAGCGCGCGGCCGAGGGCGCGAATCAGGTGATTGTGTTTCACGTAGTGACGTTTTCGCTCCTCGGCCCGAAGATGGAACTTGCGGCCCAGAAGCATCAGCTCCAGGTAAAAAAGCTCCTCGAAAACGAGGCTGTTTCGCGCCTGGAGCGCCTGGTTCCCGTTTTGTGGGCGGTGCACCAGACAGAGCGCCTGGGCACGGTCCAGCAGGCCCCAGGCCCGGCGCAGGCTCCCGGGCAGCTTATCCTCAAGGCGGGGAGCTGCTTTCAAAGCATTGTCGATTATCTTGCGCAGCGTCTTCTGGGTCAGCCCCTCGGTGAGCGGGTAAATCGGGATCACGCCCCCGCCTGTCCCGATAATCCCGCCGTCTCCTGCAGCCTTTTCAGCCTCCTCCTCGAGCAGGAGCTCGTACTCTATGGGGTTCAGATAAAGCCGGTCCCGGTAAAGCCGCACCTCGCCGAACATGATCCAGCGCTCTCCCCTGGCGATTAGATCCTTTAGAAACGCCCGGCCGAAAAAGCTGCAGCTAATCCGTCCCGTGCCGTCATCGAGCACTGCCTCGAAACCAATCTTGCGCCGCCTGGAATACATTGTGCGCACCAGAACCACGGTTCCGGCCACGGTAATCTCACGGGCCGGGCCCTTCAATGAGCCAAGCGGGGTGATTCTGGTTGCATCGAGATAGCGCCTGGGAAAGAGATAAAGCAGATCCACCACCCGTTCCACTCCCAGGCGTGCCAGCTGCTCGGCCCTTTTGGGACCCACACCGGGCAGATACTGCACGTGCATTTCCGGCTCGACAGGGGCAAGGGATTTTTTCCCACCGCAGTGCTTCACAAAAATTCCCGCCTCAACTGAAAGGTGCTAAATCAACAGCTTGAAATCCCCGGCAGAAACAGAAAAAAAAGGCAAACAATCAATTTCTCTTGTCGATTTTTCAGTCCAGGGGTAAATTAAATATTTATACTTTAATATGAAAATATAAAGATGCACTACGGTTTAAGAAAACATTTATTTTGGGCTGTCTCTGCCGGACTGTGTTTCGCCTCCCTGCTGAGAGCCCAGGATTCGGCTCAGGCTCAGGCGATCGCCGACTCTGCAGTAAGCAGCGATTCAGTTCCAGCCGCAGTTTTGTCAGCCGATTCGGTTTCCAGCCCTGATTCTTCCGCAGCCCAAATTCAAGCTCCCAGCCCGAAAGAGGTCAAGCCCCCTTCCGATTCCTTAAAACCGCCAGCAGCCCCAGCCAAGGAGCAGCCCAAGCCCAAACCCAAACCAACCGGGGATAGGGTCGAAGCCCGGGTCATTCCCTGGGACTGGGACCAGTACACCAATGTGGTCGAGGCAGGGCTGAGGGATTTCAGCGGCCGCGAATACAGCCTGGAGAAAAACGAGCATTACGATTCATTGTTCACACGCCTCGGGAAAGCAGTGCGGGTCTGGGGAAAAGTGAGCCGGGACAGTGAAGGGTTTTACAGCATGGCGGTCAACTTCGATCCCGAGGAGATCATCGGGGAGGAACTTGCAGCGTTGACCTTGAGATTTGCCCCAAAGACTAAAGACAAATCAGGGAGCACAGCAGAGTTACCTATTGCTAAACCCGTTCTGGAGATAGCTATTCCCCCTGAAACTGCAGCAGACAAACCCCACATCAAGATGCTTGTTCCACCTGTTTATCCCGAAGATGCGGAAAGCGAAAATATCGAGGGTAAGGTTGATTTGAGCCTTCACGTAACAGAAGAAGGGGCAGTAGATTCGGTGGTAACAGCAATCAGCAGCGGTCATCAATCAATAGACGATGCTGCTGTCAGAGCCGCGGAAAAGACGCTCTTCTATCCGGCGATAAAAGATGGGAAGCCGGTGTCAATGTGGATAGAGTACCCTTTTCATTTTGACATGAACAAGAAAGACAGCATCCCTGAAAATTTAGGTTCTCTGGAGACGGTTTACGCTTTGCACAAGGAGCTCGCGGATTCTTTGGCTGAAATGTCGGCTGGAAATCCAGATACGGTTCCTGCAAATGAGGAAGTACCAGAGGCAGAAGAGTTTCAGGTTGAGGCCGAGGTGATGCCCAAGGTCAAGTATATGCCCCCTAAACCCAAGATGCCTCCCCATATCGCCAAGGACCGTGTGGAAGTGGTTACCAGGATTGAGTTCTTTGTTACTAAAACCGGCGATGTGGATCCCGATAGAACAAAGATCGCGATTTCCTCCGGCTACCCGGAGCTTGATTCAATCGCTGTGGAATGGGCCAAAGGATTTAAATTCGATCCGGCGCTGAATCGCGGTGAACCGGTATCCATAAGAATGGCAATACCAATCGAGTGGAAATCAGAGTGACTATTTTTGACCGGATAAATGATCAAATTCTCTCTTTTTTAATCTCAGGCCTATAAATAAAAAAACACTTTTTTGTTTTTAACCCGGAAAATTCATAAAAATATTCCGTTCCTATTTTTCGTAGGGGCGCACCCGCGGGTGCGCCCGATTACCATCGAAAAATTACCGAACGCCGGGCGGACACATGGGTCCGCCCCTAAAAGTTTTGCGGTAATTTGTGAATAATGCGAGTTAAGGAATCATTTTTTAAAACTTCCACAAAAGAGGCTGTTATGAGTGGATCAAAAGACTCGATCTCCCGCCGCACCTTTTTTACACTTGGCGGAGGGGTAATTGGTTCTCTGGCTGCAGCAGGCTGCGGGAAAAAAGGCGCTCCCGGGCAAACGGCTGAGGAAGCGGTCAGCGTCCCTGAACCCAAAGCGACTGCTGCCGGTTTTCCCGAAGACATCCCCTATGCCGGTTTTCGCATGGGAATCCAGAGCTACTGCTTCCGGGAGTTCAAGGCACCCGATGATTTGATCAATAGCCTCCACACCATGGGACTGGCCCATGTAGAACTCTGGCCGGACGGCCACCTGCCAGTGGACACTCCGCTCGAGGAGCTCAGAGTCGCAGTGGCCCGTTACAAGGCTGAGGGTATCACTATCGACGCCTGTGGGGTAATCGAGATGAAAAATGACGAGGCCAAGTTGCGCAAAATATTCGAATATGCCCGGGAACTGGGAGTATTAGGCATAAGCGCCGGCCCGGAGCCTGACGCCATCCCGCTGCTGGATAAGCTCACCGCAGAATACGGTATCCCGATCGCCATTCACAACCACGGGCCGTCGGATGTATACTGGGGCACTTCCGAGCTGATCCGTAAGAACCTGGCCGGAACCTCGACAATGATCGGGCTGTGCGTTGATACGGGGCACTTCCAGCGTGTCGGGGAGGACCCGTTAGCCGCCCTGGATGAATTCCCGGACCGGATTCACGGCATTCATATCAAGGACATGGTGCCTGGACAAGGCGGGGAATACGAGGACAGAATTGTCGGCCGGGGCGCCCTCGACCTGGCGGCTTTGGTGGGAAAGCTCAAGGATATGGGCTTCAAGGGCTATTTCTCTCTGGAATACGAAAGCGATCCCTCGAACCCAATACCGGCAATGAAAGAATGCCTGGAAGAGATTAAAAAGGCCTGTAAGACATTATCTTAAAAAGAGATGAGCCAATCCGGGCGCGGGGTCAGTAACCACCTCCGGCGCGCTGAAAATATTTCTCTCGGCTGTCTGCGAATGGCTTTTTTGCAGATCGAGTTTTTCTGATAGATTGTTCACAGCTTTTGTTCCCATTTCAATATTAAAGGAGTCAAAGATGGGTAAAGCAACCGACTTGATGTCACGCCGTACTTTTGTGGCTCTCAGCGGTGGAGTTATCGGTTCCATGGCCGCAGCAGGCTGCGCACAAAAACCGGCCGAGCAGGCAGCCAGCGCTCCTGAACCTGCAAAAACGGCACCGGTTGACCCTTACGCCGGTTTTCGCATGGGAATGCAGACCTGGTGCGTACGGGAATTCAAGTCCACAGATGATGTGATCAAGAGCCTTCACGAACTCGGGCTGAAATACGTTGAAATCGCGCCGACCATTCATTTGCCTGAAGACACTCCGCCGGATGAGATAAAAGCCACGGTGGAGCGCTACAAAAGCGAAGGCATTACAATCGACTCCTGCGGTGTCTCCAGGATGCCGAATGACGAGGCGAGCTGCCGCAAAGTTTTTGAATATGCCAAGCTGCTGGGAGTACTGGCTATAGACGTTGCGCCTGAGTACGAGGCTCTCCCCCTTGTGGACAGGCTCACCGAGGAATACGGCCTCCCTGTAGCGATCCACAACCATGGCCCGGAGGATAAGCTTTACGCCAAGCCTGAAATGTATCGCCAGTATCTGGCCAAAACCTCGACACGGGTCGGCTTGTGTTTGGATACCGGGCATTCCCAGCGTTCCGGGGTCAACCCGCTCAGGGTAATCGATGAATTCCCTGACCGCATCCGGGGCATGCATATCAAGGACATGGTACCGGTCGTAGAGGGCGGGCATTGGGAGGATGCCATTGTCGGCAGAGGCCTGCTCTACCTGCCGTGTCTGCTGGGCAAGCTCAAGGAAATCGGGTTTAATGGGTTTTTCTCGCTCGAATACGAAAGCGACCCGTCGAACCCGCTGCCGGCAATGAAAGAATGCCTGGCAGAGATAAGGAAGGCCTGCGCTGCCCTGGCTTAAGGAATATCTCCAGGGCTGAGGCATGCCTCGCTTCTGCAAGCTGAAGCCTGACCTTTGAAGACTGCTTTTGGACAAGGTCAGGGAAGTTTTTGAATAGCAAGTCCTGAAACATGCTCCAGCTTTCGCTGTTTATGTCTGTCCAAGTCAGGGCTGGGCCGGCATCCTTTTTGCTTTTTATGAACTCCACGCTGATACCCGCCATGGTGATTATTGCAAAAAGGATGCCGGCCCAGCCCGCTCCGCACCGGTCCACAGGCTGACTTGCACAATGCTAAGCAAAGAGGGCTTCTGTCTTTCCAGAAATAATCCGGGATAATTTGTGCGATCCTCTTTCATAAATCACCCATCCTCCAGATTAACCTTTCAGGAGACTGACATTATGACTTCGCTCGCCTCTTTTTTAGTCATTGTCCTGTCGCTGACAGCTCTGTTTTTTACCTCCTGCGATAAAGGCGCGCAGAGGGCAGGGGAACTTGAATCAATCGTTTCCCCGGAGGGCGCCTCATTCGCCGAATCCCTGGCCGCCAGGGAAATCCGCCGCTACTTGTTCCTGCGCACCGGCAAGCTCTTGCCGATTGTCGAGGAGCTCGAGGGGAAACACGGGGGCTGGATTGTTGTCGGCTCAAAGGGCCGGCCCCTGGTGAAAAACCTGTTGGCTGACCCGCAACTGAAATCTTCGGTCGAAAGCCTGGCTCCCGGCCATTACTGTCTCAAGACTCTGGAGCACGCCTCGGGCCGGGTGGCGCTGGTTGCCGGGGGCGATGACCTCGGAACGCTTTACGGCGCGTATCGCCTGGCAGAGCACCTGGGTGTCCGCTTCTACCTTCACGGCGATGTGGTCCCGGACTCCCAGGTCGCTGCGGTTCTTCCTGAGCTGGATGAAACGGGCAGGCCGCTTTTCGACATCCGGGGGATCCAGCCTTTCCATGACTTTCCCGAGGGACCCGACTGGTGGGACCTCGACACCTACAAGGCTGTATGCTCGCAACTGCCCAAGCTGCGGATGAATTTTATCGGCCTGCATACCTATCCTGAGGGCGATGTCGGGCCTGAGCCGGCTGTCTGGATCGGCAGCCCGGAGGATGTCGGTGAGGAAGGCCGGGTGAAATTCAGCTACCCGGCCCGTCATTTTACCACGCTCAGCGGGACCTGGGGCTACAAGCCCGCGAGCACAGGCGACTATATTTTCGGCGCAGCAGAGTTGTTCGAGCGTGACGACTACGGTGCGGATTACATGGTGGGCATGGCTCCCTGGCCCGGGAATCCCCAGGACTGCAAAGAGATGTTCAACCGCCTGGGCGCGGTTCTGCGCGAGGCGTTCAATTTTGCCCATCGCCTGGGGATCAAGACATGTGTCGGTACCGAGACTCCGCTGACTATCCCCGCGCCGGTCAGGGAGCGGCTGAAAGCCGCGGGCAGGGACCCGTCCGACCCGGCGGTAGTGGAGCTCCTTTACGAGGGTATGTTCCGGCGGATCATGAAGGCTTATCCGCTTGATTACTACTGGTTCTGGACACCCGAGGGCTGGACCTGGCAGGGCGCGAGCGAGGAGCAGGTCAAAGCCACGCTGGCTGATTTCCGGGCGGCCCTTGCCGCTGCTGAAAAAGTAAAAGCTCCGTTTACACTGGCTACCTGCGGCTGGGTCCTGGGACCCCAGAGCGACCGGTCTTTGTTCGACAATGCCCTGCCCAAGGAGATGCCCATGAGCTGTATCAACCGGGAGGTGGGCAAGGAGCCGGTGGAGCCTGGATTTTCAGGGATCACAGGCCGCCCGAAATGGGCCATCCCCTGGCTGGAGGATGATCCGGCGCTGATAGTCCCGCAGCTCTGGGCCGGAAGGATGCGGCGCGATGCCGCCGATGCCCTCGCTTACAGGTGCACGGGCCTGCTTGGCATTCACTGGCGCACGCGTATCCTGGGGCCCAATATCGCAGCCTTGGCCCATGCGGCCTGGGACCAACAGGGATGGAATGCGGGAGCCACGGCACAGGCCGGGCAGTCCGAAAGCGAAAAGCCGCGCCACCTGCCGGCTGGCGATTTCTACGCGGACTGGGCGCTCTATCAGTTCGGCCCTGAGGCTGCAGAGCCGGTCGCCGCGATTTTCACCCGGCTCGACGGCCGCCTGCCCTGCCCCTCCAGATGGGTCGGCGGACCGGGCGGGATAAAACCTGACAGCCTGCCCTGGGAAGAGGTCGGAAAGGATTATGAATTTGTCGATGAACTGGCCGGGCTACGCCCAAAAATCAGGGGCGCCGGCAATTCAGAGCGGTTTGATTACTGGCTGAACACTTTCCGCTATCTCCGGGCCGTGGCTCAGGTGAGCTGCGCCTGGGTCCATTTCGGTATGGCCCTGGACAAGGTCAAGGCCGCGAAAGACTCAGAAGCCCGGAAAACCCTGGCCCGGGAATTCGCCCTGCCGGCCAGGAAAGAGCTGGTCGCCCGGGTTGAGGAGGCGCACAGCATTCTGCTCTCCACTGTCACCACCACCGGCGCCCTGGGAAATGTGGCCAACTGGCAGCAGCATTTGCTGCCGGCATTGCTGACTGAACCCGGGATGGAGCTGGCCGGAATCCTGGGCGAAGACCTGCCAGAGGACGCCATGCCTTCCAGGCGCTACGACGGCCCGGCGCGGATAATCGTACCCACGGTTCGCACCAGCCTATTCTATGGCGAAACGTTGAAATTAAAAGTAATATTTCTGGGAGCCGAGCCAGGTCATGCTGCTGTGTACTGGCGACCCATGGGCCAGGGCGGGTTCGCCGAGATGCCGCTCGAGCATGTGAACCGCGGCGTTTATACTGTCACCTTACCCTCTGAGGCGACCAGGGAAGATCTTGAATATTATATTCAGGCCACGACCGGTTCCGGAGAAACACTCCGCTTTCCGGCCGCTTCCCCAGCCTTGAACCAGACTGTTGTCGTGCTGCCGGCGGAAAGCGATTGAGAAAATGAGTATGCTATCCAGCGAAAGGGCGGAAAATGGGCGAGACTATAAAAAGTGAGCTTTCAGGCGAAGAAAAGGGCAGCATGCTATATGTGGCAGTGGTTTGCATGGTGGCTGCGCTGGGGGGCCTTTTATTCGGCTATGACACTGCGGTTATTTCAGGCGCCATCGGCTTTCTGCAGACCCGCTTCGGCCTGGACCCCGCCTGGACCGGATGGGCGGCCTCCTGTGCCCTGGTGGGCTGCATTATCGGCGTTTCGGCTGCGGGTGTTCTGAGCGACAGGCTCGGCCGGAAAAAAGTTCTTTTTATATCAGCCGTGCTTTTCCTTGTCTCAGGAATCGGCACGGCCCTGGCCGGGAATATCACCTGGCTCATCGTTTTCAGAATCCTGGGCGGGACCGGAGTGGGCGCGGCTTCGATGACCTCACCGATGTATATCGCCGAGATCTCCCCTGCCGCAATCAGGGGCCGGATGGTCTCGGTCAACCAGTTCGCCATTGTCTCCGGTATCCTGGTGGTCTATTTCGTGAATTATTTTATCGCCAACCAGGGCACTGAAGCCTGGAACATTCAGTTCGGCTGGCGCTGGATGTTCGGCTCGCAGAGTGTGCCGGCCCTGATATTGCTGGTCTCTTTGTTTTTTGTCCCGGAGAGTCCGCGCTGGCTTACCAGGCAGGAGCGCCCCAGCGAGGCACTGGCCATTCTGTCCCGCGCCGGCGGAGCCCGGAATGCAAGAGCGGAGCTTGCGGCTATCAAGGACTCGCTGGCCTGTGAAAGCGGCTCATTGGCGCAGCTTTTCCGGCCCGGGATGCGGATCGTGCTGGCAATCGGGGTCACTCTCGCTGTTCTTCAGCAGGTCACCGGGATTAATGTGATCCTCTACTACGCTCCTGAAATTTTCAAGAAATTAGGCTCCGGAACGAACGCCGCCCTCCTTCAGACTGTGGTGGTCGGCGCGGTGAATCTTACTTTCACGATCGTGGCTATCTGGACTGTGGACCGGCTGGGGCGAAAGCCGCTGATGATTTTTGGGGCGGCCGGAATGGGGATTGCGCTCGCGGCTTTCGGGCTGGCCGCATTCTATCAAAAGACCGGAGCCTGGGTTCTTTTATTCGTCCTGATTTATATCGCCTGCTTCGCCCTTTCCCTAGGACCAGTGGTCTGGGTGGTGCTCTCGGAAATCTTTCCCAACCGGATCCGCGGAAGGGCCATGTCTATTGCCACGGTCTGCCTCTGGGCGGCAAATTACGTGGTTTCCCAGACCTTTCCCATGCTGAACGAAAACAAATGGCTCGTGGACAGGTTCCACCACGGATTTCCGTTCTGGGTTTATGCCTTTCTGTGCGGGCTGACAGTGTTTTTTGTCTGGCTTTTCGTGCCTGAAACCAAGAAGAAATCGCTGGAAGAGATCGAGCAGATGTGGCTGAGGCATTAATAAAGGAGCGACCGGGGAATTCATTTCAAAATGCTCAAGACCCAAAGGCAGCTACACAGGTCTGTCCCTAAGTACTATAACTCGAAAATACGGTGACTTATTTTTTCCAGCAACGCTGTGCGAACTCGTAGGGGCGACCGGCGGTCGCCCGAACAGGGCGAGGCATGCCTCGCCACTACGTTTACTAAGTTTGTAAATTGATTTAAAACAATACGCTACACTATTTATGAATTCATGTACTAAGGTTTATCAATTTACGGATATACCGGATATGCATAGAAGCCACTGGTTTGGATATCTCTATTTTACGCTGACCCAGACCGAGCTGGACCAGGCAAGATGCCCGTCCTCCTGGACCGCCCGCACGTAATAAAAATCCGTCCTGCCGACCGGCTTATCATCCGAAAGCTCTATTTTCATACTCCTGCCGCTGCCGATCCGGTTAACCAGCTCTCCATTGTTCTTGATCACAGCGACATACTTTATCTTATCGGTTCCCTCGATCTCCGCTTTGATATTCCTTATTTCACCCGGACTGTTCACATAAAACTCACTTCCCATCGGATATCCATTGATCGAAAAATCGACAATGATCCTGGCCCCGGTGGTTGCATAAACGGCCCTGTCCCACAAGGAGTTGAAAATTCCCTCTTTTGTCAGGGTCCTGGAATACGAGGCGCTGATTCCGGCTGTATTGGATTTGAAATGCCTGAGCCAGGTTCCGGTTCCGCCGCGGCCTGCGTGCTCGTCACCACCCCCGATGCATCCCAGTCTCAAGCCGGCAGCCAGGGCCTGCTGGAAAGTCCGGTATCCGGTCTGGCCGAAAAGATAAGCTTTCTCCGGACCGGCCGTAAATTCGGAATTGCCCCAGACAGAGTAGATCTCATCACACCGCACCACGGGCGAGTCCATATCGTGCCATCCCCCGCCGTTGTGGTTGTGCGGCACGGCAATGACTTTTTTTTCGCCGAACCCGAGCAGGCGCTCCCACAACTGATGTCTAGAAGTATACTTGTTTCCCAGCTCCAGCAATGGTTTCATCACCTTTTCATAATCCGGAGAATCATCCGCAAAGTAAAAGTTCACATGGCCCCCGCCAGGGATCTCCGAGGCCAGCCCCTCATACCCGGAAAAAGAAATAAATCTCCCGGGCTCCGTGAATTTAATCGCGCTTTCCCTTATCTCCTTGAAAACACCGGAGGCATGGTCGCAGATACAGCAGTAATCAAGAGCGGCAATGTCCCGGCAAAACCTGTTGTTATGGTCTGGCGATCCGATACCATCCGATTCATAGCTGTGGACATGCAAGTCACCCCAGAATATCTTTCCCCCGCCTTTTTCCGGGACGACCTTTATCGGGTTGCTCTCGGCCGCGAACCCCTTTTCCTCATCTTTGACAACCAGATAGTAAACACCCGGTTTCGAGATTTTTCCGCCCCCGGAGATCCTGATAAATTCCTTTTCCGGGTTATCGACCCGGAAGGTTTCCGGAAGCTGGGTCACCGCGGATGATTCGAATGTCAGCCGGCCTGTATAGCCTTTAGACTCATTGCCGAGCCTGTCCATGGGCCGGATATGCAGATCGAAAGGCTCATCGACCGAAACCAGCGAGGGCACGGTGAATGCGAGCTTTACCGCTTTTCCGCCGATCACGTGCAGGGCCGGCGGGTTCTCGATACAGTATATTTTTTCCGCAGCGGTACAGAGTTGAATCCTTAGTTTTTTGATCTTATTCGTCAGATCCTCGAATTTTTCCCAGTCCACATTCTTGAGAACGAATGTAGTGAACTCGTGGTCCTGGGCGAAATAAGCTACGGAAGCGCCGGGGCCTCCATACCGCGTATTCCCGTAAAGCACGATGATTTTATCCCCCTCTTTGAGCGGGGCGCCCGAGATTCCGATATACAGGTTCGTTCCCTCGCTCTGCCTGGAATAGTCCCAGATCGAGGTATAAAGGATAAGTCTGGTGTCCGGATTAGTCGAGCGCACGGTAGTCAGGCCGGGCGAAAAACTCTTTGACCGCTCCTGATTGTAGTTCGGAATGACATCTCCGGGAAAAGTGGGGTAATGTAAAAGCGGGGGATTGAACCCGTAAGGGAAATAAATATTCAGCGCATCGGTGGTATCCAGGCCTGCTTTCCCGGCGGTATAGATTATCTCCCAGGTTCCGAAGCTGCCCGCCACTACGTCTTCGTTCGGCTCGATTACAGCGCTGCCCAGCTCCGGGCCTCCCTGAAGCGCAGGGTACATTTCACCCGGGCCCATCCTCCTCAAGGAGTTCTTTCTCCCGGCTTCCTTATGGCAAGCGGCAAAGTAGGAAGAGTTATCCTTTTTCTGAGCGAAAATCTGGCCTGGTAAAACCAGGCTGCTGATAAAGGAGGCAACCAGCAAAAGGGACATTTTTTTCATTTTACACCCCTTGTCTCGGGTCGAAACTTGATTTTATTTCATTGATTATCAAGGCGTTATTTTGAAATGCAGCGGGACCATTTCCCGGTATCAGAACTTTCATCCGGACTGCAATCAGAAAGACAAAGCCAGTAGTCAAGAACCGGCATGGTAATTCTCATGGGAATAGGCCGTCTTGCCCCCTGAGAGTAGCTAAACCGGTGTTGATCAGGGAGCCTGGGACTCGTTCCGCACCATGCGCCACATATTTTCGTGGTGAATCGGATTCTCCATTTCTTTAGTGTGGCAAACCGCGCAGGATTTGTTGGCCCCGATAGCATAGGGCGTGCCGCTGTACTGCATGGGCTGGAGCACATCCCGGTAATGGCCGTAGGGATTGAGCGCCGGATAGATCGCATGTGTCGGGCCGTGGCAGGCCAGGCAGCGGATAAGCGCGTTATCGTTATACTTGCGGTAGAGCTCCCTGTCCGTTTCGTTCCAGTGGTTGAAAGCGACTGCGCCTGGTTTCGGCTGCTGGAAACCGGCATGGCAGGCGAGACAGTCGGGCTCTCTGAGCCAGGGGGTGCGGGGAACTATCTCTTCGCTCTTCTCCGCCATCCGCGGACTGATATTTTTCGCCAGCTTGGCCGCTCCCGGCTTTTCCATTTCAGCGTTCAGGAGAGAAAGCGCCAGATCTTCCAGGGTCCCGTGGCAGCGGCTGCAGGTTACCCTTCCCGCCCCCCCGCCGTGTACGCCCCGCCGGCAGCGGGTGACCCCGCTGAAAGCGATCGGGTGGCACAGCGTGCAGGTTTCATCACCCAGGCCGCTCATGTAGTTAGCGTGCCAGCCGTGGATCGAGGCCGAAAAATTAAGCACCCCTTCTTTGCCTGCAGCCCCCAGGGCCGGATCGGCATGGCAGCTCTGGCAGAGTTTCGGCTTTCCGGAGGCAGCTTCCTGATACAGCGATGTCTTGTGGTTGCGGTCGTGCACTTTGAGGATATTAACCGCTGTTTCCCCGGAAACTCCGCTGACCTCTTTCCAGCGGGGAACTCCGCCGTGGCACCTGTAGCAATCGGCCTCAGTGGAAGCCGGCGCTACCACTTTCGTACTGGCGAGAAGCCAGCCTGAAACCGAATCCCGGGCCTCCACAGTAAAAACCGGATATGGGTTGTAGGTCCCGTCATCGCGGTACGGAACCACCGGAATGAACTGGGCCCTGAAGATCCCCTCATCGGCAATAAAATCGAACCTGCCGCTTAAGCCCTTACCGGCGAGCCCCACATTCTTCTCGAGCTTGACCCCGTAAAGGGACTCGCAAAATTCCCAGAACTCGACATGGGCCGAGGGGTTCTCGTATCCAGGCTGTACCTTGTAGGTCAGCTCCACTCCCCCGGAAACCAGCTCGGGCTGGGGCCCGCGCCTGATTAACTGGGCCTCGAGAGTGTTGGCCGGCGGCAGGAAAGAAAACATCCTGTCGCAGTCTGAGATGCAGTGCATGCCCAGATCGTTCCAGACAAGCAGTACATAGTTATCCTTTCCCGGATCGAAAGGCGGAATCCCGATCTCCTCCGGCTGGATCGCCTTTTGTGGTTCCTCTTCAGGCATTTCCTTTCCGAGCAGCCGGGTATAAATATAAGCTGCCAGGGCTTCTTTTTCCTCCTGTGTGCCTACAAAAGGAGGCATGTAGCCCAGGAGCTCGCCCTGGCCTGTAAGCTGCGCCACAAGCCCCCGGTAAGGGTATTTCCCGGCCAGGGGGATAATATCGTTGCGCACTCCGCCGACAGTGTGGCAGCTCAAGCACTGGAGGTTGAAAAGCTCCCTGCCCGCCTCCAGCTTGTTCTCAGGCGTGACCTGGTGCACCGGGCTCCATCTGGCGTACCTCAGCGCGCCTTCACTGTCCAGGAGCTTGAGATCGGATTTGAGGATGGAGTTGGAATACATGTGATCGGCGATAACAAAAGGCTTGCGCGCTGTCTCGCGGGTATATTCGAAGCCGCCGATCCAGAGCAGGCCGGCAGGCAGGAGAAGGAAGCTCGCTGCTTTCTGCAACTTGCTGTTCGAGAGCACGCTCAACAGCGCGCCGAACAGAAAGATAAGCACCGTGGCATAGAACATGGCCCCGGTAAAGTTTGCGGTCTCCCGGTTAAGGAAAAAGGCGATTTCCCTGTAGTTATCCGGCACCGCGTAGTAATACCAGAGGGCTGAGGGGATAATCCCGGCCAGGGGCCAGAGGAGCCACCTGGTGCAGTACCTGAGCATCCTGGCCCGGAATTTTTGATCTTCCAGGAAAACAGTGGTCACATAGCCGAACAGCCCGGCGAGCATGAAAGAGGCGAACGATCTGAAAAACAGCGATGGCCAGCAGGTGGGGTTGAAAAAGCCGTCCCAGAATTTGCCGGTTTCGAGCCACTCTCCCGGAGTGAGCATGAAATCGATTATCCCGTTGATCATAAACAGGCTCAGCCAGGCGAAAAAAAAATAGAGAAAGGCTATCCTGAGCCGCGCCTTCCGGCCCAGGGAGTCAAAGCGGTAGTGGTAGAGCAGGAGCGACACGATCTCGCCGAGAAAAAACACCCACTCGATAGCCCAGGCGAAAACGAAGAGATGGATCAGCGTGGTGGTCGCCGCCGGGCTCACCAGGGCGATAATGAACCAGATACCCACACCGGTCACCGCGCCGAACACCATTGTCAACAGCAGGAAAAACCAGATGTGCTTTTTGAGGTATCGATGAATATCCGGTTTGTTTTCACGGTAACCCTTAATGTCTGTGAGCCAGAGGAACAGACCGCCGCCAACCGCCATGTGGGAGATATAAACATGCAGGACAGCAATTACGGCGATCAGGGTCGGCCCCCCGATAAAAGTCGTCTCCCAGATCGGAAAGTTCATACTGCCTCCTTGCGGCTCTCGGGAGCTGCCGCCCATTTGATCATGTATCCCACCAAAACAAGCCCGATAACCAGAATCACCAGAAACAGCACGCCCGCGCTTACCTGTGGATGAACCGAGAGGATTTCGATATTGAAATAGGGGGCCAGGAATGCGGTGCGCAGGAAAGTGCGCAGCAAGACCATTACCGCCACTGTGGCCAGAAGTACAGCGACCGTGGACCCGAGCCGGCCGAGCAACGAGGTCATGATGGTTGCAAGCGCGAGCACTATGCCTGCAAAAAGCGTCACCGTGTAAAGCATGTTCCCGCCCATGAATTTCAGCATCACCTCTTTGGGTAAAGCCAGGAGGAGCCAGAAGCCTATTACGACCTGAATCATCGTGGCTATGGCAAAAATGCGCAGGCCGTCCCTCTTCTTTTCCCCTGCCCCTGCGGCCCCTTTCTTCTGGCGGAAAGCCCAGAGCACGGCGATAAAAAGACCCGCCACGGCGATAGAGGCGGTCACAAAATGAAAGTAGCGCGGCCAGAGCACCGGGTCGCCGAGCCTCAGGATAGTGCCGCTGCGGTTTGCGAAATAAGCCGTCCACGCTCCGGGTGACAGCATCAGCGAGATATTGTTCTGAAAAGCAAAGACGATATAGAGCAGTATCACACTGGTAAAAGCCAGCGCAGCCGTAGCGAGAGCAGGTGCCGTATCGTGTTGCCGGGCATGGATATAAGTCCCGTAGTAGCCGATTATCAATAGCGGGATCACCATGATCCAGAACACCGCCATGAGCACGGAGCTCGTGTAAAAGAAGTGCCCGTACAGAACCTGGACAAAAAGAAGCGGCGCCACGCCGAAATTGATCCCCAGGGCGAAAGTAGTGGGAATCTTTCCGGCCAGCAGCCCGGGGACATTTTCACCCGGCTGCCTCCCGGCTCCCTTGAGCCTGGAAAAAAGCGCAATCAGGCTGCCCCCCAGGGCGACATTGATAAACAGAAAATGAACTATCAGGGTCAGAATCCCCAGAAACTCGAACACCTGCCAGGGAGCAGGAATGACTTCCGGGGTGGGAATCAATTTTACAGGGTCCATGACCTCGCTCCCGGGTTAACTGACTGACAAATAAGAATAAAGTTCCAGAGATACTGTTTTTAACCGGGATTATTCACAAAATTTAGTAGAAAGGAAAAGGCTTTCGGTCTTTCAAGCATTTGTTCCAGACCGGACAAGAAGTCAGAAGCCAGGAGTCAGGAGTCAGAAGGTTAAAAAACTCCGGTGATCATTTCCAAAAATATTCTGACTCCTGGCTCCTGTATTCCAAAAGGTTATTATAGAAACTTCCGGTCGACGTTTGTCCATAATGGTCTGGAGCAGCAACAAGTTTTATGAATAAAAAGGGTTTATTGCCCCTGGCGCTTTAGACCTCGATCACCCGTCCCTCTTCAGCGGCCTGGGTAGCGGCAATGCAGATCCGGGTGACCCGTACCGCCTCATCCGGGCCGATCAGGTGTTTGTTCAACCCGCGCAGCTCGCCCACGAAATCCGGGAAAAGATCGGGCGGTTCCACGATTTCCAGGTCTTTCGGGCCCTCTTCCCTGGTGATCAGCTCGACTCTCTCGGCAATCTCACGTTTTTCCACCACCCCAGAGGAGCCGATAACCCGCAGACGGTCATCGCCGTGGGAGGGCGCTTTCTCCGGACGGAGGTAATCCAGGGTCACCGCAGCGGTAGGTCCGCCCTCAAGGTCCATGATCACCACTCCATGGTCCTGGCAGCCCGGATAATCCGGGTGGGCGAGATTGCCGTGGAAAGCGCTCACCCGCCGCACCTCGAGCCCGGTGCTCCAGCGGATATAGTCGATTGCATGGATCGCCACCCAGAGGATCGAGCTGCCGTATATCTCGCGCACCTTGTAGAACCAGGGCCGTTCCTCGCCGAACTTGTAGGATTTCTGCCCCCGGGCCATGCAGACTTTGCCCACCAGCCCTGCTTCCACTGTGCGCTTGACCGTAAAAATGGCAGGGGAATAGCGCATGGTGAACATGGCTGAGAGACGGACACCGTTCTTATCGACCGCCTGTTGGAGCATCTCGAGATCCTGAAAATTGACTGCCACCGGCTTCTCGCACAATATATGGGCCCCGGCCCCGGCAGCTTGGGCTGCGGCATAGGCGTTTCTTGCATAGGGCAGGCAGACAACCACCAGATCGAGTTTTTCTTTGTCCAGCATCTCCTGGTAGGTCTCATAAAGCTTGGGGTTCGAGCCGGCCCAGGCCTGGCCCTCCACCCACTTGCGGTTCGGCTCCATATCGTAGCCGCTCCCCCGCCTGGTGCCGTCCGAGTTGTATTCCCACTCCCCATCCTCGAAAGCATAAGCCGTTATCCTGGCGCCGGGTATCTTATCCAGAGCGCCAAACACGACATAGAGATGCCCTTCCCTGCCGATCATTCCTATCCTGAGCGGGGCCTTGGGGTCCAGGAGAGCCCCGCCCCCGGAAGCGCCTTTTTTGCAAGCAGCGCCCAGTACCGGGATGCCAGAGGCTGCAAGCCCCAGAGATACTTTACCCACTGTCTGTAAAAAATCACGGCGGCCGGGATTGTCCTTTTCTTTTTCAGAGTGCAAAGCCCTGGTGTCCATTTAAATTCTCCTTTCGTGGGAGATTGGAATTTTTAACTCACTTTTTATGAAAGAGCTTGGCGCTGTAAACTGTCAGAACTGATGAAAATATAAAGCTGTCTTGAGAAAACTCACTCAGTACCAGTACAACCAGAAGTTCAGTAAATATACCACACGACAGCCTCCTGTAAAACGGCCTTTTATTTCATGAACACCTGTACCACTCGATTTCTATCAAAATATGGGTCAAGCGCGCTGACATTATTATTTGCTTATCCCCCGGATGATCCATCCGGATCCATTATGTTTGAATTTTCAATATAATCTTTTGAGACCTTTGAAAAAATCCCAGGTGAAAGGATAAAATGTTACCTGTAGGGGCGGGTTTCAAACCCGCCCCTACAATAATACATTGATTTTTATGGTGTTATAAAAAAGCAAACAGTATTCTTTTGGTAAAAGGATAACATTTTTCAAAGGTTTTCTTTTGTTTGATCGGAATGTATGCTCATCAGTTTTCTCGAGATATCTGCCAGCCTGTCTGACTGCTCTTTCAGCCTGACCAGAAACTCATAGTATGGCTCCGATTTACTGCTTTTCATCAGCATTAATTCAAGATAGCCGGAAATAACCTGCAAGGGCTGGTTCATCTCGTGGCAGATAGACCTCACTGTCTCTAGCGCTGATAACAGCTCGTTTTTCTCAAATCTCTCTTCCTCCTGCTTTTTAAGACCTGTAATATCTTCGAGGGCCAAAATGACACTAGCGTTTTGTTCCAGATACTCAGCCGAAAGTCTGACTATCTTTTTCCCCTGGCCCTCAAACTCTACGGCACCTTCTATCATAGAACAAGCCTTATCAGTCTTGAATGTATTATCTATGGTTTTTCCGACTATACATGAGCTGCAGGACGGCCCATAACCGCACCCCTCCGGATCATCTTGCGCATGAATACATTGGAATGCTTCTCCCACATGAAAACCGGGAAGATCTTTTGGGGGTCTTCCGGCGAATTTTCCCGCCATTCTGTTCGCCAGGAGAATTTTGTTATCTGAATCCAAAACAACTATCGCCACAGGTAAATTATCTATGATTGCT
>DATKXY010000242.1:0-17614 GCA_035528795.1 archaeon | reverse complement strand
TCGTTTCAACCGCTTTAACTGACGCTGCCTCGGTTAACTCAGGCATGTTTCGAGGACGTCTACTCATAGAGGCACCTCCCATAAAAGGGTTGTACCTCAAATATAATTAAAACTCATCTTGAACGCAAATTGGTATAAGATAAACCACGGGCGAGTTAAAACCCGCTTTTGGTGTGAAGATTTTTGTCCTCAGTACCCCCACTTTTTTTTCCAATCGAAAACCAGCAGTCTTCGGGTCAGCTTAGCTGATGGCTTATGGTATCACTTAATCCTTGAAATTCGCCTGATCTGTGGAAAATCAGAAGCGGAAGCTGAGAGAGTAGGTGTGGTTGTTGCCCAGGAGACCCAGGTCGCGGTAGGCGTAATCCACACGGATAGTGAGCTTGTAGAGGCGGTAGAGATAGCCAGCCCCGAGGCTCAAGCCCCGGAGCCGCGCGCTGCTGTCGAGTTCGAACTCATCCTGCTGAAAGCGCCAGCCTGCGCGGAAAGCAGCCGAGCTTTTGGCATTGATCCGGCGGGCCAGCTCTGTGCCCAGGCTCACGCTCACCGGCTGATTGCTGTTTTCGGCGACATCGAGGGCGGCCAGCAGGCGGTAGGAGTCATTGTTTAACAGATCCGCACTGAAGGAAACATGGAAGCTGGTGGGCAGCTCGAAGCTTGAGGTTTGCCTGGTGGCTAGCCGCGGCAGGCGGCCCACGTCATTGCCCGGGTAAATATCTTCAGCCGGAACATCCACCCTTAGCTTGTCGCCGCCGAAACGCATGTTGGTGCCCAGGTTTCTCACAGTGAAAGCCAGGCGCACCGGCACTCCCAGGAACTCTTCGTGGTAGTTGGTGCCCATGTCGAAAGCCACTGCGTCCTGGGTCAGGCCGAAAATATCCTCATGGACATTCTTGACCACCAGTCCGGCGCTGAAACGGTCCGAGAAATTATAGGCCACTGCGCCTCCGGCGCTCAGGCTGTAAGCGCTGTAGTATGCGCCGGTTCCCTCGGGCTGAAACTCGGTGGTTATCTCCTGGTCCCCGCTGGAGAGCACGGAGAGGAAAGCGCCGAGCACGAACTTCCCGTCAGCCAACGGCACGGCCACTGCGCCGCAGGTATAGCGGATATCCAGCGGCCGCTCGATCACTGTGAGAAATACCTCGCGCTCCTCGAGAAAAGCCAGGCCTGCCGGGTTCCAGTAAATGGCGGTGATTTCATCCGCTGCCGCACAATAGGCTCCGCCCATGGCCACTGCGCGCGGGCCCACAGGGATAGTGAGAAACTCCGCGGCCTTTGTTCCTACCCCGCTCAATCCACTCACCCGGCCTGCTCCGGGATTAGACTGGGCGATTCCCGTGGCTCCCCGGGCTGGTGCGGCGGCAGTACACAGCCAGAGAATCAGCAGAGCGGTCTGATTTACGATTATTTTTGTTCTTGCCGGCATTCGGAACACTTCTCTTTTATTGAATGATACTGAACTTACCCAGGGTCACTTCCCCTGTCTCGTCATCTCGCACATGAAAATAATAGATCCCGCTTGCCATCTGATCTCCGAACCTGGTGCTCAGGTCAAATGAGTACTGCCCGCTGTTTCTGTCTCCGGTGCCGCCTAAAGAGCCCTCTTCGCCTGGGCCGTGGTGCAGGACATTCACCAGGTTGCCGCTCACGGTATAGATACGGATCGTGGCCCTGAGAGGCAGATTGGTAAACATGATCGAGCGCTTGTTGGGCCCTGAGTCGAAAAGGCTCGAGGCGATGTATGGATTGGGTACCACTTTGACCTTGTTAAGCCGTCCGCCGGCTGTAGACTTTGTGGCCGGGCTCAGGTAGAGGGCCATTCGCATTCCCGCAAAAGGCGAGGTATAGTGCAGTGTCTGGCTGAGCTGGGTGATAAAAGCCATGTCTAGGGTCCATTCATCCCCAGCCTGGGGCCGGCGGGCGATATTTTGCAGGTGAAGTTCCACTCCCCGCACGTAGAGGCTCATCCTTTCGCTGCCGGAATTCTCCGGATCAGGGACAAAAACCGCCTGGGGAACAAGCCTGGTGCTGCGCTTTGCCCTGGGCCGCTCGATCTGGTCCTGATAGAGCTCTTCGTAGCTGAACCGGTCAAGGGGCAGGAAGCCCCACCCATCCGCCACCTGTTCATTGAACCGCACCGGGACATTGTTGGCCTGGTCCCACACCTCTACAGATCCATCATCCAGCCAGCGGATAACCAGGGAGCCTGGAGTGAACTGGCCCGCAACATTGACAGTGCGGCTGATAAACCCGTTCATCTGGTATGGGATAAAGGGCTGATTGACAGTGAAATCCTCGTAAACCACGCTGCCTGTCATTTCATAGGAGCCTGGATCAATGGAAAGCGACTCGAGATAAGAGCCGCTGCCGGAGTGTTTCACTTTCAGGGGCGCGATCTTGGCTGCCTCTAGCCCCCCTTGCTTGAAATAAGCCGAGCCGTTGAACGCCGGCCCATCCGAGACCAGGGGGCCGCTGAAATTGAAAGGTTCGGTCTGCTCGTTCACTTCATCCACAGGATAGAGGCCCTCGATCTCATGATAGGGGATCGTGAAAGTGCCCTTGGTGGTGGACCGGCCCTCGGGGTCCTCGAAATGCGCGTAATGTATATGGTTGCGGGTGTCTTTATCGGTATGCTCGATAGAATCGACCACCAGGTAGCCGCCGAGCAGGGGGGCATTCTCCGGGTCGATTACCACCACCTGGCTCAGCTCCTCGGCAAAAGCTCCCGTAGTGGGCGGAATGGGGCTGATAAAGTCCACCACTGCGCCCCTGTAAGTGTTGTCGCCTACATTGCCGACTATTTCCCAGATAGCCGGCAGGTTCGGTACCACTTCCTGGCCGAAATAATCGACCTGCTTCCAGGAACCGGAGCCGGAGACAATACTGGTCGAGGAAGTGCGGGGAATGGCCATTTGAAAAAACCGGCCCTCGGCATCCTGGTGCCTGAAATTGATGCTCGTTTCCAGTGATTCGTCGCCCACGAGCACCGGGTTGAAATCATAGGAGGTGACCGTGTAAAAGACCGGCACGCCATTGATCAGGGCCCCGATATCCTCGCCCCGGTCAGTTAAGCTGAAAGCCAGGCCGGTGTTGCTGCCCAGAGGGATCTCTTCGACCAGATCTTCCAGTCCCTGGCCGGTTTTTACAGCCCCGGTTATCTTGTAAGTCTTAAACTCGTTGTCCAGATCGAATTGGGCGATAAGCTTTGCATCATCCGCATTCCCGGTGAGCGAGCGGTAAACCCTGAAACCCTCGAAATCCTTTGCCCGGTAGGCCAGTCCGGGAAAGTCCGGGACCGGAAGCAGCGAGGCTGCAGCCCCGGTAAGGGAGTAGGGGTCTGTCACCTCGACCGGGGTGTCGTCCCAGGTAATCGTGACCTGGCGGTCACCGGGGACAAGCCTCATTGCGGGTGACGGCGGGGGGGAGGGCACGATAAAACCGTTTTCATAGGCCACTTTGGCCACCTGCCAGAGGCTGATAATGGGCTTGAACTCCCCTTCCACTGTCAGGTTGTTCAGGTCGACAGCGCTTGTCAGGGGCCGCGCGAAGTAGAAGGCGGCCACTACCCGCTGGTGCTCCTGGAGATTGGTATTGGGCAGCTCGAAGGGGCCTGAGACAATATTCTGGCGGAGGTCTCCGACAATATCAGCCACTATCAGGTTGGCGTAAGGATCATAGGGGGGAATGTGCACTTCATTGGGGTCTCCGGAAAGGATACGGTAGGCTTCAGTATCATCCTGCGGGTCCGGGCGCTCACCGCCGTTGGTGTTGATAGTAAACAGGCTCATCCTCTCCGCGCTCTCGTTCAGCACATCCTGGTCGAACTCGAAGAAAAGCCCGGTACGCGGATCTTTGGTCCCTGCCTCGACAATATCGCCGAATGTTTCATCAGTCAGCCCGTTGCCTGCAGGAAAAAGGGAATTGGGGTTGTCGATCCCGTCGGAGTCTGTAGGTCCGGCCAGAAAGCTCGTGCCCATAAAAGCCGGTGGGCCGGAGAAGCCTGTTTCGCTGAAATCAGAGTCGAAAGCAATCGACATGTTGCGCACCGGACTCACTGCACAGCGGTCATCGAGCGCGTTTTCACCGATATCGAAATCGTTTTTGATATTGACAAACGCTTCATGAATATCGTAGCCCGGGACCACATTGGGGTCCTGGATAAAAGCGCTCGCATTGTACACATCCCAGATAACGAACATCACATCCTGAAGGTCCCTGAGGGAGTAGAAAAGCACATGCTGACGCACCTCCACCCCGAGCCTCAGGGTGCCGGCCGCGGTGTTTAGCGGCCCGTCGATATCAGTGTAAATCGAGACAATGTCCTGCTCGCTTTTCACATCCGGCACACTCTGGCCGAAAGTGGGGCTGTTGGGGTTCTGGTCGGGTACAACGAACTCCTCAGGCCATTCGCCCAGATCCCTTTCGCTGGTGGAGAAATAAAGGCGGCTTTCCGGATCGTCCGGTGTATCGCCGGGACGGCCCTCGCGCCACTCGCTGTCGAATACCTGGTTGGTCTCCACGATGTCCGTAGCGATCCCGTCGCCGTCCGAGTCGATAATACCCATCACATGCAGGCCCACCTGGAAGATATAAGCGTCCTCGCTCCCCGAGGGCCAGAACCCGCCGGGGGTGACAGCGCCCCGGTTTGGGTCCACAGCCAGGTAGCCGTTGTTGGACATATTGAATTCGATGCGGTTGCCTGTGGTAATGAGGGTCTGGAAGGCCGCAAGGCGCGGAGCGCGGGAAGCGGCTTTGGCCTTGCCCGGGCTTCCCGGAAGAGCGGCCTGGACAGCGCCGGCAGGGAGGAGAAAAGCCGCCGCGTAAAGGAGAAAAATCAGGACAGCGCGCCTGTATGCCGGATTTTTTAACATAAGTTTTTTTACCCGTTCCTTTTAAAAATCAACTGTCACCCCCAGGCGCACCTCGAGCGGTCTCATATAAGCCAGAGGACTGTCGAGGCTGGCCAGCAGGTTGGCAAGTTTCAGGGCCACTATCTCGTTCTTGGTGATGAAGCCATCTCCGTTTATATCCTGGATTCGTACGAGATTGGCCGCATCATCGCCCGGGAGGTTCTCTATCTGATCGGAGAGGCTGATCCGGTCAACCTTGTTGCCGCTGTCGTCACGGAAATCCGGCCGGTCGTTGAATACCTCCTCGAGGATGAAAGCATCCATACCAGGACTCCCGGTAGTGGGGTTCAGATAGTCGATATTCACATTCTGGAAGCCGAACAGGTTATAAATTTCGGTGAAGAGAGTGACTTTCAGACGCTCTTTGAAATAAGGAAAGAAAGGCAGAGTTTTATTCAGCCGCAGGTTGACTGTCTTGAACGAAGGCCCGCGCTCGTTGTTGTTGGTGCTGGCCGGATGCCCGTCGCGGCCCAGCCTGGTGTAGGGCTGCCCGGTGGCGAAACTGAAAGTGGCGTATCCTGAGACATCCCTGAAAACGCGGTCGAAATCGCTGCCCAGAGCAGGCAGAGATGGCACCCTGAAATTGAGCTGCAGGTTGAAGTTGTGTGTCTGGTCGTAGTCGATAGGGGTGAGCCGCCGCGGGGGAGGCTGGATTCCGCGCTTGCCGGTAACCGGGTCGAAAAAGGTTTGTCTACCGAAAGTAAGGATGTATTCCTGAGGATCGCTGCTCGTGGCCCGGGGGAAAGAGAGCGTATACGAGGCGTTAAGACCCCAGAGATCGTCCATGCGCCTGGCGAAAGTTATCTCCAGCCCCTTGGTGCTCATCTTGTCGCGGTTGGTGTACACACTCAGGATAGCGTTGCTGCGGGTCGAGGTGCGATCCGTGACCCCGCCGAGCTCGAGAAGCTGCGATGGAGTCATCTGGCGCACAGCGATATCCCCTTTCACCTCGGTATGGTAGCCCACGAAATCAAGCCGCACCTTTTCGCTCAGGATAGTGCTGAAACCGACCTCGAACATGGTTGTCTGGCTCATTTCGAGCCGGCCGTTGCCGAAAATATTGTTGGTGTTGCCGCCGAGATCGAAACGGAAGTCCTGGTTCATGTGGCTGTAGATGTCCTTGAAACTCGGGGCCTGGAAGAAATGGCCGTAAGACAGGCGGATCTGGGAGCGGTCTGTTACCGGGTGGGCCACACTGAGCCGGGGGCTGAAAAAGATCTGTTTTTCCTGGCGGGTGGTGGGGTCGCCGGGGAGGGACTCACCGATCACCCTGGGAAAGCCGGCCCGGGTGTCCAGATAATCCAGACGGACACCATAATCGAGCACCAGGTCGCCGAAATCGGCGATATTCTGGATATAAGCCGCAGCAAGCAGAGGACGGGTGTTGTAGAAATCCTGGAACACTCCACCATTCTGGCTGAAATCCCGCTCCTCGATATTGAAGAATTTAAGATCCACGCCGGTCTTGGCCCTGAAATACCTGCCGAGCTGGCTTTCAAGGTCGGCTTTGACAGAGACCCGGTCCTCTCTGCTGTTTTCGAGCTGTGTCAGGAGCCCGCTGTTGATAAAGCTCGCTGAATAGCCGCCCCGGCCCTCGGGCAACTGGGTGATCGAGGTGGCGAACGGGATATTTGAGCCAGGGACCGCCGAGGGCCAGAGGCCGCGCTGGCGCTCTATTGTCGAACTCGTGCCGCTGGGCTCGTTCTGCTCTCCTTCCAGGCCGTTGTTCGTGAGATTGCGGTAGGTGTCATCAGGCGCCGAGCGGTTTTCGTTTATTATCTCGAGCCTGGAAATGGAGAAGCCGCCCCAGGTATCCCGAACAATCGAGGAGAGCTCAGGGGTTCCTACGATCAGGGAATTGCGGTAAAGATTGGCCCGGAGCTTGAAATTCGTGTTGCGGAGAGCGGACTGTTCGAGGATCCAGTCGAACCCCACAGTGCCGTTGTGAGTGGTTATCCGGGCGGAAAGGTTGGAGCGCAGAGGGTTGTTGAAAATATTGCTGTGGATATAGGCTCTGCGCTGTTTGCGGCTTGTCTGCCAGGCAGCGAGCCATTTAAGGTTCTTGTTCTGGAAGTAGGTGAATTTTCCGGAGACGGCGAACTGGTCGTCGCCATTGGCAGGCAGCCTTGCCGGGTTCGGGTTGGAGAAGACCCCGGAGCGGTCAACCTCCCTTTTATCATCATAGTTGCCCAGGATGCCGTCCGGCCCCCCGAAATCATCGCCAAGGATGAACTTCCGCCTGTCCCCGATCCCGTCGCCATCAGTGTCCTCGAAAACGACCGTGCTGAAACAGTAACGGTCGAGGTACTGGATGCCTGAGCGGTAGGAGTCGGCATCCAGCGCGCCTCCGCCCTCTTTGGAGGCCGGAGAGTTGGGATCGTACAGCCCCAGGGTGTTCAGAGCCTGGTTGAGCTTGTCCATAAAGGCATTGTCTATGCCGCGGAAACCGCCGCTCCGCGGGTCGCGGTCCGCACGCCCCAGGAGCTCGGCGGACAGGAAAAAGGAAGCGCCATCGAGCAGGCCGACAGGGCCTCCCAGGTCTGTCTGTAGGCGGTTGTAACCGTAATCATGACCGCGGGGCATGAACCCATCCGTGGTAAAGCGGGAGCTGCCTGAATACCGCTCGCCACCCTCGCGGGTTATTTCATTGATCACCCCGGAGCCTGCCTGGCCGAACTCGGCGCTGAACCCGCCGGTGATTACGCTCACTTCCTCTATCGCATTGGTGGCCAGATAGAGAGGAGTGTTGTCCGCCTCATACGGGCGTTCGTTGAAACTGCGCACCAGTATCCCGTCAATGTAAACCGCCTGGCGGCCTTGCCTGCCGCCGCGGATATTGAACTGGCCGTAAGGGTCTGTTACCACCCCGGCCTGGAGGGCAATAATCTGCTCGATCGTTTCAGCGGGGATCTCTTTTGCAGTGCGCGCGTCGAATTTCTGGGCGGTCTGGACATTGTCTCGCGGCACGAGCGGCTCTTCCGGGGCTTCAACAGTGATCCCCTCGAGCTCGAACACGCCAGTCTCAAGAGCCAGGTCAATCGTGGTCGTATGGCCTGCGGAAAGAAGGACACCGCTCACGGTCTTGGCCCCGTAGCCGGTACGGGTGTATTTGACCGAGCGCCGGCCCACAGGCACATTGAGAATGAAGTAGTATCCATCCTCTGCGGTCACATTGCCCAGGCGGGTGCCCTCGACTGTCACCTGCACCCCGGCGACCGGCTCCCCTGTGGATGAGTCTCTCACAGTGCCTTGGATCTTGGCTCCTGTCTGGGCGTAAACAGGAAGGGCCAGAACTGCCAAAAAAAGAGCGGAAAATCGGAGCGATTTGACTGTTTTCTTCCCGAAGCGGGTTATCATTTCCGGCATAATAATTAAGGAAATCGCCTGTTGAATTGTAGACGCTGTCAGGGGGCCAAGGTAGTGAACAGGAGAAATAATGTCAAGATTTAACCTGTATGGCAAGAGAGTATTATAAAGGTTATCGGGTAAACAGGAATTCGAATGTAGGAGTGATCCGTAAGCTGGGGTACAATGATCCCTGCCGCGCAGGTCGAAGGGTCCTGCTTATTTTGGCTGGAGGCGATCAATCACTCGGCTGTAGAAGAAGCAATAAATGTGCCGTAAAACCGACAGAGAATGGACAAGGCGCTGGCTTTAGGCTTTCCCGATGAATCTCAAAATAATAATAAAAATATCCCCGCCCTCCCGAGGTGCCGGAAAATAAATCTGTGTCCCTTCAGGTAACAATAGCTCCGGCCTTTTGTGAATAATCAAGATCAGAACTCAGAATATTTTTGGAAATGATCACCAAAGGTTTTTAAACTTCTGATTCCTGTCTTGTCCGGTCTGGAGCAAATGCTTGAAAGACCGAAAGCCTGTTCCTTTCCACTGAATTTTGTGAATAATTTAGGTTAAATATTAAGCAGCTTGATTATAAAAATGGCTAATGCTGTTTCAAAAATTTGCTAAAATAGAATTTAGCCGGAGCCACAAAAGACGAGGAACATAGCACTGTTTCAATATTCAAGCTCTAGCTCTGCCGTCTTTTTTCCGAAATCCAGCATGGTATGTGCATCAGCCACTGCGCAGTTTATCCAGCCAGGGGCGTTTCGTCCCGGACCCCACCAGGTCGGATATCTTCCTGTATCCGGGTCTTGAGCTATTGTCATCGAATTGGCCAGAGAAAGCGCTTTGGCTAAATACAATTTCTTGCCGGTTGCCTGATAAGCTTTATAGAAAATCGAAATGAAGCTTGCAGCGCTGGCGTCAACAGGCACGTAGCATTCATATTGCTCGAGGGCGCAGGGAGTGATCCATTCATCTGAATGCCACATCCATTCCCTGTCCGGTCTCGGTTTTGGTATCGGGCGCTCCCAGACCACGAATTGATCTTCGGCAAAACGGAGCAATTCCTCTGCCTTTGCCAAGTTTTCAGGCTTTTCGCCGGCCTGGTCGAAAAAATGGCGAGCTGCGTCAATCGGTGTATAGTGCGTGAGATTCATATAGCGCTTGCTCGGCTCGACATCCTCGAACTGCCCCTCGAAATTGAAATCCTCAAAAGGCTTTTTCCGCTCTTTTTCCGCCAGCTCGAGGTTATCCTCGTAGTTATCCAGGCTGTACTTTTCTTCCAGACAGCGGAACAGGGAGAGTATTCCGCTTGCTTGAGCATAATTCTCCACAACCGGTTTTCCTGTTCTCGTATCCATTTTCAAAGGCCAGTTACCATCAAGCAGTTGAATCTTCGCATAGGTGTCGGCGATCCGTTTTGCTGCATTGAAGAATGTCGAATCACCATTTTTCTCATATAAATCCAGGTAAGCGTTTGCTGCATCGGCCGCGTAAGTCAGCATCACCTGGCCCTCATATTTTTTCGCACTCTCCCTTGCATGGTCCAGATCAATGTCATCCTTATAGTCCAATGTGTTGTCGATATGGTAAGCGTCATAGGTGGGCGGGAAAAACTCAAGAGGCGCGCCGGCCGGTTCGCTTACCCGGATCAGATATTTTGCCGCGTTTTCAGCGATCAGCTTTGCATCTTCCGAGCTTTCTGGCGCGAGCTCTGCATATAATAACATCCCTCGAATAACGGCGGAGATCATCTTGGATGGATAACAATAGAGCGAGTAGGCAGGGTCCGGTGTGCCTTGGGTTTTCCACCTCTGGAAATGATCCAGATTAAACAGGTACTGCAGGCCTCTGTGCGTACTTTCCTGATAATCGAGCGCCGGCTTGTGGTAGGGCCCGTTGAAGACAGCGGCCCGGTAAAAATAACGGGTCCCGGCAGTGCCGGCCACCAGGCCTGAGTCATCCAGACCTTCCACTGTCAGGCTGACATATCCCACCGGCAGCTCTTTCCAGACAGGCTTTAGGGTGGCCCAGGGCTCCCGGGCTTCGAAAACATATTCTTTTTTGTCTGCCTCTGATCTGGCAGTAAAACGATATCTTGCTGCCCCTTCCACCGGGTTGAAATCAAAAGAAGGCACATAGATAAAGCGTGAGGAATTGATATTCCAGAAAGGAGACTTTCCCGGAATACCCGGCCGGACAGGGATCAGAGATTCATCCACAGCCTGGGCATGCAGGGCTGGACGGTCAAAGATGGTTTTATTTTTATTACAAGCAAAACCGATACAAAACAAGGCAATAGACAGTATAACGACAAAAATCCTGGCACAACGCATTTTTTCCTCCATTACTCAAGCAAGACTTTATTACCTCTTTTTCGAGATAGCAGAAATTTTCCGGGAATATTAAACAATTACCGGATAACACCTGGCAACAGTTCAATTTAATTGTATATCCCGGGTGTGAAAATAGTAATGAGTGTTCGTAGACGGATTAAGGCTAAAGGGCATAGTCTTGACACCCAGAGGGCCTGGTGATAGATTGTTTCTGCTTTTTAAAGGTATTAAGCAAGGCAAGATAAAATAGATAAAAATTCCAGCGGAGAGGTGCCCGAGCTGGCCGAAGGGGCACGATTGGAAATCGTGTGATGTGAAAGCATCCGAGGGTTCGAATCCCTCCCTCTCCGCCATGGAACGAAGCGGCTTTCCCTTGATTGGCAAGGGAAAGCCGCTTTTTTATGCAGAGAATTAGTGAATAATTATTTACCGGTTTTTGCCGGATGTTATGCAAATTTCCTTAAAATCCAGCGGGACAAGTTCATGAAGAATCTCTCTATTCAGGCTAAAGGATTGAAAATCAGGTGCAAAAATTTTATGACCAGGCCAGATATCACCTGTCGGCTTTTAAAAAGGGAATGTTGGTTAAATCCGCCTTTTCAGGCAGTCCTGGGGGCTTTTCTCTTGTAGTATTTTAATCGTTGTTAAGAAAAATCATCCCCGGTACCATAATTGCTAATAAAAAGTTAATTATAGTAATAAAGCCCCTGTATTTTTTTATTTATTACAGGGAGCATTAAATAGTTTCCATTTATATTGTTTTTTATATGCTTTAGCCTTGGTTATTAATATAAGTCGAGTAAGCATGAATGATTTACCAAGTGTCAATTTTTACATTTGACGCGCCGGCGACTGATTTACCTAACAACGGTTGAAATAGCTTGGGAGAAAAGCTTTTACAACTGTCGAAAAGAGGTTTCAGGGCAACTACCTGGGATGATAGATCATCCCAGGTGAAACTCGAGGCCATAAGAAGCCCTGAAGTCCGAGGACCCTGTTTCTGGAGCGTGTAGATGACAAGTAATTTCCATTAATGGCTTGATATATGTACAACGCCCAGGCATGCCTTTGCGCAGCATTATCGCGCCAGGCGAGCTTGGCGAAGCGGAGTAAAAGACTTAAGTGTCAGGATTAACTTTTGTTTCTTTTTGTTTAAAAAGAAATGGTTTTGCTTCTTTTGCCTTCAAAAGAAGAATAAAATTACCTCTACGGATAGATGTAAACAATTTTATAACCTGAATAGTATGTTTATGTTAATGTTATAAAAAATAACCCCTGAGAAATAATCCGCCAATCCTTACACAGATAATCCAGGAGGTTGATCATACCCCGAAAGATTTCGACAAGGGGACAACTGTACAGGCTCCTGCTGGTTTTCACGTTATCTTTTGCCATCTTGATAGCTGCGTTGCCAGCGAAGGCTTTCCCGGCCGAGTCCGAAACGGAAAAAGCTGTGCGGAGATATTACCAGGAAGCCCTGTCCTCTTTAGCCCAAGGCGATTCCTCCGCTGCCCTTTCCCTGTTGGGAAAAGTCCTGGAGCTCGACCCGAAGCACTGGGAATCCTGGCTCGAGCGCGGGCGACTGCACCTGGCTGCGGATGAGCTGGATGCCGCAAGAGATGCTTTCACCCGCGCGCTGTTCTCGAAATCCCCCGAGACCAGGACCATGGCTCATGTGGGTCTGGGAGACATCTACCGCCAGATGCCGAAAAGGAATTTCGATGCAGTGGCCGAATACCAGCTTGCTATCCGGATAGACCCGGCCTGCTGCGAGGCCTGTTACTCTCTGGCGCAGACCGGTTTTGCTCTCGGGGAGACCCAGGATTTCAGGATGGCCGCCCGGGCGCTGGCCGACCTTGTCTGCCTGGACCCGGACTACAAAGACACCTATGTTTTGTGGCGTGATAACCTTATGGACCAGACCGATCAGAATTTGCGCCTGGCGGATCGATGCCTGGAAAAATATATTTCCGGCCGGCGGGAGAAAAGCGCCTGGTGGTTCGATCTGGCGCAGGTTCGCTACAGGCTGGGGGAGGCCGAAAGGGCTCTGGAGGCTCTCGATAAGCTCGAGAAAGCCCTTCCGGAACATAAGCCGGCCTTGCGTAGTCTCCTGCGGGCGCGCTGTCTGCTTGATCTCGAAGACTGGACAGGGTTCGAGTACAACTACGACCTGGCGCTTAAAGCAGCCAGGGAAAAGAAAGATTTCTCGAGGCTCCTGATCGAAGCGGAGCCTATTTTCCGCCCGGAAGAGCGTGAAAAGGCAGGCCGGCTCGAGACCGCCGAAGAGTGGGAAGATTTTTTCCGGATTTTCTGGAAGCGCAGGGATCCGGACCCTCTCACCCCGACCAATGAAAGGATGATCGAGCATTACCGGCGCCTTCGCCAGGCGGAAAAACTTTATACACTCCTTCTTCCCCACAACCGATTCCAGGATTCAAGGAACTATTCCAGGCTGGTCACATTGTTAAATCAGCCCATGCCGCAGCAGAAGCCGGAGCCCTTTATTGATATCATACCATCCGAGCCGCTGCCTTATGATTACGACCCGGACCTTTTCCGGGACCGCTCACCCAAGCTGAGCCTGGACCAGCGGGGACTGCTCTACCTGCGCCACGGCCCCCCGGATGAGGTGCGGGTTCGGGAGGATATCGGAGAGGGCATGGGAAACAGCCCGCCGATGATTGGCAGGCTGAAAGAATTGTTCGAATCCAACAACCCCTTGGAGATCTGGTTTTACGGCTCCACTTTTTTTGTTTTCGATAGGCCCAAAGGCGCCGGCGATTATATCTATACCCCGGTGGCTGCCCGGGGGATGGGCGATATCAACAAGGCAATGGAGACAGAGTCCTACAGTGACCCCCTGCCTCTTTTCAGACAGGATTTCTACGGCGCGGATTTCCAGGGTCCGAATGGAAGGATCGAGGTCGAGTTTTACCAGTCTGTACCGGTATCGGCAATCAAGCAGACTACACCCCCGGGGGCCGCGATAGCGGTTTACGACAACCACTGGAGGGAGATAGCAAGGGATAGCACATCATCCCGCAAGGTGTTTGCCGGCGGGGACAGCCTCTGGATTGCGGCAAACAAAGTCAGCGTGGATCCGGGCAGGCGGATCTACGCTGTACGGATGGACATACCCGGCTGCCGGGCAGTCAAGAGGGAGGTCATGGAGTTGAATCCTTACCGGGATGACATGCTCAATCTGAGCGGAATCATCCTGGGCAGCCCGCCGCCTGCGCAGGGCGAAGATATCTACCGGCGCAGGGGCATTGAAATCCTGCCCAGACCCACGCTGAAATTCCAGGCCAATGAGATAATCGCCATTTATTACGAAATCTATGGCCTGGAAAAGGACCCCGAAGGCAAGCGTTATTTTCAGGAATGGGTTACCGTGAGACTGACCGGAGAAAAATCAGCAGAAGAAACAAGCCTGCTCAATGGTATTGAGAGCTTGATTAAGCTCGGCGGGAAACGAGCTGGCAGCCTGACCCTGACCTTTGAGCGCGAGCCCCCGGGCAGCTCAGGCACTGTCGTAGAACATTTCACTATCGACACCTCGCTTCTCGTTCCAGGCAGGTACCGGCTGAACATCGAGATCCTTGACAAGTCGAGTGGCCGGAAACAGCAGTCAGGCTGTTTTTTCGAGCTCGAGGAAGGAGGAAAGGAAGCGATTCAGTAAGCGGAAGAGCCGGGAGCAGTCAGGCACAGAAAAAAACGTTTCATTTGCATCTTCCTTTTTAAGTGCAAAATGAAAGATTGACGAATAGTTTTCAATCGTCTGTATAAATAAAAAGAGATTCAAAAATGTCGAGGCTCAGACAAGGCGGTTGGCGTAAAAAAGCCCCGGCAGTGACCCGCACCACCGAAGCTTTGCAATACGGCCCTGCTGCTCACAGCAGCTAAGGCGTAATCTCTATCAATCAATTTTCATTCAGGGCTACTGAAGAGGGGAGCTGCTTGAATGTCTGGAGCAGCTTATAGTCCCGGATAACTGCGTAAAGTCTTATTTTCCCGGTTGTTTCAAAGCCCTCATCCATAGGGAAAATCATTCTGATACTTTTATCAGTGACTCTTTCTATCTTGCCAGGGAGTTGTTGGTTCTTGAAATTCTTCAACTTACACTCAGACTCTACTGTTTCCTGAAAGAGATCGAAACCCTTTGGGTCCTCGAGCTCCATCTGGAAAGTCAGTTTTCCAGGTTTGTAGGATTCACCGAGATAAGTGATTAAATAACTTAAGTTTACGTAATTTCCGTAAACAGTGACCCCGAAATTGCCCTTCTTTTCGAATTGGCTTTTCTTGGCCCACACGGATGTAGCTGTCAGGCCGGCTAGGATGAAAAAAAAGCTTAATAGATAGCCCGCCTGCTTGATTTTACTCATTATGAATTCCTTACCCGGATCAGTCAATATCTAAAGTGATTGTAACAGCGTTCAAAAGAAGAGATTGATAATCAAAATCATCTTTCCTCTAAGACTTATTTTAATATTTTTTAAAGGATTTGTCAAGCCGGATTTAAAAGAATTATGATTAATTTTTTTGGGTATATCTTTGGGTAAATCCAGTGGAGCTGAAGAGGCTTATATTGAAATAGCCACTGGTTTTTCACGAGTCTGAATACGGTACAATTCTGTTATTCAGCAGCAAGCCCGGACACCCGGTAATTGAACTCATAGGCCAAACTTCTGCTCCAGGTCTCATCAAACATGGTTTTATACCGTGTGCCATCTTGTGGGCCCACCGGTTTACCGTAGGTAAAAAACCAGTTGACAATCGGGCTGCCGGTGAATCCCAAGGCGAGCCAGTAGCGGCCTGGCTGGAGAATCAGCGAAGAGCCGCTGAAATCAAAATCCACCCAGGAATAGCCGGGCCTGCGTTCTATCTGGTTGAGCGCAATAATGTCGCTGGCGGCAATATAGTCGCCGGGCCTCCCTCCGTCATCTTTCAGCAGTTCAAGCCAAAGCTGCCCGTCCTCGCTGAATTTGTGCAATGCTAAGCCTGCTTTTTCCAACTTCAACGGTTTGCTGAGGATAAAAGTCTGGGCATATTGCCGGCCTTGCGTAGTGACATATTCTGCAGTCTCTACAAGAAAGTTTTTGTGCATTTCCATGGTGCCTTCCGGTCCCTGCTGGACAGGCCCGCGCACAGAGAGGAAATCCACATTTTCCGGAAACTCAAGGTTGCCAAATACGAACGGGACCGAATATCTCAAGGTCTTCAAATCTATTTCCGGCACTTCACCGGGGGGCGGCGGGAGGGGCGGAGCTGATATTTTTGTAAAACCGGCTGTAATCCTTGGACTGAGCAATAATTCGCGAGGGCCATAGTTCGTTTTCTGTCCCAGGAGAGCCACACGGTCGGCAATGAACTCAGCGTCAATGTTTTCCTCGAGCGATGGCTTGCCGGTGGTGCCTTTGGTATAGGACCAGCGAATGAGACCATCCTGGCAGCTTTCCTCGTTGTCCAGGCCAACCTCTACCCGGATGAACCGATTGCTGACAAACAGTTCGGTTCCTGCCGGGTCGAAAGGAATCCAGCCCAGGTCGGGGAAATAGATTTCGATCCACGAGTGCCGACCCTGGGCCATTTTCATGGTCAGGATGTCGTTTCCCAAATCGATATCATAGGGTTGATCCAGGGATATTCCATTGACTATGCGGACCGGAATGCCAACCACTCGCATCAAAGCCGCAGCCAGATGAGAGTAGTTCTGGCAATTGCCCTTGCCGCTGTTAAAGCTGTAGGCGGCGCTGTAGCTCGGCGGGGTCAGCACGTAGTGCAGGTGATCCACAACCCAGGTCAATACCTTTTGTACGGCGTCGAATTCCGTTTCCGACGAACGGGTCAGCTCAAGGGCTTTGGCTTTGATCTCTCTGTCATTGCTGTTTACCTGTTCGGTTGCCTCCAGGTACGCTTTGACCTCTTCCGGCAGATTTTCTGGAGGAAAAGGTGCATTTGAATTCAATGTCTGCAGCTTCACGCTGTTGGCTGCGCTCAGGTTGATAGTCGTTGTGACAGGCCTCAATGGAGCTTCCCAGATCACTTCGATTACTTTGTTGCCGCGCCGGTCGCTTTTGTCAATCCGGTTCAACGGTTCGGGTGAAAAGTTGAAATCTAAATTTGTGATCCTCTGGTTATAAGTCGGCGATTTGTATGACTCCGGAATTACATAACTGAGTAACAGCTTAAGAGCGTTCGATGACGGCTGTATTTTCTGCACCATCTTGTAGTTGATTTGTGACTCCTGTCCGCCGTTGAGAAGATAATTTTCGGCAAAAGCAGGGAGATCAAGCAATACGACAAGGAAGAAAACAATAATTTTCTTCATAAGTAACCTCGTCACTTCGTAAGATACTTGATGAAAAAATTTACTCTCAATGATGATTAAAAAATTGCATTTTTTAAAAATTTATGCAGCTATGCATTAATTTCAATTCAATAATCTTATTCAGAAAACCGATTGAATAAAGTCAGAAACTTTATGGAGAACATAAAATTAGTACATTCAATGCAATCATAATGTCAAGATAAAACGATATCATTCTTATTGATCTTGTATTGACTTTTTGGTGAAGAGAGATAATATAGTAGTGTAAATTTATGGAGCCTTGAAGCAACTTGGAATCATCCTTCAGACATTGGGCCAGGAAATTTAACCCGGACAGAGTTACAACTCTTGTTTAAAAACAGGGCATCCGGTTCCGGAGCGAAAACGATTTTTCCGATTAAAAAGAATTTTACCTGAAAATACTTATTAGCCCGAATAATTTATAAACCGATAGGCTGCAGAAGTTTTCCGGTAATAAAGCGTTTGCAGGAACCTCAAACAAGAACTCATAAGTCGGAAGATTGTTTTTTTAAAATGATATGGTTCGGTTTATTCTCATATGAAAATAAAAAGGATCGACCGGTGGTACCCAAAGATTTTAAGAATCTCATATGCGTGCTAACCTTAAAGATAGCAACAATTTGGGGTACCTAAAGGGAACCAAACCAGACTACATACTCGGTCTTAAAGGACCA
>DATKXY010000241.1:0-10619 GCA_035528795.1 archaeon | reverse complement strand
TCGTTTCAACCGCTTTAACTGACGCTGCCTCGGTTAACTCAGGCATGTTTCGAGGACGTCTACTCATAGAGGCACCTCCCATAAAAGGGTTGTACCTCAAATATAATTAAAACTCATCTTGAACGCAAATTGGTATAAGATCAGCAGCAGGCTACCCGGAAACAGAGCTTCGAGAAGTTCATTTCGATTAAACGAAAAAGCCAGGGGCATCCCCTAACGGGACATCCCCGGCTTTTTTGTTTTCTTTCCCTGCTCTGCTTGAGCCATCCAGTGGCTCACCGGCGGCTTATTCTTTGCCGTCCCACTCCAGAGCTGCAAGCTGCTTGTAAAAGCGGAAGCGGGACTTGGCCTGCTCCTCCGCCAAGATTATCAGCATTTTGGCCCTCTCCGGATGGCTGCTCTTGAGAGTTTTGAAGCGGATCTGACCATTGGCGTATTCTTCCACACTGATCGTGGGATCCTTGGAGTCGAGCTGGAGCGGATTCTTGCCCTCTTTAGCCCTTCTCGGGTCGTACCGGTAAAGGATCCAGCTTCCGCTGGCTACAGCCTTTTTCTGCTCCTCATTGCCCTTGGTCATGTTGATACCATGGGCGATACAGTGCGAATAGGCGATAATAAGCGAAGGGCCGTCGTAGGATTCAGCTTCCATAAAGGCCCGCACCGCCTGAGTGGGATTTGCTCCCATGGCCACACTGGCTACGTAGACACTGCCGTAGGACATAACCATCATGCCTAAGTCTTTCTTGCCCACGGGCTTGCCGCCTGCAGCGAACTTGGCGGTTGCCGCCAGCGGAGTGCTCTTGGACATCTGCCCGCCGGTGTTCGAGTAGACCTCGGTATCAAGCACGAGGAGATTGACATTCTTGTCCGAGGCCACCACATGGTCCAGGCCGCCGTAGCCGATATCGTATGCCCAGCCATCACCGCCCACTGCCCAGATACTCTTTTTGACCAGGAAATCCGCTACCGGCAGAAGCCTTTTGACCTCATCCACGTTCTCTTTGCCGGAGAGCTTTTTCCTCAGCTCTTCCACCCGCTTGCGCTGGGTCTCGATACCTTCCTGAGCCGACTGGTCAGCCTGGAGGATTTCTGCGATCAGCTCTTTAGCGATGCCTTGATCTCTCAGTTTTCCGAGCAATTCCCTGGCGTAAACATTAAGCTTATCGACAGTCAGCCGCATGCCGAAAGCGAACTCGGCGTTGTCCTCAAAAAGGGAGTTGGACCACGCCGGCCCGCGGCCGTCGGCCCGGGTGGTGTAAGGTGTCGTAGGCAGGTTGCCGCCGTAAATCGAGGAGCAGCCCGTGGCATTGCCGATCAGGGCCCGGTCGCCGAAAAGCTGGCTCAAGAGCTTCACGTATGGTGTCTCGCCGCAGCCGGCGCAGGCTCCGGAGTACTCGAACATGGCCGGAACGAACTGGCTGCCTTTAATAGTGCCGATATTGTACAGGGAGGGATCGGTGTCCGGTATGGAAAGAAAATAATTCCAGTTTTCGCTTTCGCTTTCGCGCAAGGGTAGCTGAGGGGTCATGTTGATCGCATGGCGGTCGGTCTTGTTGCCCTGTTCATCCTTGGCGATAGCCGGACACATTTCCACGCACACCCCGCAGCCGGTGCAGTCCTCGGGCCCTACCTGGACAGTGAACTTGAGTCCGGCGAAGGCCTTGGTTTTGGCATCTGCGGACTTGAATGTCGCAGGCGCATTCTTCAGGTGCTTCGGATCGTAGGCCTTGATCCTGATCGTGGCGTGCGGGCAGTAATAGGAGCACTGGCCGCACTGGATACAGGTATTCGGATCCCACGAGGGTATATTCACCGCGATATTGCGCTTCTCATATTTGGTGGTGCCCAATGGGAAAGTACCATCTGCGGGCATAGCTGAAACCGGCAAAGTATCTCCTTTCCCGGAGATTATTGTCCCGGTTACCACCTTGACAAACTCAGGCGCGTCTTTAGGCACTGGAGGCGGCATGGAGATCGAGCTTGTCACCTTAGCGGGCACCTTGACTTCCTGGATGTGCTTAATTCCGGCATCCACTGCAGCGTAGTTCATGTTGACAACACGCTCGCCTTTTTTACCATAGCTCTTCAGGATGAATTTCTTGATCTGGGCAATTGCCTCATCAGCCGGCAGGATCTTTGAGATGACAAAGAAGGCGGCTTGCATGATAGTGTTGATACGCGCGCCGAGCCCGAGCCCTTCGGCCAGTTTAATTGCGTCGATCACGTAAAACTTGAGCTTCTTATCGATAATCTGCTTCTGCACCTCACGCGGCAGCTTGTCCCAGATCTCGTCTTTGTCAAATGGGCTGTTGAGCAGGAATGTGGCCCCTTGCTCGGCATTGGAGAGCATATCGTACTTTTCGAGGAACGAGAAGTTGTGGCAGGCTATGAAGTTAGCCCGATCAAGCAGATAGGTGCTCCTGATAAACTTCTTGCCGAACCGCAGGTGGCTCACAGTTATCGCGCCCGCTTTTTTCGAGTCGTAGACAAAATAGCCCTGGGCGTAATTGTCCGTGTTCTCACCGATAATGACGATCGAGTTCTTGTTCGCACCCACTGTTCCATCCGCGCCCAACCCATAGAACATGGCCCGGTGGACACCGCTCTGGTCAGTGGTGAAGGTCTCGTCACAATCCAGGCTCGTGTGGGTCACATCATCGGTGATCCCGACAGTAAAGTGGTTCTTGGGCTTATTCTGCAAAAGGTTGTCCAGGACCGCCTTGGCCATGGCAGGGCTGAACTCTTTGGAACCGAGTCCGTAGCGCCCGCCAACTGTTTTCGGATACTCTTTGAAAGCGGTCTGGCCTGCGCTCAGTGCCTCCCCGACTGCGGTGCGGACATCGACATACAGCGGCTCGCCCTGGGCGCCTGGCTCCTTTGTCCTGTCGAGCACAGCGATCTTTTTCACTGTAGCGGGCAGCGCTTCGGCCAGTGCCTCTTGCGAAAATGGACGGTAGAGTCGAACCTTGACCAGGCCCACCTTCTCGCCAAGGCCTGCCAGGTACTCCACAGTCTCCTGCATGCACTCGGCCCCTGAGCCCATCATAATCACCACCCGGTCGGCATCCGGAGCACCCACATAGTCGAACAGGTTGTAGCGCCGGCCGGTAATCTTATAGAACTTATCCATTTCCTCCTGGACAATGCCTGGCGCGGCGAGGTAATATTTGTTAACAGTCTCGCGTCCCTGGAAATATACATCCGGGTTCTGGCTGCTGCCCTTGAGAGTGGGGTGGTCCGGCGAAAGGGCCCGCGCGCGATGCTCGGCGATCACTTCGTCATCGAGCATCTGGCGCATCTCATCCTTGGTCAGTTCCTCGATTTTCTGGACCTCGCTGGAGGTGCGGAAGCCATCGAAGAAATGCACGAAAGGCACGCGCGAACGCAAGGCCGCCGATTGGGCGAACATCGCCATATCCTGGGCTTCCTGGACGCTGTTCGAGCAGATAAGCCCGAAACCGGTAGATCTCGTGGCCATTACATCCGAGTGGTCTCCGAAAATGGACAGGGCCTGGCAGGCTAAGGAGCGAGCCGAGACATGGAACACCGTGGGGGTCAGTTCGCCGGCGATCTTGAACATATTCGGGATCATCAGCAACAGACCCTGGGAAGCGGTGAAAGTAGTGGTGAGCGCGCCTGTGGTCAGCGCTCCGTGCACCGCCCCGGATGCGCCGCCCTCGGACTGCATCTCTGTCACTGTCGGTACGGTACCCCAGATATTTGTCTCCCCGGCCGCTGATTTGGCATCAGCGATCTCTCCCATCGAGGAGGAAGGAGTAATCGGGTAAATGGCGATCACCTCATTGGTAGCGTGCGCCACGTTGGAAACCCCAGTATTACCGTCTACAGTTATCATTCTTTTGCCCATAGCTGTTCTCCTATTGGCATAAGTCGTGCTATCCGGAAGTAAATCGGTGATTTTCCCGTGAAGAAAAAAATTAATTTTAATGAGCAAACCTGATCAAGCCGCAAGTCATAAAATCAGCGAAAAAATCGGCATATGCGGCCAACTCTGTGGAATTAAACTCGTGAAAACGGATTCACGAAATTCTTTGTGAAATTAAAAATCCAGACGAGAGAGGGTTTCAGGTAAAAAAATCTCCTTGGGTTTTTTTAACGTTTCAAAGGTGGCTCTGTGAGCGAAAAAGAGATTGAGAAATCAGATTTTGCGGGGACAGAGTCAAATGCTGATTTTAATGATCTAACTTGTTGATACGTAGTTATAAAATTTAATAGTATATATCTATCTGTCAAGGGTTCGTTTTTCCGTGCTATTCCAAAGCGTTCGTATCCATTTTCATCTAGTACAGTGACAAGTTTGATTTACATGGTTGAGTCTTTTTTGTCCGACCGGTTCATGTTTTACAGGCTATAAGGAAAAAGGCTGTAGACTATAGGATTGCAATCCAAGGTTTCCATCTTTGTCCAGGTTATCGATTGTAAACAATACTCTGTAAGTTTGATTTTGTACCCCTACAGCTTGCAGGCTATAGCCTATTGTCAGCAGCTTGGACTTTTTCAGTCATTTTATGTGTGCAAGCTACTATGCATTTCTAACTTGTCAGAGCTTTAGGGAATGTCGGCAAAAAAGCCGGTCAATCCTTCAAAAGCCGGGGGCCATTTCCGGCAAATTCAATTATAATGTTTGTTTGACGTGATTTTCTTGTCGGAATTTCCTTGTCTTTTACTAGCCATATTCTTATTTTCTATTTGTCCTTTTTCCCCCCATCATGGGGCTTTTTCTAATCTTCATCATAGGAGTTGTGGCTATGAAAGCCAAATGCTATCTATGCGGTTTCGCAGTCGCAGCAGTTTTGGGAGTCATTCTTTTTATTAGCGGGTGTGCTCAGCCGCCAACTGAAAAAGTAAACGCCCTTCAGAGCGATTTCAGGACTTGCGAAACAAGGGGAGCAAGTATTTTCGCGCAATCCGATTATGAAAAGATTTCCAAAAAAATGGCAGAGCTTCAGAATCTGATGGATCAGAAGAAGTACAGAAAAGCGACTGCTCTCGCTGATTCAATCACCGCTGACATGGATGCTCTCAAAGCTGCAGTGGAAAAGAAGGGCCGGGAAACTGCCCAGCAGATTGCGGCAAGCCTGAGCGATGAACTGGGAAAACTGAAAGCCCTCCTTGTTCCTGAGAACATCAGTCTCCTCGGCTCCGAAGTCAGTCAGAACTACCAGCAACTCTGTTCCGATTACGAAAGCAAAGTGAACCAAGTGCAGGACAATCTGAACAACGAAGCCTTTGTCGATGTCTATAACAATTCTTCACTGGTCCAGCAGATAGCGGCATCTGAAAAAGATATCAATGCCGCTTTAGAGCAGGCCAAGGCCCTTGCCGCCCAAAAGGCTGCAGCCAAAACCGGGAAGAAAAGATAGAGCCGATTGCTAGAATTCTTACTGATATTCTCTTGAAACAAACTAAACGGGACTTTCAATAGTCCCGTTTTTTTATCTGATTCAAATTTCATCCGGGAAATGTCGGACTAACCTGGGAACAGCGACAAATTGACAAAGCCGGTCTGTTTAATTCGCACTTATAACATCCACACCTCAAAAGGTGCTGAATACTTCAAGCCCAAGGACTCTGTCCATTTACCGCTTCGGCACAAGTTACCTGAGGATGTTCATACTTCGTTGTGTCCGTGAGAGGACAGGGAAGTTTATAAATAATCCGGGCTAATAACGGCTTGAAAAAATCTATCAGAGTAGCTGCCATTCAAGGTCAGCCGGAGCTTTCCCCTGCATCCCGGGCTCCATACTTCTCCCTGCTGATCCGCAAGAATTCATTGCACATTGCCTGGACAGCCTCCCAGCGGTGGCCGGCTCCCTCAGGGTCGTCGTACCACTTGGGGATAAAACCGCCCTCAGGCCGGCCCAGGCATTCAACCATCCTGCGGCAGTAGCTGCGAATCTCGTCCAGGGACCCCCGGGCCATGGTTTTCTGGATGTCCACCGGGGAAAAGAAAGTGAGGCGGCCTCCGAAACGCCGGCCCAGAAGCTCGAGGCCCATGTTCTCCTGCTGATCGATCTGGATTACATCCAGCCCGGCCTCGATCAGGTCCTCCAGGATTTCCACGATATAGCCGCAGCTATGCAGGAAGTTGAATAAGCCGGCATCGTGCGCTGCCCTGAAAATGCGCCTGTAACGGGGCTTCCAGATTTCGCGCCAGCAGGCAGGGGAAACCATCAGGCGGTCCTGAAGGCCCCAGTCATCGAGGATAAAGAAACCGTCGACCCCGGCCCTGGAATACTTTTCAATAGCCGCCAGGTTCATCCCGACCAGGATATCGATAAGCTTACAAAGCTGAACGGGGTTCTGATAGATATCCGCCCAGGTGTTTTCCAGGCCGCGGATAAAATGCACTCTTTCATAAATCGAGACGCCCTGGCCCAGCAGGAATTTTTCACCGGCTTTTTCTCTCGCCGAGCCGAGCTCCAGCCAGCGTGCGGGCTCGTGTATGTCCGGGATTTTAAGCTCAGCGAAAAAACTCCAGTCTGGCAGGGGAAACAGCTTAACTTCACCCAGTTTGGAAACCCCGATATTTTCCCAGACCGCACCCCATTCATCCACACCGCCGGAAGGCCGGTGATCAGGCGACGGGGTCATGCCGGTCCAGGAGAAATCGGAGCCGTATTGCGGGGGGAAATCGAAAGGCAGCCGGCCGGGGCTTTCGAACCTGATTGCGCTCTTGACCACTTCCCGACCGGTCAGCATGGCAAGCCCCTTTTCCAGACAAACGAATGACTGTTCTGCATCCTCAGCCCTGTAATTACACAGAATAAAAGGATCGAGAGTCGAAAACGGAATTTAATCTGCGACAAAGGTATGTATTATTTTTCCCGGGTCTGCGGAGGGGCTAGCAGGCGCTCGATGACCAGCTTGTATAATTCGGGGCCCAGGTCTTCGGGGACCTCCTCGGCAATCGAAGCCCTGCCTTGAGGGTCCACCTCCACCCGGACACCGGGGAGCACTCCGCGTGGGGGCACGCTGAAATACACATTGCCCCTGACAGTCGAGGCCCAGCCTCCGAGCACATAGACAAAAGCGCCGAGATCGGCCAGGGTCGGGTAATCTGCGGCATCGGGCTTGTTCTTTTTCCAGAGGTCGATCGCCCGGGCCAGCAGGTCCGTGGACGGCAAACCCGCATGGCGAATACGGTCCACATCCTCCCAGGGGATCGCGGCGGCATGATTTGTAGTCCGGGCTACCAGGCCTTCCTCGATCAGGCGGTCCACTTCCTTCCTGGGAAGCCCGCCGGCATGACGTAGCATAGAAGAGGGAGTAATTACCCAGGGTATTTCCGAGCGCATGATAACCGCCGCTGCCAGGGGATCGTAGCGGAAATTCCAGTCGGGTATCTTTTCGCCTGAGGTAACCGGACCGGGATCCATGAAAACTCCGCTCGTCACAATCGCCTTGAGCTTCCCGGCGGCCTCAGGATAACGGACCAGGAACTGGCCGATATTGGCGTAAGAGCCAAGCACCAGGAGATAAACCTCTCCGGGATACTTTCCGGCAAGTCCGGCGATCAGCTCATCCGCCCGCAATGGGCTTGGAGGGGGCAGGTCTTTCTCATCCGGGGCCAGATCCCCTTGCGTTACCCCGCCTGTCCCGGTAATTGGGGAATCCGCAAGCGGCATGTCCCAGACATAGCCTGCAGCAACCGGGATTTCGGATTTGCCGAAAGCTTTGGTCAACCGCCGCGAGATCCGCGACCGGGCCCCGACACCGCCATCCACGGTAGTGATCGCCAGCACATCGAACTCCGGGCTGTTGAGGGCGAATGCAATTACCAGGATATCGTCAATGTCTTCGCCGATGTCCGTATCGATAATTATTTTAAGCTTTTTAGTTTCTTGGTTCGAGCTTCGGCCTGTCCCGTTATTTTTTGAACTTAGCGGACCAGGAGCCGCCTGGGAAAGAACGTGCGCAGGGACGATGAGCGAAAGAAACAATCCGATACATGCCGAAAGGCGAAAGTTGTGGAAAAAATTCATCCAGCCACCTTCCTTTGGTGTAAAAATAATTAACAAAGGGATGTGTAAATCGATTTTCATCCCCGGGGGGCGATCAGATGTCCGCCTCCAGATTTCAGCCGGCTGTTTTACGCTGTGGACCAAACGGTTTTTTCCCAGGCTTACCGGTCGAGACTCATCCTTTCGTCCAATTCAGGCGGAGTCACCAGCCGCTCGATAAGGAGCTCGCGCAGGGACTCCGCTTTCTCCTTTGGTATCACCCGGCCGAACTCGATTCTGCCCTCGGGGTCCGGATCGATCCTGAATCCCGGCAGGGTGCCCTGCGGACCGATCTCGATAAACACATTCCCCCGCTCGGTAGGTAAAAGGCCCAGAAGGTAAGCGAACACATTCAGGTCTGAAACATGGGGCAGACTGGTGGCATCGGTCTTGTTTGTTCTCCACCAGTGGATCGCCTGGACCAGAAGCTCTGTCGAGGGGATTTTTTTATTTCTGATCCGCTCGATATCTTCTTTCCGGGGGCTGGCATAGCGCGAGGCGCCTTCGGACAGGAGGACCCAGGGCACTTCCGAGCGCGCGGTGATCATTGCCGCTATCGGATCGTAGCGCAGGTTCCAGCCGATACTCTGCTCCTTACCGTCCGGACTCAGATACCCGCCATTGGTGACAATTCGTTTAAGCTTTTTCGCAGCCTCAGGGAAGCGCACCAGGAACTGGCCGATATTGGCCATGGAGCCGATAGTGAGCACAGTCACCTCGCCCGGATATTTCATGGCCAGCCTGGCGATCAGCTCATCCGCTTTCAGCAGGGAAGCCGGCGGCAGGCCTTCTTCATCCGGAGCGACCTCGCCGTATCTCACCCCGCCCTCGAAACCCTTGTATTCAATATCATCCAGCGGGATATTCCTCACATAGCCTGCAGCCACCTGTACCTGGGGCTTGCCGAACAGCCTCGCCGCTTTCCTGGCCACTCGCGTGCGCGCCCAGACCCCTCCATCCACTGTAGTGATCGCCAGGACCTCGAACTCAGGGCTGTTCAGGGCAAAAGCTGTCACCAGGATATCGTCGATATCCTCGGCAATGTCCGTATCGATTATGACCTTGATCTTATCCGCCGAACCCTGCGGACCGGCAGACGCTGGTGAGTCAAAACACCAGAAAATCAGGAGCGGAATAAAAAAGCGGAAAAGATATGCTGAGCGAATTTTCTTACACGGAAAAGCCATCCGTCGACCTCCTTTACGGGTTTTGCTATTGACAAGGAAATATTTAATTTAAGACAAGCTGCGCAAGAGGGCGGCCGGCTAGCCGCCCTTGAAAGATTACCACTCCCGAGCAGTATTGCGCGGTTGATTTACTGTTCGGTTTGACACAGAAAAAAAGTTTAACAGTCCGACCTATTCACCCACCAGGGCCATGCGGCCTTGGGCCATCAGGGGTTTTACCGGCTCGCCATCGGCAAAAATGGCCGTGCGCGGATGCGGAAGCCACACCCTGCCCCTGGCTGAGAGCGGCGGCAGGTCCTCGCGCGCCCTCCTTCTCCCGGTGGCAAAAACCCTGACAGTGTCCGCTGAGACGCTCATTGGTTCATCCGCCCGGACCAGGGTCTGGCTGCCGAAACTTAAAGACCTTCCATCTCCGAGCACATAGCCTGTAACCTGCCCTGTGCGGTCCGTGCGCACGTGGCTTAAAAGACCATCTGTGGCAAGCTCGCCGCAGGACAACTGCAGGCCCACGCAATCGGTGGACTCCTCAGGCTGCCAGACCAGCAGGTCAGTGTACGAGTCCCCTTCAACTACCAGGCTCACTGCCTTGGGATTCCCCTCCACAGCGGGACCTCTTTTGAAAACAGGAGCGTTTTTGCCCTTTTCCCAGGCTGCGGCCAGGGCCGCATAGCGCACGCGCACACCACGCTGGTTCACCCGAACGAGGCCAACCTCCAGAGGATAGCGCGTGCTCCCGCCCTTTACCACCTGGAAATCGAAATCCGGCTTCCCGGGCTCGAGAAAACCGATCGAGACTCCTGCATTCTCCCCTTCGATCACCAGCGGGTCAGCCAGTGTTCCGGCGCCGCTCAGGCTTTTAGCCGGAGTATACCACTGCCAGTGGTAGTCGTGCTCGAGCCCGCTTTTCTGGATATCGTCTACCACTACCAGATAGGGATTGGGGCCCTGCTTGGCGAACAGGCAATATCTATCGGCGCGCTCTGCCGGCAGGGTGTTCGGATCCGAGCGGTCCTGGTAGGAGAAGCTGGCGTCGCCGCGCACATAGTCCGCGAAATGCCCCAGGCCTAGCCCGGTCAAGAGGCCGTCCAGGGAGCAGTCATCGCCGCAGGAGGTGGTGCGGTCGTGGGCCGGCATCCCGCCCTCATCCACTACCACCAGGTTGTGCTCGAAATCCACCCCGTGATGCTCGTGCGTGTAAGGAAAGATATTCCTGTGGGCGGCCAGTTCCTCTCCGAAAGCGCAGAAAAGGAAGGAATTCATATCGTAGTGCTGGTGGTTCGCGTTGTCCCAGCGGGTGACAAAGGCAAACCAGGCGGCGCGCTCGTTGTCCCACTCCGAGCGGCTGTAGACATAGCCCGCCCGGTTGCGGGTGATCTCGAAGTAGCGCGAGGTGACAAGATCCGCTGCG
>DATKXY010000240.1:0-70720 GCA_035528795.1 archaeon | reverse complement strand
AAGGGCTATTTCAGTCTGGGGCAGATCTTATACCGGAGGGGCCTGTACAGCGAGTCGATCAGCGTTTTAAAAAGAGCCGATGAGCTGGAAGCCAACAATCCGGAAGCCTTGTTCCTGCTTGGCGAGGCTTACAATAAGATCGATGAGATCGACATGGCTGTCTCCTGTTTCGAAACAGTGCTCAAGTACCAGCAGGACAATCCCAAGGTTTATTACAATCTGGGTATACTTTACGACAAAAAAGGCATGCCTGAAAAGGCGAGCTTAATGTACCGCCAGGCTAAGGAACTCTCCTCACCACAATTTGTCAGCAGCCAGAAAATCTCCTTGATGGAAACAAAGGAAGAAGGAACATTTTTTTCCCGGTCTCTGACTGTTGTAAACCCGCATTTTAAACAATCAGACGGGAAGACCGTGAACAAAGAGCGTTATGAAAAGTTCCGGGTCAAGCAGCTGAAAAAGAAACCTTATCGGGTACAGAATTTTCAGGAATCTCTTTCAGAAAACGTCGGTACTATGGACTTGACCAAAGCCAGTCTGAAAATCAACGAAGCGATCAAGATTATCAAGGAAAAGCGCAAGTAGTTTCTCAACCAGTGAGGATCTTTGGTATCGCGCCATACCTTTTCCCCGTACCAGGTCAAGAATCAGGATCTCAATGATTAAAATCGCCATTATCACTTCCAAAGGTGGAACTGGAAAAACGACTACGGCGATCAATCTCGGACACGGTTTGGCTCTCAGCGGCAAGCGTGTTATGCTTATTGACTGTGATCCGCACGGCGATCTTGGCCTGGTTTTTCCAGTAAAAGCGGAGAAAAGCCTCTCCGATCTCCTGCGAACCGGAAAAACGACTGTAACACAGGTTCGCCCTAATTTGTTCCTGGTCACCTCCGGAGGGCGAAAACTTAACGAAACCGAGCTGGCGATTGCCAACCGCGACGGTCGAGAGTTTATCCTGCGCAATGCCCTGAGCGACTTGCGCAATGTTGATTTTCTGATCTGCGACTGCGCCCCCAGTCGGAACTTGATCAATATCAACACCCTGGCGCTGGTGGATAAGGTGATAATTCCGGTCAGCATGGATTACCTGGCCATGAACGGCGCCAGGCATACTATCGAGTTGATGCGGGAAATCAAACGCTATGCCAAAGCCAATCTGGAACTGATGGGCATTTTGTCGACCCAGTACGATGTCCGCACGAACCTCTCCCAGGAAATCTACTCAATTTTGCTCAAACACTTTCCAAAAAAAATGTTTGAGACAGTGATCAGAGTCAATACCAGGCTTCGTGAAGCCCCAAGCTACGGCCAGACTATTTTTGAATACGCAATCAACAGCACCGGGGCAGAGGATTATTTCAACCTCACCAACGAAGTCCTGGGAAAGGTTTATTGACCCTTGAAAGTAACGCTGTTTTCACCCCCGCTGCAAAAGGCGGCTGTTTTTCATCCGGTCCTCTGTTTGTCCCTTTTGCTATGGTGGGATGTCAGGCTTGCCTGCTGTGCCTTGGAAATTATCAGTCCAGCACCCGGAGAAGTTGTCTATCAGAATGAGAACCTGCTTTGCCGGGCAATCTGGAACAATGACAGCCTCCCGGCCCCGGAGGGAAATGTGTTATTCCGCTGGTCTTCCGATGTGGATGGGCAGCTCGGCGAGGGTCTGAAGAGGAATATCACCGATTTGAGCTACCGCCGACATGAGCTGACTTGCGAGGCCGTGCTCGGCGACTCCGTTATTGCAAGGGCGAAAACCAATGTCACGGTGATCGTGCGGCCGGTTCAGTTTACCCTTTCCGAGCGCAACGACTGGGAAGGAGAGTTCTCTCGCCAGGGGACCCGAGCGGCTTTTACCTCTTTCCGCTTCGGAGAGCCTGAAATTCTAATCGCTTCAGTAGCCAACAGGGCTGTAAGCCGGATCACTTACCAGGGAGGCATGGCGCCGAGCTGGTCGGCTGATGGGCATAAACTGGTTTTCTGGAGCGAGAGAACCGGAGGACGTAACCTATGGCTCGTTGACCTCACAGAAGGTCCGGAGCCGCTGAATGCCGTTAAACTAACCTCAGATACCGCTTCAGATTGGATGCCCGCCTTCTCGCCTGTGGACAGCCGGGTGGTTTATGTCTCTAAACAGGGTAAGCGTCTAAGCCTGAAAACGCTCGATGCTGACGAGCGGGGCCTTGAACCGTTGGAAATCCTGGGCCCGGAACACCAGCCCATGTTTCCACGCTGGTTTTCGGATGGAGAGGAAATCCTTTTTACCTCATACCGGCATACCCAGCCCGCGATTTACCGTCTCTCCCTGAAAAATGGTTTTGTAATCCAGTTGACAGATCCCGGCGCGGAGGATGCGGATGTGAGCCCGGATGGAAAACTGATCGTGATGGTGCGCGGGGGCGAGATCTGGCTTCACCGGCTGAACGATAATTATGAGCGCCCCCTGACCAATGAACACGCCGGAGCTATCTCTCCGCGTTTTTCTCCGGACTGTGAAAAAGTTATCTATGCTTCCTCGCTCAGCGGCAATTACGATCTCTGGATTCTCGATCTGCCCAAAGAAAACTGACACATAAAAGGCCTTCCCCAGGCACGAAGTTTACCCGAACATCGTAAAATTGACTCTTAACGGCTTTTTGCAAGCGCTTATAAATCATTTTTTGATGTTTTTCTTGACGATGTTTTAACTCTGAGGTATAGTAAAACAAATATGATTCGAGTTATCCGGGTAGAGAAAGGGTCCCTGTCTGATAAGCTTGGACTCTCCGCCGGGGATCAAATTGTCAGGATTAACGGTCAGGCGGTTGAAGATTTTATTGATTTTCGCTTTCTTACTGCCGATTCTCTTTTTAAGCTGGAGCTCCTCACTCGAGGATCATCGCAGCGCCGGGTCCTGACAGTCGAAAGAAAGGCCGGACAGCCCCTCGGGGGGAGTGTTGACGAGGGGCCTTTATTAAGGTGCCGAAACAAGTGTATATTCTGTTTTATCGACCAGCTCCCGTCAGGACTTCGGCAGTCGCTTTACATTAAGGATGAGGATTACCGCTACAGTTTCCTGCGGGGCAATTATATAACCGGCACCAGCTTGAGAGAACACGATATCGGCCGTATTATCCGGATGGGATTGGGACCGCTTTATATTTCGGTACATGCGACAGATCCGAAAATTCGGGCTGCAATGCTGGGATGCCCGGGCCCGGCAGAAGTGATGCATCTTTTAAGAAGGCTGGCTGAAGGGGGAATCAGCCTGCACTTCCAGATTGTTCTTTGCCCGGGAATAAATGACGGTTCGGTTTTAGAAAAGACTGTCAGCGACCTGGCCGGACTGGGGCCGGGGGCTGTTTCATTGGCTGTGGTGCCGGTTGGTTTGAGCGCCCACCGTGAGGGTTTGGCAGAGCTCGAAGCGGTTACTCCCAAGGTGGCCGGTTCCACTCTGAAACTGATTCATAAATTACAGAAGGAGTATCTCAGACAGCGGGGCGGACGGTTTGTATTTGCCGCTGATGAGTTTTACTTGCTGGCCCGACGACAGATACCATCCGCCCGGGCTTACGAGGGCTACCCCCAGCTCGAGAACGGGGTCGGCCTTATCCGTCACTCCCTGGATTCGATCGAGAAAGCCCTCAGACCGAAGAGAATGTCGCCCTCTGATCCCGAGTGCCGCTACAGGATTGTGACTGGGCCGCTTTATGCTCCGATCATTCGGGACCGCCTGCTTCCTCGGCTCAGGTCCAGGGTATCTGGCAATTTCGAGGTGACAGTGGTCGAAAACTCCCTTTTGGGAGACTCGATAACTGTGGCGGGCTTACTGGCCGGCAGGGATATCCTAAAAGCCTTGGAGCGGGATGCTCCGGCAGATATATACTTTCTCCCGGCCTTTGCGGTTAATGACAACGGATTTTTTCTTGATGATCTGCATCTGGATGACCTGCGCCGAAAACTTGCGCCTGCTGTTGTGATTGCCGCCGAGGAGGTAGCGGATATTTTGGCCCTTGTTGCCGAAAACAAGCTCCGATCGAGCGCTTCAAGGCAGATTTGACATCAAGTACCTCAGTCAGGTTTTTTCTTTATATTCACTTTGACCTTTTAACAAAGGGGTGTGCAATGAGAAAACTGGCATTGATTTTCAGTCTGATTCTGCTCTTCGCCTTCTGGGGCTGCGGCAAAAAGGAACCTGCCCCTGCCCCGACACCGCCACCTCAGCCCGAGCAGCAGGTTAAAGCAGAACCCACGCCTGAGCCTGCAGTGGTAAAGGAGGAGGTTAAACCCACACCGGTAGTGAAGAAGAAAGTTGCATATCCGCCTGGGACTTATACGATCCAGGTGGCCGCGTGGGAGACGCGGGAGGATGCAAATAAACTGGCATCCTTTTATGAGAGAAAAGGATACCAGGCCCGGGTGGAAGATGCCGATTTGGAGTCCGGGAGATGGTACCGCGTACGTATCGGTCGCTATGACGGCTATAATAGCGCCAGGGATGTGGCGGATACGATCGTCGAAAAATACAAAAGCGATGTCTGGCTGGTCAGATTATAAGAGAGTCGTAGGATAAAGTGAGATCGCTTCCCAGAGTAGCCATTATTGGAAGGCCGAATGTAGGAAAATCAACCCTGTTTAACCGCCTGATCGGCCGCCGGGTGGCGATTGTCGACAGCATGCCGGGAGTTACCAGAGACCGCCTGTATGGCTCTGTTGAATGGAATGGGCGGGCATTTGAGGTGGTTGACACGGCTGGATTACTGAGTGAGGTCCTGGAGAGTTTCGAGATGGAGATCCAGTTCCAGGTGGAAGCTGCTATCCACCAGGCGGATTTTCTTCTTTTTATTCTCGATGCTAAAGAGGGACCCACCGCTGAGGAAGATGACCTGGTAGAAATGCTGCGGCGCACCGGAAAGCCGGTTGTGCTGGCTGTCAACAAAATCGATGCCCGCGATACAGTGCCCCTGGCCGAATTTCATCGCTGGGGATTCGAAAAGCTAATTGGTATTTCTGCCATCCGGGGCACTAACATTGGCAATCTTCTGGATCTGATTGTTGACTCCCTGCCTGCTCAGAAAGTTTCCGCAGAACTGCCTCCAGATGCAGTGAGAGTGGCAATAATCGGCAGGCCCAATGTTGGAAAAAGCTCCCTGGTTAACCGGATTCTCGGCGAAGATCGCATGCTAGTGAGCGAGGTGCCGGGAACCACCAGAGATCCGGTCGATACGGTGATCCGTTACCACGGCCGGTCGCTTGTTCTTATCGACACTGCGGGTTTGCGCAAACGGATGAAATTTGCCGAGGGAGTGGAATATTATACCCTGTTGCGAACCATTAACGCCATCGAGCGCTGTGATGTGGCTGTGCTGATGCTCGAAGGCATCGAGGGCGCTAACAGGCAGGATATCAGGATAGCCGGTATCGCAATAGAGAACGGGAAGAGTCTGGTCCTCGCTGTGAACAAGTGGGATCTGGTCAGCAACAAAGATACAAATACCGCCGCACACCTGGAAAAAGAGCTGAAAAAGGATTATCCCCACCTGGCATATATCCCTGTAATTTTTATCTCGGCCAAAACCTCCCAGCGTGTGGGCAAGCTGCTCCAACTGGCGGTTGAAATTTATGATGAGCGGCGGAAACTAATCCCGCAAGAAAGTCTGAACGAAGTCATAATGTCTTCGCTTAAAAACCTCCACCCGCCGGCTGTCGGCGGGAAAAGGATCAAATTCTTCGGCTGCCGGCAAGTAGCAGCGGAGCCGCCTGTTTTCGAGATATTTACCAATGATCCGGAAAGGATTCCCGAGCATTACAAGCGTTATCTAACTAACAGGCTCCGCGAAAATTTTCCCTATCCCGGAACACCGATCAGACTGAACTTTTCTAAACGGAGCCAAAAGCGGAAGAGAGTTTAATCCCATTTGGCGCCAGCTTACTCATAATAAAAGTTGGAATCTAGCTGTGAATTATTTTTTCTGGGCTTTAACAGCTTATCTGATCGGCGGGTTTCCCACCAGCTACGTGGCGGGCCGTCTCCTTTACGGCGTAAATCTCAAGGAACAGGGCAGCGGTAACCTGGGCGCTACTAATGTGTTCCGCGTCCTGGGCGCATGGCCTGCCGTAGTCGTTCTGGCGATCGATATTTTCAAAGGCTTCGCCCCGGTTTATTGGATTCCTGCCCTCCCCGGAGTCGGCAGCGGGATAATTCTCAAGGTTTTACTTGGTTTCGCCGTTGTAGCCGGTCACATTTTCAGTCCTTATGTCAGGTTTCGCGGGGGTAAAGGGGTGGCTACCGCTACAGGCGTATTCCTGGCGATTTGCCCCTGGGCTTTAGTTTTAAGTCTGGCGGTCTGGCTTGGAATGATGGCGGTTTTTCGCATAGTCTCTCTCGCCTCTCTGGCAGCGACAGCTTTTCTGCCCGCCTTTGTCTATTTCACTGTTGATCACGAGCTGCCGGGTTTTAGCGTGATTCAGGCTTTCAGCATTATAATAGCGCTAGCGGTGGTTTTAACCCACAGGTCAAATATCGCCCGTCTGCTGCGGGGCGAGGAGAAACGGTTGAGCCGGGGGGGGAGGTCTGGACATTGAAAATAGCGGTGATCGGGGCGGGAAGCTGGGGTACCACTCTGGCCAACCTGCTGGCTAAAAAGGGCCCGGATGTATCTCTCTGGGCTTACGAACCCGAGGTGGCCGAGGGGATCAATCGCTTTCATGAAAATGAGCTGTTTCTGCCCGGAATATCATTGAACCCTAAGCTCAGGGCCTTTACGGATCTCGACAGTTGTGTCAGCGGCTCGGAGGTGCTGGTAATGGTCTGCCCGAGCCATTTTATGCGCTCCTTGCTGGGCCGGATGGTCGAGTCCATCTCAAGGGAAACAATTATTATCAGTGCAAGCAAGGGCCTGGAAACCGGAACTTTTCTTCGGATGAGCGAGGTGGTCTGTGAGGTGTTCCCCTCTGAGGCCGCATACAGTCTTGCCATCCTTTCCGGCCCGAGCTTCGCTGTCGAGGTGGCAAAAGAGCGCCCGACAGTGATTATCGCAGCTTCCGGGGACGAGGATACAGCCGATTTAGTGCAAAAACTCTTCTCCACGCGTTATTTCCGGGTTTACAAGAATGATGACATGACCGGTGTGGAGCTGGGAGGCGCCCTGAAAAACGTGATCGCTATCGCCACCGGGATGATTGAGGGAGCAGGACTGGGCGTGAACACACGCGCGGCTTTGATTACCAGGGGCCTGGTCGAGATCATTCGCCTGGGAACACCGCTCGGGGCCAAGGCAGCTACATTCTCCGGAATTTCCGGCCTCGGCGATCTCGTGCTTACATGCACCGGTGATCTCAGCAGAAACCGTCAGGTGGGCTTGCGTATCGGCAGGGGGGAGACCCTGGAAGAGATCTGCAAAAATCTGCGCACTGTGGCCGAGGGTATCCGGACAACAGAGTCCGCTTACGGGCTGGCTCTCAAACACGGTATCGAGATGCCGATCACCGAGCAGGTCTACCGCATCCTGTTCAAGGGACACTCGGTCAAAGGGGCTATCACCGAACTGATGAACAGAGAGTTGAAAAAAGAATACGAGTAAAGGTGTCTCCTGGACCAAGGAAATCCATTTACCTGTTACAATGGAGCTCTTATGCCAAAAGTGTTACAAGATAAGGAATATTACTCGATTAGCGAAGTCTGCGAGCTGACCGGTTTAAAGTCGCATGTGCTTCGTTACTGGGAATCGCAGTTTAAAATGCTCAGCCCAACCAAAAACAGGGCCGGAAATCGCGCCTACCGGAAGAGTGATATCCAGATTATCCAGTTGATCAAGCATCTGCTGTATACGGAGAAATACACTATCGACGGGGCAATGCGGAAATTGTCTCAGTTGAAACAGATGGGCAAAAAGAGCGAGGAAGCCCTGCCGCAGGATGAAAAGAACCGTCAGGTCTTGCAAAAGATCCGCCAGGAGCTTTTAGACCTGAAGGCCTTGATCAAGGAATGATATTTTTCTTGTAATTTCAAAAGCAAAAAAATAAATTGGTATAAGGTCAGACAATAAATTTAAAGGAAAACAGAAAAAACATCCCGATTTCAAACCGGTCGGGGCGTGGCGCAGCCCGGTAGCGCACTGGCATGGGGGGCCAGTGGTCGCTGGTTCAAATCCAGTCGCCCCGACCATTTATTTATCCAAAAGCCCTGGTGATTTTGCACCGGGGCTTTTTTTGCACAGATCAGGGAATGATATTAGCATAAATCGCTTAATGCGGTGGACAATGCCAGATTCACATGAGGGAAAACCAGTTCTTGAGAAACAGAACAAAGCATTGGAAAGAATCGAGGTGGCAGGGATTCAGGGCAATAAAAATGGCGGAGAGGCAGGGATTCGAACCCTGGGTCGACAAAGCCGACACCGGTTTTCGAGACCGGCTCCTTCAACCACTCGGACACCTCTCCGGTTGAGTCTGCTAAAAATTGATCCGTCTTTAAAAACCAAGTTTAATAAAATATCCGCTTGACGGCAAGATTTCCCTCAGCTTCCGGGCCGCATAATTGGAGAATCCAGATTGTTATAAAAAGTTGAAACTATCTTTCCGTCAGCAGCGTCAAAAAAGTTATAGAGGGGGATCTTTCTATCTAACTCGTATTATTCACAAATTACCACAAAACTCGTAGGGGCGGACCCATGTGTCCGCCCGTCGTTCGGTAATTTTTCGATGGTAATCGGGCGCACACGCGGGTGCGCCCCTACAAAAAACGGGAACGGAAAATTTTTATGAATTTTCCGGGCTAAAACCGCCTGCCCGGCGCAAGGAGCGGTATCAGGGTCGAGCTGAGAGAACCGCCATCAGGCGATTGCGAGCTGCGAACATCCGGAGGCAGCATAAAGCTTTTCCTGCCGTGCGAGACCGGGGCCTGTATCTTTACGGAAACCTCAGGAGGAAGTGTCACAACAAACCTTCTGTTAGTAGTGACCGGGAGGTTAAAAGAAGCCGGCTCGGGGGTACCCTGGGCAGCGGCGGACCTTATTTGAGCCTCAAGACCTCGGGCGTCGGAATCAGGATAGATTCCGTGGAGTGAAAGAAAAAAACGGCGGCCATTATTCCAGGCTAAGGCTGGCAAAGCACGTAAGGCGGCCTGTTCAAAAACCATTCAGGATTGAATCGCCTGCTTGTTTTTTCGGGATAAGAAACCCAGGAATATTAACCTTAACACACACAATTCAACAGTGAGGTAGGAATGAAAACCTTCGGTGGTAAAATTCTCGGACTCATTATTATCCTGATAGTCTGTGCCTTCTCCAGCGCATACTGCGCCAAGACTCTCGAAAAAAGCTTTCCCATTGGGCCGGGCGGAGCTTTGACCTTGATCAATAAAGCGGGAAGCATCACTTTGGAAGGCTCCTCCCGCAGCGATGTTCACCTGAAGATCGAGTCGACGAAAGACATCGAGGAAAATTTCGAGCTGACTTTCGAGCGGCTGGGGGACAGCCTGTTCATCCGGACCGAAAGAAAATCCAACCTCAAGCCAATTTTATTCGGTCTGATCAAGGTCCGTGATGAATCCAGGAGCAGTCTGAATTTCACTATTTCGGTACCTGAAAATTTCAATCCGAATATTAACACAGGGGGCGGTGCAATCGAGATCCGCTCTGTGTCCGGCAGGGTAAATGGCAGAACTTCAGGGGGCTCGGTCAAATGCGAGCAGGTTTCAGGCACACTCAACGCTAAGACTTCCGGGGGCTCGATAACCTGCGAGAGGATCAGCGGCCCTATGACCGTAAAAACTTCCGGGGGCTCGATTGACCTGCAAGGGATCGAGGGAGCTTTCGATGCCAGCACCTCGGGCGGTCCAATCAAGGCCAGCGAGTTGACCGGCGATGGCAGCCTTCACACCTCAGGGGGCTCTATCAATGTGGAAGTCGCAGCCGGAAACTACAACTTAAAGACCAGCGGGGGTTCTATTACAGTCCAAAAGCTGAGCGGAAATATTTCGGCCCGCACAAGCGGAGGGGGGATCAGCGTGGAATTCTTACAGCCGCCTTCCGAGGATTGCACGCTCAGCACCTCCGCAGGCAACATAGATCTATCCCTGCCGCGCCAGAGCGGGGCCATGATTTCCGCCAGAACTTCCGCCGGCAAAGTGAACACCGATCTTCCAATAACAGTAACCGGGGAAGTGGGTCGAGGGAAACTTGAAGGTCGCCTGGGCAGCGGCGGGCCGCTGCTGGACCTCTCAACCTCAGCCGGCAGTATCAATATAAAACAACTTCCGAACGAGTAGAGCGACTTTTCTCAGCGCCGGGTAACAGAAAGAGCGGTGCGTGCTCGGAGCGCGCACCGCTCTCTTATTTTACAGCCGATCTGAAAGCCTCGATTGCCTGATCTATCTGTCCGGATGAGACATTCAGGTGAGTGACAATCCGTAACAGGTCTGAGCCAACCGGATCCAAGCGCACGGAAAAAGCCTCCAGCCGGCGGCAAAGCTCTTCCGCACCTGGAGCCGGCTTTTTTGTGCGTACAAAAAATATATTCGTCTCGACCTTTTCCGGGTCCACCTCGAGGCCTTCCATTTCAGAGAGCGCTCCGGCGAGCCTGGCGGCGTTCCGGTGATCTTCCCGGAGCCGGTCGATATTGTTTTCCAGGGCGTAAATGCCTGCAGCGGCTAGAATCCCCACCTGGCGCATACCCCCGCCAAGCAGCTTGCGCACACGGCGCGCCTCCTCGATAAATTTCCGCGAACCCACTACCAGCGAGCCGACTGGAGCGCCCAGGCCCTTGGAAAGGCAGAACATCAGGCAATCGATCCCGGCAGTGAGTTCGGCCGCCTCGATCCCGAGGGCCACGGATGAGTTGAAAATACGCGCGCCGTCCAGGTGCACCGGAATTCCCCGCTTTTGGGCCAAAGCCACAACCTCTTTCATTCTCTGTGGAGGAAAAATACGCCCCCCGGCCATGTTGACTGTGTTTTCAAGGCTTATGCAGCCTGTAGGAGCCACGTAGTAAATTGAAGGGTGGATCGCTCCCTCGACCTGCCCGGCGGCAGGCGCACCCTGGGGCCCGTCCAACACCCTGGGCATAAGGCCCGAGATCACGGCCATGGAAGAAAGCTCGTAGTTGTAAACATGGCTCAAACGGTCGCAGATCACCTCGCTGCCCGGGCTGGCAAGCACCTTAAGACATACCGCATTGCCCATCGAGCCTGTAGGAACAAAAAGCGCGGCCTCCCGGCCGAATATTTGCGCAGCCTTCTCCTGCAGAGCGTTGACTGTCGGGTCCTCGCCGTAGACATCGTCTCCGACTTCCGCGTGCGCCATTGCCATACGCATCGGCTCACCCGGAACAGTCACCGTATCGCTTCTGAGATCGATCCATCCTTTCACTTAATCCCTCCCTTTGACTATAGGGTTGGCGTAACAGTACAGACAACCGCACCGGCAGGGCTGCTCACGGTAGGAGCCTATATCCACGCTCTGGTGGCAGAGGCAGCCCGAGCTTCTGCGCTGCCCTGTGTCGGGCTTACCGCTTAAACGGCAGCCATAAACTTGCGAGATAAGCCTGTGGTCGATGCAGCGGCCTGGTCGGAGGTTTTCAATTCCCATGCTCGACAACCCGGCTTCGCAGCAGGTAAAAAGCTTTATTCCCCTCTCTGCGGCCCGCCGGGCCATCCAGGACGCCTTCTCGAACATCAATCCAGGCTCCGGATAAATAAAACGGAAACCGGCTAAGAGTTTCTCGCGGGCCGCAATTTTGCGATATGGATCCATGAAAGAAATCGTACAACTCTTGATTTTCAGGCCGGCGGCGAAATCGAGCAAAAATTCGAAGGCTCCCAGGTTATCTTTCACCCTGCCGTCGACCTGGTAAAAAACAACTGGATCGAAGCGCCAGCGCACTGCCCGGGCGCCGTAAAGCTCAACCAGCGTTCGCATCTGGGCCAGACGTTCTTTCAAAGGTGGAACCCTGGGCTCGAGCAACCGGTCTTCACTGTTCAGGGTAAAGTTAAATACAGAGGGCCACCCAGTCAATTCGCCGGCTCTTTCGAGCAAGGGTCCGAAATTTTTTGACCAGAAGACGATCGCACAAACCCTGTCCCTGTCTGCTTTAACCGTGCGCACCTGGCCGTTGAATGGATTGGTCAGAAGAAAACTGCCCAGCTTGAGCCTGGCGAGAAACCAGTCCATGCAAAATGCCGGTATGTCTGTGCGGCGGCTGGCGGAGATGACCGTGTTCATATTTTATAGAGAGGATAAAATCCGGCAGGAAAATGGATGATGTCTTGAATTTAATATTCTTTCTGTATAAATTTTATAGTCGTAACAGGCTTGAAGCTTTCGAAACATCAGGCTGGGCTCGAAAGCCTTTCTTAGCGGGAGCCGATTGTGAAACCGGAAAAGGCCCGGCGAGACCGGTACTCTGTGTAAGAGATGATTCGCTCCTTGCTGCTGATTCTTGTTGTCCGGCCATAAGAGGTCTTTTGCCCGATAGTCGATCCGGAGCGCTGGTTGAAATACTGTTCAGAACTCCAGCAGGTGGCACTCGTAGTAAACATGGAAGCCTGTCTATAAACACTGGTCCTGCAGTTTTGCGCGGGACAGACAACAGCACGGCTGTTTCTAAAACACGGTAATGAGGAGCGCCTGTCGAATCTCTCCGGCCAGTAGCAGTAATTACGGTAAAGGCTGCCTGGGGTTTGCAGCACACTTTTAGTGCGGGCGAAAGCGGCTGATGACACGCTCAAAAGGGCGCAAAGCGAAAGAAACAAAGCCGCCCGCATCGTGCGAAAAACGGCTGCCCTTGACATTTTTTCTCTAAAGGTATACATAATGCCTCCCTCTTTAAACATACTAGTCCAAAACCGGATGTCAAGAGCAGCGCTGTTTTTCTTTATTCTGCAAATCACCTTTTGGAGCGGCGCCCTGAGAGCAGCCGAGAATGAAACCAAGCCCGGAGAAGATTTAAACGGCCTGCTGCCCCCCGGTTTCATGGACTCGTTAAATGCCGATTCGAGTGCTTTGGGGAACAAACAACTCAAGTCACCGGGAGGGGCTGTCCTCAGAGCTCTCACCCTGCCAGGATGGGGACAATTTTATACCGGACACAGGATCCGGGGCAGCGTGACCGCGGTATTCGAGACAGCCTTTTTCACAGCCTCATTCTTTAACTACCGTGAGCGCAACAGATCGAGAACGGAGCTGCACCTGCTGGAAAGAGAAATTGGCGGGTCCTTGCCTCTGGACGACCCGGAGCGGGATGAAATCACTGCACGGATCAAAATCCTTCAGCAGAAGGTTAAAAACCGGCAGCTCAAGGGAGGGGATTACCTCGCTTACGGGGTTACCACCCTCATTTTAAGTTTGATCGACTCCTATGTGAGCGCCCACCTTTACCGCTTCGACACCAATTTCCAGGCGGCTTGCGGAGGGTATGTCGAAATCTCTTTCCGCTTTTAATACGCTGGTCCGGGCTCTCAACTATCAGATAAAGGAACGCATCTAAAGGCAAGGGAGCAAAAGCTGCCTGTTTCGGGGGAAGCAGGGCAATCGAAAGCAATCTGCAGATTTAAAAGTAAAATATGTAAAAACAAGCTGTTTTATCTTGATTTTATTTATCCTTTTTCTTTATTTTGAAGTGGATTATTTTTTAGGTAGCTATTATTTCGTTCGGTTTTGATTCAATCAGGATTATCAGTATAATAAAAGATAGCCAAAGATATTTGAAATTTTCAGGTATATCCTAGATAAAACAAGTCCTTCGCAAAATTTAAACTTGCAGGCACAAAGTGGCAAAGACACAAAGTTATTGTAACTGTTTATTATGAAATTATCAGGTTAAACGCCAAAAACAGTCGTTCAATTTTCGCCTTTCTTCGTGGATCTTCAAGTTCTCTATGTCCCTTTGTGCCTTTGTGCCTCTGAATCTGGAACACTTTATTTATCAGTCAGTTAGAAAATTGTGAGAGATAATCTCTCAGATTGAAATGTGTAAGAATCTAAATTATTAAATTGTCGGAAGGAGATACAAAATGTATTTAAAAATAGGAAAAGTATCCCAGAAAGTGGGTCTATCTATCAAAAGGATTCGAGAATATGAAAAAGAGGGTTTGATCAAGCCAATGCGCGGTGAAACGAGCAACCAGCGGTTGTACGGCTCTTTTGAAATAAGCCGGATCATGCAGATCAAGCAACTGATTCACGAACGGGGATTAACTGTTACCGGTATTAAGACTCTGCTGAACCTGGCGCCCTGCTGGACTGTGTTCAACTGCAAAGAGACCGGGATCTGCCCGGCTTATAAATTCCCTTATAATCGCTGCTGGGAGCTAAAAGAGCGCTTTAAAGAGGAAGTGGCCTGCATGGGAGAATGTGTGAAATGTCCGATTTACCTGGCCATAGTAGAGAAAGTCCCTCCGCTTTTTGAAAAAACTCCAAAAGAAGCTTAAACTTAAACTCCTCAGAATAAAAAAGAGCGGGCTTTGAGGTTTCATTTTTTGACAGAGGGGTATTCTGAAAAGCCTCAGGATTTCCTCCCATTGAAGTCTCAAACAGCTAGCTTCCATCCCGCAGGTCCTGTCAAGTCAGGATCTTTCCCTGCCGCAGCGGTCCGGGTTTAGAAGTTCGCAAATCATTCGCCCTGTTTTTCCGGCTTGGACAAGCCAGAGATTTCGCTAGATTGATCAAACAGCACGCTCGCTTAAAACAAATCCGCAGGAAAATATACTTTTTTCTCCAACCTGAGTTCCAGGTTGCCCTCCAGACCCAGTTCCCGCGCTCTCTGCCTGTACCAGGCACCGTCAAAAGTGGGGCTTGCATTGCTCAGGGTCAGCCCCTTGAATATCAAAAGGATCGCGGCGGTGCGGAAGTCTCCCACTCTTTTGATACTTCCCACCGGAAGGAGCTTGACCAACTCCCTGTCATAACCAGGATCGCTGCCGTTCAAGTCGACAAGCGCTCTGTCCAACTCACCGAAAACCGCTCCGGCAAAGGCGGCCAGAAAACCGCACCGTCCTGTACCAGCCAGGACTATCCGTTCCTGCGGCCAGGAGCTTTCAACATAAATCAGTGCGGTAATGATATCCTGGATGCCGTTCAGACTGTTGTCCCGATTGTAGGCATTGGGCCAGCTGTATGAGTCCCATACTTTCTGCGGAATGGAAAGCTCGCCTGATGCGTATCCACCAACCCGGCAGATCCGGTAACCTTTTTCCACGAGCGAACGAGCCCAGGGTGCGAGCTCAAAGAGACCGGGCAGAAAGAGCCCGCCGCGCTCCTCAGGACACACCAGAACCAGCGTGCCTGCGCTGGTATTTGATGACGAAACTGTCTCCAGACCGAAACAATCACCCTTCCCCTGGCGGCCGACAAGAATCTTTTCATATTTCAGGCCTCCCGAGTCTCCGCCGGATACCTTGCGGGAAACCAGTGCATCCGTCTCCGGACGCTCTACCTGAAGCACCCGGGCCAGCTCCCTGCCGAAAGTCACGGCAAAACTCTCCAGCTCTGTCAGCGAGCGGGGCAGGTTCATTCGGAAGACTTTTTCCGAATTCTCCTTCCAGTTTTCAATCACCTTCTGTCCTTTTACGGCGACATCCGGTAGAATCTGGTCCGGGAAAACGCGCAGGTCGCCGAGCTCTTTCATTTCAGGAGCGATGACAGGCGGGTTCTCTATCGGCGGCCGCGGACTTTGCAGATATTTGCAAAACCATTTGTAGACCGCGGCCCTGCTCTGGGCATTATAGTTGTGTCCTCCCTCCAGGTGGACGTTTTCCACCAAGTTTTCGGCCCCATAAAGGGCGTAATATTTCTTGAATATCGGCAGCTCGCGGGTGGGGAAACTGTTTGTCCAGGGATCCTCCGAGGCGGACAAGAGAATTAGCGGCCTGGGTGAGAATGCGGCGGCAAGCTCTACAGTCGAGACATCTACCCAGAGACCCGGCATGTTTTCGCAGCGGCAGCCCGGATGCTTTGCCGCCCCAATTATATTCACCGGCGCCGCCACTTTGATCCGCGGATCTGCGGTCATCAGAAAGATAGTCTGCGATGCTCCTCCTGAGGCTCCGGTAGAGCCGATCCTGGTCGTATCGACTTCAGGCAGGCTGCAGAGAAAGTCCACGGCCCTGATACAGTTCCAGACCTGCAGCCCGCCGAGCGACAGGCCGTAAAGCTCGGCCTCCGGAAAGTTGAAATCCGCACGGTAGAAACGCGGTTCGTAAAGCATGGGCTTATCAGCTTTCAACTGGGCGCGGCTTTTTTCAGGGTCATGGGGCAGCTGGAAGCAGTCGTTAAAGCCGACCATATCGATGCTGAAAACAACGAAACCCATCCGGGCAAAATCAATGCAGCGCCCGGGGATCGATCCATCTTCACCATTGGTAAGCCTGCCGTACTTCCAGTGCCCGTGCGGACAGATCACAGCCGGAAAAGGTCCCTTTCCCTCAGCCGGCCGGTAGAGGTTGCCGGTGGCGAGATAGCCCGGGAGGCTTTCGAAATATACCTTGGCCACCCTGAAACCATTTCCCTTGCGCTCGTCGAAAACCTTCGCGTTCAACTGATTTTTCTCAAGCGGAGGCCAAAGCCCCGCGCTCAAGAGAAACTTCTCCCGCAGTTCCTTTTTCCTTGTCTCCCACTCATCGAGCGACCGTACCTCTTTGAGGCGCAATTCGAAATGGTCGGCATCAATAAGCATCTCCGCGCGGTGATCCTTATCCAGATCATTAGCCCGGCACACTCGAGCGCCCAACAAACACAGGATAGAGAATAAAAGTATGGACAAAGGCAGTCCGATCCTGGGTGAAAAGTCTCCTCTTGAGCAAAGCATGGCCTGGTCCTCCTTAAAAGTGAATTATTTGTAAAACCACATTCAGAGGAATTATTATAAATAATGCAACCCAAAAACTAAAAAAAGGAATCCGGCTGTCAATTTGCAAACAGGCTGATTTACGGTCGAGGGATATTATTGAGCCTTCTTTTCACGGTCATTCCTTCTTCTCGCAGATCGGTTTGATGATTTTCATTAACCAATAATAAAAACGACCCCCATATCTGCGCAAGTTGTATCGTACTTTCGGCCTGAATGTCAGCCGAATCTTGACTGCCCGTTCCTACAACTAAGGTTTGACAAACACAAACAGCTTATTTTAGATTCAACTGTTGCTGTTTCCAGTGGGCAGGCGGAATTAATAAATTTATAACCTGAATCCAGTGCCGGTTTTCAGCTCCGGCATTCAGCCGGCTCGATTCTCGAACTCTCTTCCAAGGCGATTTTAAATGAACAGGCTGACACTTAACTATTTGTTCTCATTGTTCCTGCTGGTCCTCCTTTTGGGAGGCTGTAAAGAACCAGGCCCTGTTGTCCAGGTCCCGGAAGAGGCCGCCGCGATACATCCCACAGTACAATGGATTCTGGCCTGCCGTCAAGGACAGGGCGGTTTCGGCTGTTTTCCCGGGGATTCGGCTTTTACAAGCCGCACCGGGATGGCCCTCGAAGCGCTTGCAGATCTGGGAGGGCTTGAAAGCCTTGCCGGAAAAGACTCGCTTATCTCCTGGCTGAGTGCGCATCAGCAGGATGACGGGGGTTTTTATGAGGCCGCAAGTTTTTACGGGGAGGGAAAACTGCTGCCCTGGGGCACCAACAGCGCGCTCGAGCCCACCTTCTGGGCCGTACGGGCTTTTAAACTTCTAGGTATTGATCCGCCCCAGCCTGAAAAGACAGCTCGTTTTATCGCCGCCCGACAGCTCCAGAGCGGGGCGTTCGAGGCTTATGAATACGCCGAGAAAGCGGTCCCGGAGGCTGTCTATACCACATTCTGGGCAGTGGCAGCCCTTAAGGACCTGGCGCTTCCCGTGCCTGACTCGGGCGCTGTGGTGGAATGGACCAGGCATCAGCAGGATACAGACGGCAGGCGGGGCGGTTTCGCCCTGCAGCCGGATAACTTCTATTATTCCTCGGCGCAGGGCACTTATTATGCCGTGCGCACACTGGCCCTTCTTGGGGCAAAGCCCAAACGGCCCCAGGCAGTGAAACGGTTCCTGCTCAGCTCCTATGGCCAGGAACCGGATGGCGGTTTCGAGGTGGGCCACGGCGACAACTGGAACAACTACGACCATTACTCACGCATGCAGGACACTTACGCTGCCGTATATACTCTGGAGCTTCTCTGTACGCCGCTTTCCGATACTGATACCTCCCGGGCGGCAAGACCAGCCGCTGACTGCGAGAGGTGGATCGCCGGAGTGCAGAACCCTGACGGCGGATTCGCCAGGCTGGGGGTCACCGATCAGACCCCGGTTCCCAGTCCAAGCGAGATGCGTGCCACCTGGCAGGCGGTTCGCGCCCTGACCCTGCTCGGCCGGCCTGTGCCGCGGCCTGAGAATCCTATCCCCCCGCAGGAAAAAATAGAAATCCGCCAGGTGCGCCACAAGCACCCGGTCGTAAACCACAACGATCCTCTGGATGTCTGGGCCTACCGGAGGATTGCCGCTCCAATCTATTACCATTACCTGGAAGTGACCGGAAGCCAGATGAAAGCGATCGGGATGCTTTCCCGCTGGGTCCGGGCGGCTGTAGGGCCGGAAAACCAGGCCGGCGGCAGGCAATCCATGGGTCGAAGGTTTCTGATGCACGGCTGGGGACAATGCGGGACCATGAGCCACCTGCTCCAGGCACTGGCAACCAGTGTGGACCATGCCTCACGGGGGGCGTTTGCCTGGGGCGATGCCAACGCCGAGGTCCTTCTGCAAGAGAAAGAATGGGATGCGCCCCATTGGGTCTGTTACATTCCATTCACCAATGAGTATGTGGACCCGGGACTGCCTACCCCCGAGGGAACGCGAAACGGCTGGAGCGCATTGGATCTGGTGATCGACTACGGCCAGCGGATAAAGAACCTGAACTACATCTCGAAAACCAGGCTGGGAGATAATCGCTACTGGCGGGTCTGGCTGCAGACTGTCAACGATACCACGGGCCTTGAAGGCGCAGAATTCAAAATCGACACCACGGCATCTTACGACAGCGAGCTGGCCCGGACTGTCTACCCTGGAGGCAGTTGGTAAATTCGGGATTCGATATATTCTAAACGTTTCCAAGCTCTATCCCCGGTTCACGGCCTCTTTTCCGTGACGCCTGGGGAAAAAGGGCATTCAGCTAAAGGCTGCAAACCACGGTTACTACAAACAGAGGGGAGAGGATAATGAAAGCCATCAAACGCAGGGATTTTCTCAAAAGCTCGCTCGGAGCAGCGGCTGCGGTATCGGCGTTTTCTCCAGGGAAAAGTGTTTCCGCCAATGACAAAATCATGGTTGGAGTAATGGGGGTTGGAGGCCGGGGAACTCGTCTGGCCGAGTGGTTTGCGAGTAGGCCTGATGTCGAGGTGGCCTATATTTGCGATGTTAATGAAAGAAGATTCGAGACTGTTCTCGAAGCCCTGGAAAAATATCAGGATAAAGACCCCAAGACAGTAAAGGATTTCCGCCGGATTCTCGATGACCCGCAGGTGGATGCTCTGATTAACGCTACTCCCGATCACTGGCACGCCCTGGGCACGATCATGGCCTGCCAGGCTGGAAAAGATGTTTATGTGGAAAAACCTTTGGCGCACGATATCCGGGAAGGCCAGAAAATGGTCGAGGCTGCCCGGAAATACAAGCGAGTGGTCCAGGTGGGAACACAAACCCGCAGCGCGGCCTATGTGAAAAAAGCCGCTGATTTTATCAAGGAAGGCTCTCTGGGGGAGGTACACCTGGTCCGGGTGTATTTCATGATGCAGCACCCGGAGGTCCCTAAAGGCCCGGAAGAGCCTGTGCCGGACGGCTTTGACTGGGACATGTGGTGCGGACCCGCGCCCAAGGCGCCTTACAGCCCGGGACACTGGTGGTTCGAGCGCTGGGACTACAGCTGCGGAGGCATCGCCGGTGATGCGATCCATCAACTCGACCTCGCCCGGATGCTGCTCGGTCTGGGGTACCCTGACTCGGTTTATCAGGCCGGAGGCGTCCATTTTTTCACTGACGGCAGGGAAATCCCGGATACCCAGATCGCCACTTTCGAATACGGCAAGCTCACATTCGTTTTAGAGGCCGCCCTCTGGATGCCCTACATGAAAAAAATCCCCAATAGTGTCCGCGATTCCGACCAGTTCCCGGACTGGCCTTTCTGCAGCACGAAAGTGGAAATATTCGGCAGCAAGGCTTTCATGAATTTCGGCAGGCAAGGCGGAGGCTGGCAGGCTTACGATGAAAACAGCGCGGTCTTCCGGTCTGAACCCGGACGCCAGGGAGACAAGGAGCATATCGAGAATTTTATCAACTGTATGCGGACCCGCGAGAGACCGGTTGCCGATGTTGAAGAGGCTCATATCTCCACCGCATTGTGCCACCTAGCCAATATCTCCTATCGCGTGGGCAATCGAAAACTCAAGTTCAATCCGGAAACCCATAATTTCCCGGGCGATACAGAGGCCGACAAGTACCTGAAACGCGAGTACAGGCAGCCCTGGGTAGTGCCTGACGAGGTTTAATGGTCTTGCATAATAACCGGGCATTCGTGGCGATGCTCAAACAGCGCGTTTGTTTTCGCATTTAGAAAGTCGGCTCTTTTCCGGCCGGACTCGAGTCCCTGAAAAAGATATTTTTCGAACTAACCCCTGAGGGAAACACATGTATAAAGCCTTTCTTTATGCAGCCTGGCTCGTACTATTATGCGGCAACCTGTCCCACGCCCAATGGCTCAAAATCTCCGGGGTGCAGGCCGGCCTGGAGGAGACCGAATTCGGCGGCCCGTGCCTTGTTGTCCGATACACCCTTGATGATACCGACATTACGCTCAATTCCCCGGCTTATGTTTTTGTCCGCTGGAGCAAGGACTCGGGCGCCCACTGGAACCTGATTCCGGAGAAAAACCTGAGCGGTAACGGGTGCGGCATCGTCGAAACCGGGGGCGACAAGAAAATTTACTGGTGGGGAATCGGCGAGACGAGCTTTGAAACCCTCGAGGGCGTCGAGTTCCGTGTCCGCGCACTCAAGATGGTTCGTGTCCCGGGAAGTGAATTCACGATGAAAACCACCCCGGGAGGAGGCTACGACAGCGAAAGAAGCAGGAACCGGGTCTCCTTTCTCCCGGATTTTTATATCGCCAAATACGAGACCGCCATTTCGATATATGTGGATTATCTCAACGAGACCGGGGGGGATGGAACCGGATGGAGCGACAGGATGCCCGACAGCCTGCGCTGCGGGATCGAGCGGGAGGGACCGGCCCCAGGTTTCAGCTACAGCGCCCGGGCCGGCAGGGAAAATTTTCCGGTCACCTTTGTCTCCTGGTACGATGCAACGGCCTTCCTCGAATGGTGCGGCCTGGCCTTGCCCACTGAGGCCGAGTGGGAGAAGGCTTACCGGGGCGGAAAATTCCTGGACGGCGACAGTCTGAAAGGGCAGCCCAATCCAATGCCTGAGCGGAAATACCCTTGGGGCGACGAGGCTCCTGACGAGGGCGGTATTTTCAGGTGCAACATTAAAGGTGAAGAGGATGGATTTCCCAATACCGCTCCTGTGCAGAGCTTCGCAAAATATTGCTCTCCTTACGGCGCTTGCAATATGGCCGGTAATGTCGCCGAGTGGACTGCCGACTGGTATGCCACTACTTATCATGCCGGGCTGGACGGTTTCAGGATGGTCAGGGGAGGCTCGTGGAGGTCGACCCGAACAGCATGCGATGCGATAAGCGGTGCTACCAGCATGCCCCTGCGCGAGGGCAGTATCATGGGTTTCCGCGGCGTAAAAAGGTGTGTCAGGTAAAAGCCCCATGAAATATCGCTGAGAAGCCTCTTCTTGAAACCGGAAGCCCGCCGGTTTCGGTCCTTCGTTTATTGTCACAGTCTTTTAAAACGAGGATTTTCGGCCTTAAATGCCTGTGAAAGCTTGAAAATATTTGCAAATTCGCGCTTCCCGAGGTATGATCATACAGGTGCAAAAACCGCTCGCCGTGAGTTAATATTCAAAGTTCAATTTAAACAAACTCTCATGTCCGTATGCGGACACAACGAAACATGAAAATCAAGAAGACACACCTCGTCCGCTGCGCGGACACCCCTCTCAAGAGGGGACTTTCATGTAAAAGCTTGGGAGAGATAACCTCCCCAGGGTACGAACTTTAAGATTCCCTCAGAAAATCAGCAGGCCGGAAGATTGAACAGAAAGTTGTAAGCCAGAACAAAAATTGAATCATCATTCAAATTTTCTTTCAAACCTTCACTACTGAAGAGGTAAGAAAGATGAAAGCGCGTGTATTGTTATCTTCGATTTTTTTATCAATTTCAGCTCTCGTTTTATTATCCGCATTGCAAAATGGATTAGGAGCCGCACAGCCCTGCGACAGCCTGCCCTTTGAAATCGTGGCCGAGGGGTTCAAATTTCCGGAAGGACCGACCTTCGATTCCGCGGGGAACCTTTATGTTGTGGCCTACCGCAAGTCTGGGGACATCGGGGTTATCAGGCCCAACGGCAAGGTCGAGGTTTTTCTCGATCTAGAGGCTATGGGTGAGGGTGCAGCCAATGGAATGGCCTACAGTCCGGACGGCCGCATTTTCGCCTGTGAATACGAAGGCCGCCGGATCATCTCCATAGACCTGGCTACCCGAAAGGTTTCAACTGTTGTCGACAACTACAAAGGGCAGCCTCTCAACCGTCCGAATGACATTTTCCTCTGCGATAACGGCGATATCTATTTTACAGACCCCAACCGGGTTGATGAGACAAGAGGAGGAAGGGTGTTTGTCTACAGCCAGGACGAGAAAAAACTCTACCTTCTGCTTGATGGACTGGCTTTCCCTAATGGGCTGGCTGTATCGGCGGACCGAAGGACCCTTTATGTGGCCCAGACCGTACGCCGTAATGTCACTGCCTACCCTTTGTATGAAAACGGTCATGCGGCCGGAGAAGGCTGGGAAGTGTTTCTCATGTCCGGGGGCGAGGGCCCGGACGGGATAGAGCTGGATGAGGCGGGAAACCTTTATATCGCCCATTACGGCAGCGGGAAGGTTTATCTGGTTGAGCCGGAGGGTACCTTGCTCTGCTGTGTCACCGGTTTCGGTCGTGATACGGCCAATCTTCAGATTCACGGGGAGTGGCTCTACATAACCGATGCCAAGGACGGCCGCGTGGTGCGGATCAAAAGAATGTATTTCACTGCGCCTTAGAAAGGCTCGAAAGGGAGGAGAAATGAAGCAGTCTGCCATCCTTATTGCGGCTCTTCCTTTTTTCTGGGCATTCTGCCCTGATCTGCCCGCCCAGGAGGGACCCTGCCACAAAATGCCTTTCGAGGTGGTAGCAGAGGGGTTCAAGTTTCCGGAGGGCCCGGCGTTCGACTCCGAGGGAAACCTCTACGTGGTAAATTACAAGCGGATCGGAGATATCGGGGTCATCAGGCCCGGCGGCAAGGTCGAGGTCTTTCTGGACCTGGGCGAGAGCGAAGCCAATGGCATGGCCTTCAGCCCGGATGGCCGCATAATCGCCTGTGATGACAGGGGCCGCCGCATAATCTCGATCGATCTCGCTACGCGTAATGTCTCGACCATTGTCGACAACTACAGGAGAGAGCCTCTCAATAATGTGAACGATATTTTCCTCTGTGATAACGGGGATATCTATTTTACTGATCCCAGCCGGGAGGATGAGACCACAGGCGGCAGGGTGTTTGTCTACAGCCAGAAAGAGAAAAAACTACACCTTCTGCTCGAAGGCCTCGCTTTCCCCAATGGAATCGCTGTCACGGCAGACCGGAAAACACTGTATGTGGGCCAGACCGTGCGCCGCAATGTCACCGCTTACCCTTTAACCGAAAACGGCCACACGGCCGGAAAGGGACGGGAGGTGTTTCTCATGGCCGGGGGCAACGGCCCGGACGGGATAGAGCTCGATGAACAGGGCAACCTCTATATCACCCACTACGGCATGGGCAGGGTGTATCTGGTCCAGCCGGACGGGACCTTGATTTCCTGCGCCAGCGGGTTCGGACGGGACACGACCAATGTCCAGATTCACGGCGAGTGGCTCTATATAACGGATGCTAAAGGCGGACTGGTGCTGCGGATCAAAAGAAAATATTTTACTGGGGAGCCTTAAAAAAATACAGGCCTGCCCTCACCAAAGAGTGACCGCGTGCGGAGCGGCGTTTAGAAAAATTGCAGGGGCGAGACATGTCTCCCCCTGTTTTTATTTTATGAAACTGCAAACCCGGATCAGGTTTCCATATCAGGCTCAGGAATGGCCGCCCGTTCCACAGGAGCCGGCCTCAGGATAGAGTCCGCCGTGCCTGGCCCCGCTGTATTTCTCCTCGAACAGCCGCCTGTCGAATTTCGCCCGCCTGCCCTGGCATTCTTCGCGGGGACAGAGCTGGCAGTTTGAAAATGGCGTTTCCGCTGAAAACCGGATACCGGAGAGCGACTTGCGCGGGCGCATGAGGCAACTGTCGGTCAGCTCGACGCCGATAGTGCGCACGCCCTCATTCAGAGCTTTGAACAGCACTTTCTGCTGGGTGATCGGCCAGTCCTCGAGCGAGCCCGGGTTCATCGAGGCCTTGTACTTTCCGCCAAGAACCGGATCGAGTTTCTTTTGCAAAGCTTGAAAGCCTATTCTCAAAGCCTGCTCGCAAATCTCCTCTGCCAGGTAGCGCAGCAGAAAGTCCTCGAAAGACTCGGCCCACTGTTCGAGCTCCCTGCCACAGGTCGCTACAAAGAGTGCCACACGACCTGTGTGCTCGAGGTTCACTCGCAAAATACGGCTGGCGAATTTCTCGCCGCCGATCACAAGGTAATCACCGCCCTTTCCCTCTATTCCGCAGAGAGCGAAGCAGGCCCGCGGCCTGCCGATCTCGCCGGCCTGCGAGATCAGGGCGCCGAGATCGGCATCGCCGCCAGCTAAACTATCCAGGCCAAGCTTTTTTTCGACCTGATCCGCTTCAAGCACAAGCGGGATATTTTCCATGACCGTAAGCTCCATAAACCCTCTCTTCTCTTACTTTTTCCCCGGGGGTTCGGGACGCTGCGGAATCGTGGGGGCCTTCCGGGCCAGCTCTTCGTTGATCAACTCGATCGCTTTCTCGAGCTGCGGGTCCCGCCCGGCGATTACATCTTCCGGCAGGTTGTCGACCTCGTAATCCGGCGCGACCCCCTCGTTCTCCATGATCCATTTGCTCTCTGTACTGAAAGTGGCGAACTCCGGGCGCGTGATATAACCGCCATCGACCAGGGTGCTGTAGCCCCGGATGCCAACCACCCCGCCCCAGGTCCTGCGGCCGACCAGAGGGCCGAGACCGTACTTGCGGAAGAAGTACGGGAAGATGTCGCCGTCCGAGGCGCTGTACTGATTGATCAGACAGACCATCGGCCCCTCGAAAGCCGCCTGGGGATAGGTCTCCGGCGCGGCGTTGCGCGGGGCGCCCATACCGATAATCCGGCGCCTCAGGCGCTCGAGGATCATCTGGGAGACAAAGCCCCCACCGTTATAGCGCACATCGATTACCAGAGCTTGTTTACCGATCTGGGCGTAGAAGCGCTTGACAAACTCATTCAACCCCTCGAATCCCATGTTCGGGATATGCAGGTAGCCGACTTTGTCATCCGTGGCCTGGGCCACTTTCCTGCGGTTGGTCTCCACCCACTCGAGGTAGCGCAGGGGCTGCTCGTCACTTATCGGGCTGACCATAATAGTGCGGGTTTTGGAAATGTCAGGGCTCCCGCCCACGGTCAGAGAAACCGTTTTGCCGGCCTTGCCCTCAAGGAGGCTCCAGGGATTGGTCCGGGCGGTCAGCGGCTCACCATCCACAGCCAGCAGGTAGTCGCCCTCGGACACATTCATCCCCGGCTCGGTGAGCGGGCTCCTGAGATTCGGATTCCAGTTCTCGCCCGGCAGGATGTGGCTGATACGCCAGTAACCCTGATGGATTTCCAGCTCGCAGCCTAAAAGTCCCAATTTCGTGCGCTCCACTTCCGGATAGTCCCCGCCGCCGACATAGGTATGGCTGCAGGAAAGCTCCCCTAACATCTCGCCGAGGATGTAATTCAGATCATCCCGGTGGGCCGCATGCTCGAGCAGCGGACTGTATCTGTCGCGAACAGCGGCCCAATCCACCCCGTGCATGTTGGGGTCGTAGAAAAAGTCGCGCAACTGGCGGTATGTCTCTCCAAACATCTGGCGCCACTCGGACTTGTAATCCACCCTGGCGCGCAGGGCGGAAACCTCGAGCTCGCCCTTGGAGAAATCTATTTTAGTGCTGCCGGCATCGGCGATCACATAGGCCTGGCCTTTTTTCACAATCAGTTTCTTACAGTCCGGAGAGATATCGTACCCGTCGATTTCCTCTGCAATCACAGCCTCTTTGCGCTCCGTGACATCGTAACAGTAGAGCTTCGCCTTGCCGCCCTCAGTGCGTCCCATCCAGAACACCTTTCCGCTTCCGGCGCGCAGCCCGAGATAGTCTCCGGGATTTTCAGAAAGGACGACCACCCTCTGCTCGAGCCCTTCGAGGTCGATCCGGGTCTTTGTCAGGACCGGCTTTTTCTCCTTTTTCTTGTCCCCTTCTTTCTTTTCTCCTTCATTTTCCTCCGGCTTCACCACCTTTTCCTCATCGCTGCGCGGAGCCAGGGGGCTCAAGGTGTCAGCCTGGAGAGTCAAAAGATAGACCCGGTCCGCATTCTCGTACAGGTAGCTCATCTCGAACAGCCCGAGCTTTGGTTTCAGGTCGCGGCCGGAGACAAAGTACAGGTATTTGCCGTCCGGGTCGAAAGCCACCTCGAAATCATTGGTCATGAAGCCGGTCACCGGGTGGACTATCTGTTTATCGATGTCGTAAAGGAAGATTGAATAAAATTGCTTGTCCCGCTGGACCGGTTTGCAGTAAGCCAGCCATTTGCCGGAGGGGCTGAAAGAATACTGAGTGATTTCCCAGAGCATCGAGGAATCGACCGGTGTCGCTTTTTTACTTTCTATCTCCAGGAGCCAGAGCTTGAGGTTTTTATCGGCAAAAGCGATCTGTTTGCTGTCCGGGCTCCAGACCGGGTTAAAACGGTGGCATTTGCCTCCGGAGGTAAGGTACACCTCCTCCCGCTTTTCTCCCTTGAGCGGTCCGGGCTTGATCAGATAGAGCTCCTCCTCCCCTGTTTGATCGGAGATGTAACAGATCCATTTGCCGTCCGGGCTCCAGGCCGGGGAGCGCTCGTGCGCTGAGCTGGTGGCTGTAAGCTGCCTTACCTCGCCGTGCTCGGCCGGCAGGGTAAAGAGGTCTCCCCGGGCTTCGAAAACCGCCCGCTTGCCGGTTGTGGAGAGGTTGTAAGTCTGGATCAGCTTCGAGACATCTTTCCAGGCCGGCCGGCAGTGGATACGGTCATCCCCCACTGAGACCGGGATGCGTCTCGAGGCTCCGCTGGCGGGATCGAAATGGTAAAGGTAGCCGCCGCACTCATAGACTATACCACCCGGGCCTGCTCCGGGCCAGCGCACATCCCAAAGGGTATGGAAAGTGAGCTGGCGCTGTGCTCCGGTGATCGGGTCGCACTGATAGAGATTGAACTTCCCGCTCTGGTCCGAGCTATAGAAGATTTTATCTCCAAGCCACATGGGATCAGTGTCCGTGCCTTTCCAGTCAGTGAGTTTTTTCGATTTTCGGGTCTCGAAGTCCCAGAGCCAGATATCCTGGGCCAGCCCGCCATAATAGCGCTTCCAGGTGCGAAAATTACGGAAAGTGCGGTTGTAAACCAGTTTTCTGCTGTCCGGCGAAAATGCCGAAAGCCCGCCCTCCGGGAGCTCGAGGGCTTCGGGCGCCCGGCTCCCGTCAGCGGCAACAGTAAACAGCTTCATGAACCAGGAATCGAAACTCAGGCGCCAGGAGCGGAAAAGTACTTTTTGCCCATCCGGCGTCCAGTCGAGCACATAGTTGTCGTAGCCGTGGCGGAGTTCTCCATAGTGGGCCTGCATCCATGTAAGGCGGCGCGGTTCTCCTCCCTCGACCGGGATCACGTACACATCCCGGTTCCCGTCGTACTCGCCGGTAAAAGCGATCCATCTGCCGTCCGGCGAAAAATGGGGGCTGAGCTCCAGCGCATCACTGGTGGTCAGCCTTTCCGCCCGGCCGCCTGAGAGCGGCACCTTCCAGAGGTCGCCGGCATAGACAAAAACCACCATTTCATTGTGGATATCCGGGTTGCGGAGAAGCCGGGTCTCCCCAGGCGGGGTCGGCTCAGGGGGAGCGAGAAATTGTTCAGCAAAAGCAGGCCTGAGCGCTAAAATGCAACTCAGGACAATCCATAACAAATTCCGGTTCATTTAACAGCTCTCCTTTCCCATTTGGCAGGTGGCCGGTTAGTTTCAATTTCAGAGCTTTATTTTAATAAAGGGCAATCCTATCTACAAGCAGATTTATTTTCATTCTTTTTAAATCGCCATATCCGTCCGGGTACAAAGCAAAACATGAAAATTCACCGGGAAATCGAGTCAAAGGGTCAAAGGGACAAAGGGTCAAAGGGTCAAAGGCACAAGGCAAAAAGGATCAAAGGCAAAAAGATACGAAGACTATAATACAGCACATCTTGCAAATAAGGTATTTAAACTGTACGCCTCCGGATTCATATCAAGCCAGAATGACCAGGGATATTCATGCAAAAGGTGTTTTTACCGAAATACGCCCAGGAAGCACTTGATTAAATTTAAGCGAAATAGTAGTATTCGATCACAGATCGAAAGAAAGCGGAGCTTACTTTTATTAAGTCTGGTACGGGTACAGCGGAATATTGCTCTTTTTGCTTTTTATTTTCGCTGAGCGGCAATTACCCTTTAAGATTCTTACACATTTCAATCTGAGAGATTATCTCTTACAATTTCTAAGTCTTTGTTTTTTTAACCACAAAGACACCAAGACACCAATGGTTTATTATTATCCGATTCAACCAACACTAATGCAAGAAGAATTGACACTATTCTTTGTGTCTTGGTGCCTTGGTGGTTAGACATTTAAATAGAATTTCAAATATCTTTGGCTAGTCTTTAACTTACAAATAGTCATGGGGGTATTTATGCCTGGCAGGCTGGATCGATTCAGCGCCCGAGGGGCCCTGCCCCGGAGAGAATTCATCAAACGCGCATCGCTTGCCGCAGTCGGTGCTGCGGCAGGTCTCGGTGCCGGTCCGGTCAAGGCTCAGGAGGCCGAGCCTGTGACTGTCAACGGTCTTCCCGGTGCGGTACTGGGAAGAACAGGGCTCAAGGTGACCCGGATCAGTTTCGGCGGGATTATGATCACCGAGCCGCGGGTGCTTGTCCGGGCAATCGAGCAGGGGATCAACCTCGCCCATCTGGCTCCCGGATACCAGGATCACCGCAGTTTGGAGGCTTTCGGCAGGGCGCTGAAAAACCGCCGCCACAAGGTTATCATTGCTATCAAGGAGTGGCCCGAGAAAATAGATGCGAGCCTGAAAGCTATGCATACCGACTATGTTGATATACTCGTGCCGCCGATCCAGGAAATCAACCTTGTGGACAACCCTGCATATCAGGAAAATTTCGAGAAGGCCAGGCAGGCTGGCAAGGTGGGTTTCATGGGCTTTGCCTGCCACAAGTCAATGACCGGGATCCTGGACACCGCCCGCCGGAACGGCAGCTACGATGTGGTCCTGCTAAGCTATGCCAACGCGGACAATCCCGAATTTATTGCCTCAGCCAGGGCGGCCAGCCAGGCGGGAATAGGAATTATGACCATGAAAGGCATGCCCGAGAAGATCACTCTCAACTCGAGCACTCCTGATTTTGAAACCTGCGCCGCGCTTTGCAGCGCCATGGTGCGGCGCCAGCACGCCCACACAGTGCTCGCTTCCATGGGCAGCTTCCAGGTTGTGGACATGTTCCTCGATATTCTCCGGACGCATCTCGGCTATGTGAACACCGAGCTGGAGCGGCGATTCTGGGCCAGCCGGAAAGGCCGTTATTGCAGCATGTGCGGCGCCTGCACCGGTGTGTGCCCAGCAGGAGTGGAGATAACACGTATCTTGCGCTACCGCATGTATTACCGGGATTATGATCTGGCCGGCTACGCCCGGAGCTGCTACGGCAAGCTGGGTGATGGCAGCGACGGCTCAGCTTGCCTGGAATGCGGCAGGTGCGAGGCAATATGTACCAGGAGTCTGCCCATCCGCGAGATGATCAGAGAGGCCTATTCCACCCTGGCTTAGAGATTATTTGAGAAAGAGTATCAGGATTTGGAAAGTGAAATGAGGTCTCAGAATTATTTGTGAAATTTGTGGGTCGGCTCACAGGAAGAATCAGGAGCGGACCGTTCCTTGCGCTTGTCTGCCGTATTATCGAATCCAACCGTCAAGGCACTCAAGTGCATCTTATTCAATAAATAATTTTATAGTGTATTTGTGGGACTCAAGCAGTCTCTCCGGGTCATTTTCGTTATAAATCAAGGAATTACGGTCCGAAAGGTTAAAAAGGTTTCCACTCGAATCGAAAGGCAGGTTGAACGGTTCGAGCATAGGGAAAAAGATCAGTCCGCGCGCGTAGTCGACATTATCAGGGTCCAGCCTGCCGTCACCGTCACGGTCCAGCCCGAAAATTTGCGAAAAAGCCCTCCCTCCCTCCTCATAACGGCTCGGATCGTCGCGGGCAAAGATACGGACATTAATATTCGAGATATCATAAATGAGGGGATCGACCTCGCCGAAGCTGTAAACATTGCGCAGCATCGAGGGACAACCATGCCCTGCCAACTGATAGGGACTCATGGTAGCGCTTTCTATGAGCTTCATCCGGAGGGTGTCGTTCCGTATCTCTCCGACCCTGGCCCCGCCCACTGTTTCGTAGATCACCCCTATCTTTTCCCTGCCGTCGATCCAGGGGAGGCTGATAACTAACCCGCACTGCTCCAGGATAAAATCCTTGTTTATCAATAACTCGTCGAAATGACCGAATTCACGGTCCCAGTAAGGTGCGGAGCCGGGATTGTCGGGATCCACAAAAAGAAATCCCGGACGGACTAACCCGTTATTGGTAAAACTACCGTCATCCCTGAACACCCGGATTCTGACAGGCCGCAGGCCCTCATCCTTGAGAGGCGCCCCGTCTCTCTCGAGGAAACGGATATAATTAGTTGAGATCAGGGAAGTATCTACCAGCAGGAAATGCAGGTATTTATTAAAATCCACATCCCGCACCAGGGAAGAGTCACAGAACATTTCTTTTTCATAATAGGGAGTACTTTCCTTGACTTTCCCACCCAGTATTTGAATCAGCGCCAGCAGATCGAGGACATCCGTATCCCAGTTTCCATCGATATCGGAAAGGTGGGATGAAGGATCGGTGCCCGAGAGTATTTTCAGCAGGCTTAAAAGATCGACAATATCCACTGTCCCGCTGTTATCCACATCTCCTCTTTGCACCGTGCCGTTTGCCGGAAAAGAATTGTTCTTTTGCAGATTAGAGGGAAGAACAGCTTTACCAGGGGTGAGTAAAAAGAAGATCAACGCTGTGCAGGACACCTTTAAAACTCCATTCGGACATTTGATGTTCATAAAAGCTCCTTCTCCAAACGGAAATTCAGGTAGTATTTTTAGAACGACTCAATTTGCTTGAGATAAATGTACACGGGACCTGACGGTCTTTCCGGCTCGACTGATAACTGGCTAGCGCTATTTTTCCATACCCTTCACCGGCTGGATGGTTCGGAAAAAACGGACTTCAAGCAACCCTGGAAGGGGAGCTCTTGTTCCAGGGTAACGAGGAAATAAGACTATCCTTATTATTAACAAACGTTTTGGCGTGGGCATACACGCGGGTGCACCCCTATCAAAATATGGACTGTTATTTCCGGGACAGGACACTAGTGCTCTGACACACTAGAAATGCATAGTTGTTTGCACAGATTAAATAACTAAGAATATCAAGACAGCTGACAATAGGCTATAGGCTGTAGGCTGCAGGGGTGCAGGGGTGCAGGGGTGCACAATCCAACCTGCGGAGTATAGTTTACAATCGACAGCTTGGACAAAAGATAAGACCTTGAAATTGCAGCCCTATAGCCAACAGCCTACAGTCTCAATCCGCATGGTCTATAAAACGCGAATCGGTTGGCCCAAAAAGGTTCAACCCTGCAAAACAAAGTTGTCACTGTACTAGCTCGAATAATTCACAAAAGTCGAATAAGAAGAAAATATTTATCAGGTATCAATTTTTACATTCAAAGTATCGGCGGCTTACTTTACGTAACAACGATTGAAATACCCCGAGAGAAAAACTTCTGCAACTTCCGAAAAGAGGTTTGAGGGACACTATCTGGGATGATAGATCATCCCGGGTGAAACTAGAGATCATAAGAAGCCCTCAAGTCCGAGGAACTTTTTTTGAGGGGTGAAGATGACAAGTAATTTCCATGAACGGCTTGATATATGTACAACGCCGCGGCATGCCTTAGCGCGATTTTTTACGCACAGGCGACCTCGGAGAAACGGAGCAGTTACTTCAGATGTCAGGATTAACCTTTGTTTCTTTTTACATAAAAATACCCTCTTGAGAGGGGGGCGTGCAAAGCGGACGTGGTGTGTCTTCTTGATTTTCATGCTTCGTTGTATCCGCATATGGGCAAGAGGGTTTGTTAAAAAAGAAATAGTATCCCTTCTTTTGACACTAAAAGAAGTCTAAATTTTATCTTTACAGATAGATGTAAATAATTTTATGATCTGATTAGTAACTAACAGGCAACCATGGCAATTTACCTTTGAGAGTCACTATTTTAGTCGGACCGTGGATCAAAAACCCTCCAAAATATTACGAGCAACAGGATTTTTTACCTCCACTTTTGCTCCCTTGATTTATAAGCGAGAATGATACTTGAACGATCCGAAAACATCGACTCAATTTATGGAAATAAAATCACTTTAACTTGCCCAATGCTTTCAACTTCTGTAATTTTCCTTAAGACAGCTAAGGTAAGAGTCTTTGATTTCTCAAAACATTTCTCTCAATATGATAAATTGTTAAATATCCCATAAAAGGTTCGGTCAATGGAGCTGATCCAAGTCGCATGTCCTTTGTGTGCCTCTAAGGAACATAAGGAAATCTTTTCAACCACCGACCGGCTGGTTTTAAGTGACCCGACTATATACAGGGTAGTGAAATGCTTGTCTTGCTCTCTTCGCTTTGTAAATCCCCGGCCCAGCAATGAAGACATTCCCAAGCTTTACCCTGATGAATATTTCGAGCCTCAAATCGATGGCAGCCAGCTTCTCCTTAGCCAGGAACGAATAAATCGTGCCAAGGCTGCCTGTTTTGATGGGCTCTCCCGTACGGGAAAAATCCTCGATGTCGGATGCCAGAAAGGTGAGTTTTTAGAGTTCCTGAGACGCAGAGAATGGGAAACTCATGGTGTGGATCTAAATTCCCGTGCTCCTAACCTGTTCGACCTACCGATTCATTATGGATCATTGAGGCAGGCAGATTATCCTGAAAATTACTTTGATGTAATAACTTTCTGGTCTGTTCTCGAACACATTCCCGACATCAGCGAGCAAATCGAAGAATCACATAGAATTCTCAAACCCGGTGGAACTCTGATCCTGTTGACTACCAATTACCATAGTATCGCCACCGGCCTGCTGAAGTTCGACGATATTCCTCGCCACCTGATTCTTTTCACCAGAAAAACTCTGAACCTGCTGCTCAGTAAACATGGATTCACCGTAAAGAAAGCATATGGTTCCGACACTATTTCAAAAGCTTCATCCTATGGTTTGCTGCAATATTTAGTGGCACGTTTCATATTTTTCGACATTGAATCATTTTACCGCGAGCACTTCAGAACTCAATACGAACCGAGAAGAACACTACGTTCACGCTTTGAACGAATCACCCGGATGGGATTGCCCAAGACAATGCTGGTCGCAACAGACCGCCTGCTCTGCATGTTTCTCGATCAGCTCTCCATTCTACTCGACTTATACGGTATCGTGATTGTTAGAGCGCAGAAATAATTTTTTCATCCCCTGATCTAAACTCTGCAAAACATCGATTTAATATTCGCTTTCTGATACCGGGAAAATCAAGATTATAATTTTCGCAGTCTATTAAAAAAGACTAATATACGATATAACTGGGATAAATATAAGTTTTCAGTGAACCTTTGGCTGACAGCCGCTGTCTATATAATCCCTGTCGAACAGGTAAACCCGGCCGTTCTCCGTTCCTACCAGCAAGTCTATTCTCCCGTCGCCGTTCCAGTCCACGGCCTCTGGGCTGGCGGTATGCCAGCCGAGCCTGAGCGGAATCCCGCCGCGATTGAGCACTGCTCCGCGCCTTTTAAATATCCAGCGGTCTTTCGATCCTACATTCTCCAGCCAGTCGATATGTGAAAATCCGCCCCTGCCGGTAGGCTCCACTTTATACGACTCAGCCATCCGGGCCGTCCCGTACACGAGGTCCGGATCGCCGTCTGAATCCCAATCTGTCAGCTCGAGTTTGATCCTGCCGGTATGCACGTGCCCCTGGCCCAGGTCGCCATCCAGTTTGACCGGCTCACCGGAATCGCTGATAAAGGTCTGGCTGGCCGCCAGATCGTTTCCATTGTCTATCCGCCTGAACCAGCAGAAACGCCCCCACCGGTCGAGAGTCACCAGGTCCGGGAGACCGTCGCTGTCTACATCGTAAATCACCGGCCGGACCCGCCACACACTTCTCAGCGTATCGCCCTCGGAGGTCAGTATTTCCAAGGGAGCGAAAGAAAGGGAATCCTCCCCCTTATTGCGCAGAAAATAATAATATCCCCGGATATCCGAGAGCACAAGATCGACCCGGCCATCGGAGTCCCAATCCGCGGCTTTGGGGCAGGTATATCCATAGGCTGCCTCCAGGGGTCCCTGGGGCGAATCGGTCGGACCCGCGGCCAGATAGACAGCCTGGCCCTCGACCTTGATCAGCTCCGGCTTGCCAAAACGGAGGCCGGACTTTTTGCTGTAGCCTTTGAAAAAAGTGAGGTAGCCATCCTCATTTCCTGCAGCCAGGTCCAGGACTCCATCATTATCCAGGTCCCCGAGTGTAGGGACTGAAAAATTCCCGGCTGAAAGAATGGGCGCACTGGCTGTGAGCTGAACCGGCGCTTTGAACGGAAACTCGTGCGAAGGGGCGGAGCCTCGAGAATCCAACCAGAATATATAACTCGATTCTGTCACCAGAAAAAGCTCCACCTCGCTTCTGCCGGCTTTCAATGTACCGAATACAGGCTTAAGGCCCGAGAGGGGGAAATGCCGGACGAACAAATGTTCAAAGCGGGGTGAGTTTTTGTCCCCGGCATTCCGGAACAGAAAAAGGCCGCCCACCCGGTCAGTCAGCGCCAGATCCAGGTCACCGTCACCATCCCAGTCCCCGGCTGCCGGGCTGATTGAGCCCACTGTCCGGGTCAGCAAAAGCGAATCCAGCAGCTCCTCACCCGGGGCAAATCTCATTCCACCCAGCCCTTTGTGAAATAGAAGCCTTGCGGCAGCCAGCCGGCCAAGCCATCTGCCTTCAAAATAACGGCCCGGATAGACAGGTCCTGCAGGTCCGGGAGTCATGGTTAGAGGATTGAACGGCGGCCAGTAGGAGGAGATGCTCCACCTGCATTCTAGAAGATCCATCACTCCATCACTGTCCAGATCAGCGAAACAGATCCCGGTTCCAAGATCTATTGGAATTTTTTCAGAGGGGCCGAAAAACGGTTTTCCGGGCCGTCCCTTATTCGGGAAAACCACCAATCCGTCTTTTGTCATGCTGAGCAGATCGGGCAAGCCGTCCCGATTTGTATCCATCCACCATGCCGGCCCGATTTCCCGTTCCCCCCACCAGAAAAGGCCTTCCTCCCCGAGAGCCGGGAGCCCGTATTTCCCATCGATCCTCTCCCCGGCTTTAAAGCGTGGAACGCCTTCTCCGGGAAGCTGCCGGTACAATAAAAGCCCGCCGCGGTAACCGGCCGAAAAGACAATCAAATCGTTCCAGCCGTCATTATCCCAGTCACCCAGGGTCAGCTCGCCCAGGAAACCATTGTTTATCGGCCCAAAACCATCCCTTGTCTCCAAGCGCAGAGGTTCCCCAAGCCCTGGATTTGAGGAAAAACGCTCCTGGAAGCCACAACCTGCCAAAACGATAGCGCAGGAAAGCAAAGCAATGATCAGCGCCATGTAAAGTACCCCCTGAATTTCAGTCATATTTGGGAGAAAGTGATATCAAAACCTTGGGGGAATTACCACCTTAGGGTGCCTGTGCGATTATCGGCCGGGATTCAGAAAAACGATCGAGGGCTTGTCTCTCGATAGAACCGCAATTTGATTTATAGCCGCAGTGCTGACGGCTGGCTGGTTTTCGCGATTCTCCCAAAACATCCTGGAAAATCCCGCTATTTGTTGTCTACTGCAGCAAGCGATGGATTTGAATCAAAACAGCGGAAGATTAAAATCCCTGGAGGCAAGATCGAGATAAGATATTTCACGAACCCGGTTTAAAGAGAGCGCAAAGTTGATTGGAAATCAGGCCCGCTCCCTTAACCGAGAAAAATGCCAGACAGATAAACGGAGTCCAAAGCCTGTCTTTCAATCAAGCGCTTTTTATTGTTTCCCCTTGCGCCCCCATGCCCCAAAAGCCGCTTTACTGCCAGAGGATCAGTCCCAGCTCGTAGGGACACACCATGCCCGCGTGTTTGGGGAGAATCCGCACTGTGAAGCCGTGCTGCCCGCTGGTGGTACAACTGACAGAGCCCTCATAAATATGCTTGCTGTCTCCGGAGGTTTTTATGTGCTGCAGGATGACTGTTTTGGCCCTGATAATTTCCCGCCGCTGGTTGAGCGTCCCGTAATAGACCTCCACTGATACATCATCAGGCTTAAGGGAGCCCAGTCGCACCTCGGCTTTTACAGTCATCTGGCTTCCCACGGTGTAGTCACAGCTGGTGTCTGCTGTAACTTTTTCGATTTTTAAAGATTCCCACCCGGCTATCACCTTATCCCGCCAGGCGGCCAGCTCCCGGGCCTGGGAAAAGTCGTTTTCTGCCAATGCGCTGCAGTTTTTAGCAGCCGGCAGATAGAAACGATCCAGGTATTCCCGGACCATCCGATGGGTATTAAAAACGGGTGCCAGCTTACTGATAGAGGCTTTCATTCTATGGATCCAGCGCCGCGGCAAACCATCCTCGCCGCGGTTGTAAAAAACAGGTATCACGTCATTCTCCAGCAGGTTATAAAGAGCATTGGCTTCTATCTCATCCTGAAGGGCCAGGTCATCGTAGTCCTCACCCTTTCCAATGGCCCAGCCTGTGTTCTGGTCTATTTCATATCCCTCGCACCACCAACCATCCAGGATGCTCAGGTTGAGTCCCCCGTTGCAGACTACTTTCATCCCGCTGGTGCCGCTGGCTTCCATTGGCCGCCGGGGTGTATTGAGCCACACGTCAACCCCCTGCACCATGTAACGGGAGACAATCATATCGTAATTCTCAAGGAATACGACACGGCGCCGGACCTCGTGGTCCCGAGAGAAATGGATGATCTGACGGATCAGGGCCTTACCCTCCTCATCGCGGGGATGCGCTTTACCGGCAAAAATGAGTTGTACGGGACGCTCTTTGTTCGTCAAGATGCGTTTCAGCCGCTCAGGGTCGCGCAGGATAAGGGTTGCCCTTTTGTAAGTGGCGAAACGCCTGGCAAAGCCGATAGTGAGCGCACCCGGCTCGAGCACGTCATCGGCCATGTCGATCTCTTGATTCGAGGCTCCGCGATCTTGGAGCTGTTGTTTCAGCCTCTGCCTGGCGAAAGAGATCAGACGGACCCTTCGGCGCTCGCGCACCCGCCAGAGTTCCTCATCCGGCGTCTCCTCAATTTTTCCCCAGACCTTGCTGTCTGTGGGATCCTCGCTCCAGCGGTGTCCCAGGTATCGCTCATAAAGCCGGACAGCCTCCTGGCTGAGCCAGGAATGAATGTGAATGCCGTTGGTCAAATAGGTTATCGGTATGTCATCTACCGGCACTCCGGGCCAACCTGCCTGCCACATGGTACGGCTCACTTTGCCGTGCAGCCTGCTCACTCCGTTGTAGTAAGCCGAGAGACGGAAGGCGAGAAAAAGCATGTTGAAAGGCTCAAGCTCGTTATCCGGATTTTTTCTGCCAAGAGCGAGAAAGCGCTTTTTATTAAGTCCCAACTTGTCGTAGTACTGAGAGAAATAACGGTCAACCAGACCGGGCTCAAACATATCTATCCCGGCAGGCACCGGAGTATGGGTGGTAAAGATGCCTCCTGCACGAATCACTGTCAGGGCCTCATCGAAAGAGAGCTTGTTTTTCTCCATTAGCATCATAATGCGCTCGATGCCCAGGAAGGCGGCATGACCCTCGTTCATGTGGCAGACAGTCGGTTCGATGCCCAATGCAAAAAGAGTTTTCACGCCGCCGATACCGATAAGTATCTCTTGCTGGATACGCATTTCCTTATCGCCGCCATAGAGCTGATAGGTGATTGCCTGGTCATTGGGGCTGTTTTCCGGAATGTTGGTGTCCAGAAGATAAAGCGGCACCCGGCCCACCTGAGTCCGCCAGATACGGGCGTAGACCTTGCGGCCCGGGAAATCAACCGAAATGATCAATGTGCTGTTGTCAGGCTTGCGCACCAGACTCACCGGCATTTTGAACGGATCGTTTTCGTAATAGGCCTCCTGCTGGTAACCGTCAACGTTAAGATATTGGCGGAAGTATCCGTGCTGGTACATCAGTCCCACACCGGTAAAGGGCAAACCGAGATCGCTTGCGGTTTTCACATGGTCGCCGGAAAGGATTCCCAGGCCACCTGAGTAAACGGGGATGCACTCGGTGATCCCGAACTCCGCGCTGAAATAGGCTACAGAGAAACGATCCAGAAGATCACTATGATTTTTCACAAACCAGGTTTTGCTCTCCTTGAGATATTCTTCCATCTGGCCCTTGACTTCCTCCAGATGGGACAGGAAACCGTCATCATTGGCAAGCGTGTCCAAAGTTTCCTGGTCTATTGTCTGCAGCATCAGCACCGGATTGTGGCGGGTGGACTCCCAGAGCTGAGAATCCATGCGGCGGAACAGCTCGATAATATCCTGGTTCCAGCTCCAGTAAAGGTTTCCGGCGATTGACGGCAGCACTTGCAGTTTTTCAGGCAGCAAAGGAACCACAGAAAATTCGGTGATATTTTTCATTGTTCTTCCCTTTTACTCTTCTGAAGCGTTGTGACTTTGAAGGAGTTTCTGATGAAAAATCTCTCCTGACAACGGAGTTGCAAACCGTGACTATTTCTCTTCATCTCTTATCTGACCCAAACATTGCAGGGCGAAACCGAGATGAAGTCCTGTGAGAGATTTGAAAACAATTTCCGGGCAGCTCCGGCCGAATTGCTTGATCTGGCGCTGAAAAATCAGTAAACGGCACGTCCTGCTGAATCTTTTCTCCAGGGCTTCCCGAATAACGTTCCAGGAATCAAGGCCATTTTTATTTGGTAAAGGACGGCAATTTGCTTGTTTGAAAAAGGGGTCAGCCGCGCCTGAACAAATAAATCTGAAGAAATTTATACATCTTTCCCCTGATTAGCAACAGCCTTATTAGAAAATCTCCCATTCGAGGTAAAAAGGGCAACCATAAATTCCGCCAATAATACTTCCTGCTTTTCTCCTTGCTAGCCCCGATGGACTGCCGGTATATTTTACGAAAGAAGGCTAAGATATCGGCTATTAACATATTATCAATTTTAACTGCATAATTCAAAGACAACTGCATTAGACCATTGTCAACTATCCAAGCAAGCAAGGGGGTAATGATGGAAGCTCTACGGGTGGGCCTGGTCGGACTCAATTTCGGGAAAAAACTGGTCACCAGCGGGATCAAAAACGGCAGTCTCGAGCTTGTCGCCTGTTACAGCCGCACCCCGTTATCCCGCAAGGCATTTGCCGAGGAGTTCGGATGCACGGCATGCGAGACTTACCGGGAGATGGTGGAACTCGAAGAACTGGAGGCGGTAATCATTACCTCGCCCAATCACGATCACCTCGAGCATGCCTACGAGGCGGCCTCGCGGGGGAAGCACGTTTTTGTCGACAAGCCCATAGCCAACAGCCTGGAAGAGGCAAAAGAGATAATCTCGATTTGCGAGAGTACCGGGGTAAAGCTGGCTGTGGGCCACAACAGCCGTTTTTTCGGTTCCTACAGCAAGCTGCGCGAACTAATCAAAGCCGGAAAAATCGGCCAGCCGATCGCAGTGGAATGCCATTTCGGAGCCAGCAACGCTTTCAGTATGAAACCGGGCGACTGGCGCTGGAGCGCGCTCACCTGTCCGAGCCTGGCGCTTATCCAGATGGCGATCCACTCGATTGACACCATGCGCACCATACTGGGCGATGTGGTCAGTGTGTCCGCGCATTTCGAAAATGTAATGCTGCAGATGGGGAACCCTGATTTAAACGCATTGATAATGGAATTCGAATCCGGCGCTACGGGGGTTTTGGTCAGCACTTATATCCACAACGACTGTTACAGTATCTGGCACGGCAGCGAGGGGGTCTTGCGCTATATGTACTGGCCGGATGAGGGACGTCTCGAGCGTCTGGACAGGAATGGCCATGTTGATCAGAGCGACCACTGGATCGAGTTCGAGAAAGTGGACAGCATGGCTTTTGAGATGGATGATTTCTGCCGTGCAGTGCGCGAAGACCGTGCCCCGCTGGTGACCGGCGAGGAAGGCCTGAAAAGCCTTCTGCCTGTGATTGCAGCAGTAGAGAGCGCTAAAACAGGCCGGCGCATTTATTTGGATGACCTGATTTAGAAGGCGGTTTTTAACCTTCTACTTTGAGCCTTTTCCGCTATTCTCGGCGCCTTTCGGCACCTGGCGCGTGGCGATTGTGATTATCAGGCGAAGGAAGACCTTGAAGATCATGGAGAAAAACCAGATTATCGGCTCGAACAACTTGCCGAAGGCTATGTTTCCAAATTTTGAAACTCTTCTTTCAAGCTGGAGAACTGCATATAGATCATCGAGTGCCTTAGAAATCTCCGGATTTATCTTTTCTATAAATTCGAGCCGGTCGAGCACATCATTGGTTATTTCGGGATAGTTCTGAGCGCTGATTTTATACTTGGCGCAAAACTTTCTCAGGCGCTGAAGAGCGGATTTTACCGGATTATTCCCGAAATCTTCCAACAGCTTGCGAAATGCCTCGAGCTTGAGATCATCGGTGATTTCTTCCTTGAGATGCAGCCTTTCAGCCATTTCAATCGCCTGAACGAAAAAACGGTTTTCTTTCAGGGTGGTGAGATGGTCTTTGAAAACCGGGCTGAAAGAAATAATCCCCTCGAGGCTGTCAGCCAGGCGATTGGTTTCATCGAACTTGGTTTTCCCGAGCAGTTTGCGCACCAGCTCACACAGGACATCACGCACATCCGGACTGTCAATGTAATTCTGGAACATTCCGGGGTTTTCGCTGGCGAAGCGTTTGGTGGCGGGATTCTGCTTGAAATGTTCCAGGAACCGGATAAGCTCGGCGGTGTTATCGATATCCACCCGGCGGGCAATCTCCTTAAAATAAATAGTTCCGGTCGAGACCAGGCTGCTGTCTGTAATCAAACCCAGCTCAGGCAAATAAAAGCTTAGAATATTGGCCAGCTTATAGGCATTTTTCACAGAACTGTATTCGCTTCCCTGGGTTTCCAGGTTTTTGGTCTCCTCTGAATAAGCTTCGAAAATCAGCTTACCGATCTTCTGACTCACCTCTTCATCGGAAATAAGCGGCACATCCACAGTCTTCCCTGCTTCAGCATCGAAATTCAAAATCATCTGCCGCGTTTCAGCCAAACGCTCGAACATCCGCTCAAGATCGAGATAGTTTTTTTTCATTACAAAATGCTCGATATATTTTAACAGATTTTGCCTTTCGACCTGGAATGTTGAGGCTAAAAGCAGACCGGCATAAAGCTGGTTCCCGGACTGAATCATTTTCTCGCCGGAGTTTTTAATATCTTTGCCGAACTCCATGAAATACTCAGGGTAAAAATATTCCATCTGAGTTAGCTGCTTGTAATTGATAATCTCCCGGAATCTGTTAAAATTGGTTTCGGCGCAAAAAATAAACTCCTCGAACTTGGCTCTGAGAGGCTTGTAGAGACGGTTTACCGTATCTTTTTGCGAGAGATAGCCCAGAATAAGATTCTTTATCTTGCCCGCCTCAACTATCGAGCCGCGCGAAATAAGCAGATTATGATTGTTGACTAATCCTTCAAGTTCACCGACAACGACCATGTCGATAATTCCCGATAAAAGATGATTTGCCTTTAATAAAAAACACAACCATGTTTAAAAGTGCATTCTTACAGGAAAAAATGCAAGATAATTTACAGCCTGACAGCTATTATTATATCGACCCTTCCTGAGTCTTGGTTTATTTTTTTAAGATTTTTTAAGAACTGCGGATTTTAATTCAATTCTCAGATAAGGAAGCCAGGCCTGCTTGCAGGTGGAAAAAACCGTGTCTGCTACTGATTCGAGAGCTTGTTCAACAGTTTTTCCGCCTCGGCCCGAATCCTGGGCGATCTGTCCATACTGAGAGCTTTCTCGATATTCCGGCGGGCCTCATCCGGTCTGCCCATTTCAGCCAGGACCCGGCTTAACAAGAGGTAGGCTACCGGACTCGGTGTGTTGGCTATCTCATGGAGAAGCAATCGCCTTGCGGTATCCCAGTTTTCATAACGGCAATGCAGCCCGATTAACTGGCGCACCACCTGGAGCTGATCAGGATGCTCTTTCAGCAGATTGATCGAAAAAACATCCGCGGTTTTGAAATCCCCCATTTCTATCAGCATTCCTGCAGCCTGGAAGTAAGAATCCGGAGCTTTGAGCCGCATCCTGGAAACTATTTGCAACTGCTCGAGAGCTTCCTCCTTTTTACCCAATGCTGCTAAGCTTTGAGCCAGAAGCATCCGCACCTCGGCATCCACATCCGTCCGGTCGATGATCGACCGCAGGACCCTGACAGCTTCCTGGTGTCTGCCCTGCCTGAACAGCAAACCACCGAGATATTTGCGCGCTACTGGATTGGTGGGATTCATGGCGAGTGTCTTACGTATTTCCCGCTCAGCCTCGTTCAGGGAGTCCCGGAAAAAGAAAAAGATGCCCGTTTTGAGATGTTCCATTACATGGGGATGCTCGTCAACAGCCAGCGACAACAGGTCCGGATGTGAGTCACCGACATAGCCCAAAGCACGCATGGCGCGCTCCTGCCGGGGATCAACCCTTTGTTCTCTGGTGATACGCAAATCCTCAGGCTTTTCAACAAAGCGGACAAGTGACGATTCAAACCCGGTGACTTCCGCCTCGATTTGTTCCTTGCTGACTTTCGAAGGACAGAGATTATGTTGCTCCTCGAAGTCGGAAGCCAGATCGTAGCACTTGTAAGATTCACCTTCGCAAAGGATGAAGTGATAGTCCTCCGGGGTCCAAACTGACCTGAGATCATTGTCAGCATCTAATTTCAATCTGATTCTTCCAACCTTCAGCTCGCTGTAACAAGGTTTTTCCCTGATTCCGGGATCCAGCAGGTAGCTTACCGGCGCCCCAGTGGGTGCCGCCCGACCCTCCATTCCCACGAGCCGGACAATTGTGTAAAAAATATCGCCGATCGAGACCAGAGCCTCCCGCGTCTCAGGAGGGCCGGTCAGTCTTTTGTGGCGGATAATTAAAGGGATATGCACCAGGGGCCGGTAGAGAAACACGCGGTGGCCCAAAAGCCCGTAACTGCCAAAAACCTCCCCATGGTCGCTGGTGACAACCACCAGAGTATTCTCGTACAGGCCGCGTTGCTTGAGGCAGTCCAGCAGTTCTTGGATTTTGGCATCCAGGTAGTTCAACGCCCCATCGTAAAGGGCGCACAGGATTTCGGAATCCCCGGCCGAAAGCTGAATCGGACCTTTATTCACCAGGTTTTGATCGTGGTTCACACTGTCGATTCTGGTGCTTACTTGCTGGCCTTCTTTCAAATACAGACTGCGGTAAGGTTCAGGGGGATCGTAGGGGTTGTGCACATCCATATAATTTATAAAAACAAAAAACGGGGCTTCCTGAGAATCACCTTTCTCTAAAAACCGGCGTACCAGTTTGTTAGTATGTTCTGTATTATGGGGTTTGCGCTGAGTGATCACGGCGCTGTCGGCCCAGACCGATTCAACAATCTCGAAACCCTTGGCCAGGTTATTTGTAGAACCGATATAAGGATTGTTGCTGAATCCGGCGGTCCGGTATCCCCTGGTTTTGAGAAGCTGCGCCAGGGTGGGGATACTTTCGGCCAGCCAGTTATGCTGCATGTGCGTGCCGTGTTCGCTGGGCAGGAGTCCGGTAAAAAGAGTGGCGTGGGCAGGCAGGGTCCAACTGGAGGAAGAGACAGCCCGACTGAAGCGCAGTCCCTCGGCGGCCAGCCGGTCGATATTGGGAGTGGTTTCCCTGTGGTAGCCATAGCAGGAAAAATGGTCTGCCCGGGCCGCATCAAGGACAATTAACAGGATATTCGGCAGCGGCCCTTCAACCCGGGAGGCAGTCGAACAGGCGAAAAAAGCGGAAAAGGAAACGAATAGGATATAGCGGAAACAGGCAGACAATTTGTGTCCTCAGCGTTTAAAATTTGAATTCACGAAGGCGGATTCAGAAAGCACGAGGCCTTGGAGAATTATAACAGCTTCATCTTGCCCAGGCAACCGGGCCGGGTTTTGAGATCGAAGGAATCCCGCTTGGCCTGATAAATCCCGAAAACGCTCGAAACCAATCGGCAAAAAGGCCCCGACAACGGCAGGCCGCCTGAAGGGAGTGTTCCTCAAGCTTGCCTGAGGAACTTAAATGGTTTAAATTCCCAATCGAACCACAAGACCGGGAATCCAGGCGTGAAAATACTTTACACTTCCGATCTGCACGGGCGTATCAAGGCCTACGAATCTGTGCTCACAAGGGCGAAAGCCGCCGGAGTCAGGGCAATTATAAACGGCGGGGATATTTACCCCCTGGGGCGTGATCTTTTCCAGGTTCAGCGCTCATTCCTCACCGGTTTCTTTACCGACTACCTCGAGCGCTGCTATCATGAGGGAATAACTTATCTGGCCACTTTGGGCAACATGGATCTCAAGGGGCTTGACAATATTTTCCGCCGCACAGTCAAGCAAGCCTCCAGCGCATTCAGCCTGCTCGAGGAAATGGTCACATTCAACGGTTACACCTGCGTAGGCTCGGCAATGACCATTGACGGCCCGTTTTCCCTTAAGGACCGCTGTCTGCGGGACACTCCTGATTCGATAGTGCCGCAAACCCTCGGTCCCGCGCTTATGTCCGACGCCAGCGGCATCTACCAGGTACCGGACTGGCAGCAGCGGGTCAGGGAACTGCCCGCTTTAACCGAACACTTAAGCCGCCTTCCCAGGCCCAAAGAACCGGAAAAGACGATTTACGTGCTCCACCAGCCGCCCCACGGCGTGAACCAGGGAATAATCTCCTCCGGGGCCGATGTGGGCTCCCGCGCTGTGGCTGACTTTCTGGCCCAAAGCCGGGCTCTGCTCGGCCTTCACGGACATATCCACGAATCACCTTTTGTTGGTGGAAGCTGGCGCTCAAAGATTGGCTGCACAACCTGCCTGCAACCCGGCCAGCTCTCAGACGACAGGTGCGTCACTGTGGTTATCGATCTGGAAACCCTCCAGGCCGAACGCGACTGTTAAAACCCCGGGAAGCGGTCTGCGATCTCAGGTCTTTTCGGCAATCTCAAAATCGTAATCTATCTCCACTTGTGATCTGAGCGTCGCTGAAACAGAACAATACTTATCCTGGCTCAGCTCGATAGCGTGTTTCAATTTGTCTTCCGGGATGTCTTTACCGGCAACAAAATAAGAAAGTTTAATATTTTTCCAGGCCTTGGGATGCTCTTCAGCCGCCTCGGCCTCAATTCTCACCTCAAAATCGGCCACCTCCACGCGCATCTTTTTAAGAATCGAGATAACATCCATGCCAGTGCAGCCAGCGAGCGCAAGAAGCACGAGCTCCCCCGGGTGAACGGCGCTGTTGGCACCGCCGCCTTTTTCCGATCCATCCATTGTAATTGCATGGTTCGAGGGCGGATTGCCGACAAACTGAAGGCCTTCAACCCACCTCGCTTTGGCTTTAACCATATTTTCCTCCTTAAAGTAAAGTTACTACTCAGGTCATAAAATTGTTTACATCTGTCCGTAAAGGAAATTCTTTTTCTTCTTTTGATGGCAAAAGAAGCAAAACCATTTCTTTTGTAACCAAAAGAAACAAAAGTTAATCCCGGCATTTAAGTCCTTTACTCCGCTCCGCCAAGCTCGCCTGGCGCGATAATGCTGCGCAAAGGCCTGCCTGGGCGTTGTACATCTAGTATGGCGATGATGGAAATTACTTGTCTTCTACATGCTCCAAAAACAGGGGCCCCGGACTTCAGGGCTTCTGATAGTCTTTAGTTTCACCTGGGATGGCTTTATCATCCCAGGTAGTGGCATTAAAACCTCTTTCCAGCAGTTGTAGAAGCTTTTCTCCCGGGGTATTTCAACCGTTGTCAGGTAAAGTAAGTCGCCGGCGCCTTAAATGTAAGAATCGACATCTTGTAAACTGTTCCTGTTTACTCAACTTATATTAATGACCAAGGCTAAAGCATATAAAAACAATATAAATGGAAACTATTTAATGCTCCCTGTAGTAAATCCAATCCTGCAGCTTCAAGACAAACCACCTTCACCTTGCCTTAGGGGGCAAAGGCGGAAAAAACCGGGTCAATCGAGAAGCGGCCTGCTCGCGGAAGCTAGGGATTTAAATCCAGTCCGAAGCCGTAAGGTAAGTTCGCGTCAAGGGTCACAGGGAGCTTGCCTTTTACCGGCATGACCAGCTTTCCGAAAAGCTCTTTGACAAGTGCGGCCTGGCTGGCGGGACAATCCGAATAGAGGCAAATATAGCAGTCGACATCAGGGAAAAGAGTGATCGTACGCGGGTCACCGAATGAGGCCATTATTAACGGCGAGTTTCCCTCGATCAGTCGGCGGATAAATTCCACCTGGGTGGGAGTAAAACCGTGGGCGGAGTACTCAGGAGGCAGATTTGTATACATCGCACAGAGGATGATTCCTGCGTTTTGCGCTTCCTCCCAGGCTTCATCGAGCCTGGCCGGGGAAACCTGGCTGTCTATCTGGCGGGTGATTACCCGGTCGAAAACCTTGCGCAGGGCCTCATCGAGAGTCTTTTCCTTGTCCCGATCGAACATGGCGGTAAAAGAAAGGTTGAGCAGGGTCCGGTGCATACCAGGATCCAGGGGCAGAAGGCGTTTCCTGTCGCGCAGAAGCGTTATCGAGTCCTCGGCGATGAGCGTGGCCACCTCGAGGTTGGCCGGACCGGCCACCCGCTTGTCGATCTCATCCGGCCTGATAGAAACCGAGCCGGTTTTTTTGAGCTTTTTTTTGAGCGCGGTCACTCTTTCGACCGCTTTGTTGATCCGGGAGAGCGGAATCTTTTCCTCGACTACGGCCTTGCATAAAATTTTCAATACCCGATCCGGCTCGGGCACGCCAGCCAGCACATCCACTCCGGCGTTGACAGCAGCCACAAGAGTCGCCTCATCCAGTAAATTGACACGCGCCTGATCCGAAAGGTCCGGAGTGATGACAATACCATTAAACCCTATCACCTCACGCAGAAAAACCTCCAGCAGGTGGCGGTTTGTAATTGACGGCATCGGCTGGCCGGTCAACAGGTCCGGAATTTCTCTCCAGTCAACCATCAAGGCGGACAGCCCGGACTGGGCAAGTATTTCATAAATGCTCAGCTCAGTGTCGACAAGCAGCTTCCGCAGGTGATGGAGCCATTTGGAGCCACTGATTTCCCCGCTTCGGATTTCTGCGGTTCCCGGAAAGTAGCGCGGCACGGGTACTGCGCCGCCGCTATGCACCCCTTTGATAAAAGCCACTGAGAGCCTGGTAACCAGATGCAGCCTTTCGCCGAAAGAGCGGACCGGCGGCAGGCCTTCAGGGAGTCCGGCTCCCAGCCGGCTGCATGTCGGCCCGAAAACCAGGTTTATGCCCACAGCCCCGGCTTCCTCCGCTATAATTTTACCCGCCAGATAGCCGTATTCTCCACTACGCGTGGCGCCAAACGCCATGTTGGAAGGGAATATCGTGCCCTCTTTCAAAAGCGAGCCCAGGCCGTTCTCTACATCAGCGGCCACCACCAGAGGGAGCGCCAAACCCTGCTGAATCTCGTAGACCTGCATCGCTGTTTCATAGAGCTCGCCTTCCTTGATTACGATCCCGCCGATCAGGCCGGCTCCCAGCATCTCACGCTGCCGCTGGAATTCCGGACCCGCGTACCATTTGTGATAACCGTAAAAAGGAGTCCAGATCATCATGCCGATTTTCTGCTCCAGGCTGAGCACGGACTCCGGGCTTTCATTAGACATAAATATCTCCCCGAAGATATTCCTTCGAGCATTTAGACTATCGACAGTGCGCCAAAGCAGCCGATATTGGATGATCTGCGGTACCCGAGCGAAAATTTCAACCCGGTTAAAGATAATAATAAAAGCTTGCCCCAAGCACAATGAATGTTTTTATCCGAACTCTCAAAAACCAACAGGCACGCAAGCCGCGTTGCTATCGGCAAACCGATATCGATCATTCTGCATGAATAATTCAGCTCAGAGGGGGGCAACGAAAAAGATCGCAATTCCCCAATCTCTGTGGCCGCCCTTTTTTCTCTTTTCTCTTCTTGACAAAAAGACTACCTTGATTTAAAGTGTTGCAGATATGACCTTTGCTATTTAAAAATTCCGCGTGTAATTCAAACTTTAAGCCAAAACTGTAGAGGACTACCTGACATGATTATCCCGGATGATCTCCTTTATACCGAAGAACACGAATGGGTTCGCATTGAAGATGATTTGGCTGTTGTAGGGATTACCGATTACGCTCAGAGCGAGCTGGGAGACATAGTTTTTGTCGAGCTGCCGGAAGTGGGCGATGAGGTTATAGCCGCCGAAACCTTTGGTACAATTGAAGCGGTCAAGACTGTTTCCGATCTTTTCAGTCCTGTCTCCGGCACTGTGGAAGAGGTGAACGAGGCGCTCGGGGACAGCCCCGACCTGGTCAACAAGGATCCTTACGGTGACGGCTGGATGATAAAGATCAAATTCGCCGAGAATCCCGAGAATCTGCTCTCGCCCAAAGAATACCGCAGGATGGTGACCTAGCTGATACAGTAAAAATCTTTTTGCGAGCGGTGATGAAAACCCGGCTCGCGCCAAGCAAGGTGCTACGCATAGTAAATTGAATAATATAAACCCATAGCAAATCGGACCCGAACCAGGGCCCGAAAACAGCTTAGATGAGATACACCCCCCATACAGAAGAAGAAATCCGGCTGATGCTGGAGACCATCGGGGTGGGGACCGTGGATGCGCTTTTCAGCTCCATACCCGGAGATGTCCAGGAATCATGCTCTATGGAGCTGCCCCATCCCTTGAGCGAGATGGAGGCTGCGGAATTGATCGAAAGCCTGGCCCGTGAAAACTACGACCCCGCCTCAACTGTCTGCTTTCTCGGGGGCGGGGCATACGATCATTACATCCCGGCGGCAGTAGACCAATTGATCCTGCGCTCGGAATTCTACACCTGCTACACCCCCTACCAGGCCGAGGTCAGCCAGGGAACTCTTCAGGCTATCTACGAATACCAGAGCCTGATCACGAGGCTCACCATGCTGGACATTGCCAATGCAAGCGGTTATGACGGTGCCTCGGTCACTGCGGATGCCGCTCTCATGGCCTGTGCGATCAAGCGGGAGCGTGAGGTGATCCTGGTCTCCGAGGGTGTGAATCCGGCCTACCGCAGAGTGGTGGAAACTTACAATTTAGGCGGCGGCAGGCAGGTGAAAACCGTTCCCACTGCGCATGGCGCTACAGACCTCGAGGCTCTCGAACGGCTGCTGGATGAGAAGACCGCGTGCCTGATTATCGGCCAGCCCAACTTTTTCGGCGTTGTGGAGAATGTCGATGAGTTGTGCCGCATGGCGCAGCGTGCGGGAGCCCTGTCCATTGTGGTAAGCGATCCGATCGCTCTGGGGATTCTCAAGCCCCCGGGCGAGGCTGGGGCTGATATCGCTGTTGGCGAGGGGCAGCCCCTGGGAGTGCCTTTAAGCTACGGCGGGCCTTATCTCGGGTTTTTCGCCACGCGGGAGGCTTTCAAGCGCCAGCTTCCGGGGCGGCTCGTGGGTCTTACCGAGGATGACCAGGGGCGGCCGGGCTACGTGCTGACCCTTCAGACCCGCGAGCAGCATATCCGGCGCGAGAAAGCCACTTCCAATATCTGCACCAACCAGTCCCTTCTGGCCCTTGCCGCCACGATTTACCTCTCCCTGGCGGGCAAGGATGGGCTCAGGCATATCGCAGAGCTGTGCCTTCAGAAAGCCCATTACCTCGCCGGGCGCATTGCAGAACTGCCCGGCTTCAGGCTTGCCTGGCCCGAGCAGCCGTTTTTCAGGGAATTCGTGGTGGAAACGCCGAAACCACCGGCCGAGATAATCGAGCGCCTGCTCAAGAAAAATTTTCTTGCAGGCCTCGATCTGGGGAAGTTCGGTAAAAAGCTTGAGCATAAGCTGCTTGTCGCTGTCACCGAGCGGCGCACCAGGGAGCAGCTTGACGCCTTTGTGGAGGCCCTGGCCGAAATCTGACCGACAGGAGACAATCAGGCCAGCCCTCTTTAATCACCAGGCAAGCCGGTAGTGCCGAACATACTGCGAATTGACTTCTCGCCTGTTGAATCCCGGCTCTACATAATCTCAACCTTTCTCGCCATACCTTCCCGCTTGCCTGGAACTACCTACAGGAGACCGCTGCCCATGAGATGTTCACTTCGAGTTCTTTTCCTTTCTCTTTTGGTATCATTCCGGGCCGGAGCTGAAAACGCTGTCACCCCGGGCCGGTTCATAGTCGAGCCGCCCACCCTGGTCTGTCTCGGTTTCGAGTGGTATATCGAAGGCGACTCGAACCGTAACGCCACGGTCGAGGCAAGCTATCGCAAAGCCGGGGGGAAGACCTGGAACCCTGCACTGCCCCTTCTGCGCATCGGCGGCGAGAGAGTCTGGGACCCCCCGGTTTATCTCGACTACACCGTGCCGCACATGTTCGCCGGGAGCATTCTCGACCTGGCACCGGACACTGAATACGAGTGCCGCCTGGTTATGCGGGACCCGGATGGTGTAAGGGGGGAGGCTGAGAAGGTGGTCCGGGTGCGCACGCGGGGCGAACCCAAAGCGTCCGCGGATGGGAGACGGCTCCATGTCTACCCGCCAGGCTGGAAAGGCCTAAAAGAGGAACCCTCGTTCACCGGGCTTATGCGGGCCTATCAGGGCGCGGGAGGAGGCGACTGGGCCGTGGTCAGCGAGCGGAAAGCGGGGCCGGGCGATATCATCCTGGTCCACGCCGGGCTTTACAAGAGTGAGCGCCTGATGTACTCGGACCCCCTGAGCCTGCCCTTTCACGGAACATACGTTCTCACGGCCAAAGGAACCCCTGAGAAGCCGGTCGTGATCCGGGCCGCGGGTGACGGCGAGGTGATTTTCGACGGCGACGGGTGCTACCGGCTGTTCGATGTAATGGCCGCAGATTACCACATATTCGAGGGCCTTACTATCCGCAACTGCGATATCGCTTTTTTTGCCGGGCTCAAAGATGTGCTCGGCTCAAGCGGCCTGGCGGTCAAAAACTGCAGGCTCGAAAACGTGGGTATCGCTGTCACAGCCCAGTATGCAGGCTCCAAGAACTTCTATATCGCGGACAATTTCATAATCGGCCGGGACGACCGCTACCGCCTGGTGGGCTGGTACGATCCCGGCATTTACGGGGCGAGCCCGCTCAAGTCTTACTATGCAATCAAAGTCTACGGCCAGGGTCATGTGGTCTGCCACAACTATATCGCATATTTCCACGATGGGATCTGTGTCTGCACCCACGGCTCGCCAGAGGAGGCTCAGGATAATAAGTGCGTGGCTATCGATTTCTACAATAACGATATCCATCTGGTGACCGATGATTTTATCGAGGCGGACGGCGGTGTGCACAATATCCGGGTTTTCCGTAACCGGGGCGTAAACTCGGCCCAGTGCGGCCTCTCAGCCCAGCCGGTTTTCGGAGGGCCGGCTTATTTCATCCGCAATGTGCTCTATCACGTGCCCTGGGGCCTGGCTCTCAAGCTGAAAGTAAAACCCGCAGGCCTCGTCCTCTACCACAACACAATCTGCGCGGAGAGCCGCAACGAGGAAAGCGTCTCGAACGCCCATTTCCGCAACAACCTGTTCCTGGGCACTGATCATCCGGGAAGGGAAATCGTGCGCTTCTCGAACTCGACCTCCTACTCGACTTACGACTACAACGGCTACCGCCCGAACAACAGCGCGGGCAGCCAGTTTTTCTGGAGGTGGCCCGGCAGCGGCAAGAGTTTCGATAACACAGTCAACAAGCAGCAGTTCAGCGCTTTTGCCACACTCGAAGAGTTCAGGCGCGCCACAGGTCAGGAAAGCCACGGAATCATTGTGGATTACGATATTTTCGAGCGCCTGGAGAAACCGGACCCGCAGAAGCCCTATTCTATCTACACTGCCGGAGACCTGGATTTCAGTCTCAGGCCGGGTGGCGCAGCAGTGGATGCCGGCTGTGTGCTGCCCAATGTAAACGACAATTTCACAGGCCGGGCGCCCGATTTAGGGGCCTGCGAGCTGGGTCAGCCCCTGCCGCTATATGGGCCGCGGCCTGCGGGAGATCTCCGCTAAAAAACCGGGCCGGTACAAAGTTCTGTTTTCCATAAAGTTAGCAGTTAAAAACTTTTTAATACGACTTGACACGTTTAAATTGCTGGAAAAGCATACGGGAGAATTTTTTATGAAGCGAGCGCCGGTTGGATTTCCGAGGAAAATTTTCCTGAAACACTTCTTATTTATTTCTTTTTCAATCACTATTCTTGTCGCTTTACCCTTCTCCGGTGCCGCAGCAGACAGCACACACACAGTACTCAATCCGCATGTCAGCACGGACAAATCAATCGACTGCAGCAGTCTAGACCGCATTCTAAAAGGTTTGATAAAGAAGGACATGACAGACGAGCAGAAAGTCCTTGCTGTGTTCCATTGGATCCGCAGGGTGCTGTATCACGGCGACGGGCCTGAAGAACTGGCCTTTGATTTCCACAAAATGATCAATGTCATGGGCAACGGAAGCTGCCTGCGCCAGACCACGCCGCTGTCTGTGCTTTTAAGCCGCCTGGGCTACGAGTCGGAAAGCTGGACGCATGACGGACACCACATGATACAGGTGAAATATGGGGGCAGGTGGCACTGTCTTGACCCGCACATGAACTTTTACGTTTACGACCGCTCAGATCCGCCGGAGATCGCCGGGATTGAAGAGCTGCGTGCCGACTCGACCCTGGCCTTTGACGCGGTCAGGGAAAACCGGGCCGGGCCCGGCTATTTGCTCTGCGGCGACAGGCCTGGATTTTTTACCGGCAGGGGAGAGTGGATAAAAGAACAATTCTCCGGGCGCCCCTGGCCTGAGATGAGGATCGAAGAGCCTTTCGGAAAGATCACCCTCCGCCGCGGCGAGAGCTATATCCGGACCTGGATGCCGGGCCCGCATTATTTCAAGGGCGCCTGGCAGTTCGACAGCGGACCATGTCACACCTGCGGCCCCAGAGACCGTGAGGATCAAGTCAACTGGCCCCTGTACGAGCCGCATCCGGCAATGATTGGAAATATCACGGCCTATCGCCATTGGGGCGCCGGCAGACTGGTATACCAGCCCGACCTGCACAGCGACCATTACCTCGATGCTGTGGTTTCCAAAAACAATATCAGACACGACAAGGAGAAAGGCCTGGCCTCAGCCGATTCGAGTAAACCGGCCGAGGTGATTTTTTCAGTGGACTGCCCGTATGTCATTACAGCCGGCAGCCTGGCTCTGGAAAAAACCGGGGATGGAAGGGTGTCCGTATCAGTGAGCACAGACCAAGGTGAATCCTGGAAACGGGTGGAAGTGATTGAGAAAGGGGCCGGTCTATCCGCGAACTTTATCGATCAGGTCAACGGCAGCTTCGAGGGCTACCAGTTGAAATTGGCAATCGAGAGTAAAGCCTCAGTCAGTGCGCTGGTCCTGGAGAGCTACTTTCAGCTCAACCCTTATTCCCTGCCTTACCTGGTGCCCGGCTTGAACCTGGTCAGGCTAAATGGTATGAGGTTCGACTCGCCACTGAAGGTAGAATGGGCTTATGCAGAGAGTCCGGACTGGAAGCAGACCAGAACCGCATCGTGGACCTTTAAAAGGCCCGGCACTTTCGCCATTCAGGTGAACGGCGACAGGTACCCGCGCAATGTCTCCTTAACTCTCGGGGTTGCGCCCTGATAAAACCAAAGTCTCTCAGCCTGGATTATTTGCAAAAGGTCCAAGCGATCGCTGCCTGGAGGGAGACCAATGTGTTTTCCGGCGCCCCGCCCCTTTCGAGGATAAAAACAAAGCCAATTCTACGAATAATTCGGGTCGGATGCCTTAAGGTACAGCAGTGACTGGGTTAACAAAGCGGCCGGGTTGAAAAAGTCCAGGAATTCTCTCAATGCTTCCTGAGCTGCCGATCAAGCCTCAGTCTTGCGGCTGGATAATCACTTTGATAGACTCTTTGGCCTCGGCGACCAGCTTGAACCCGAGGCCTGTATCCGCCAGTCCGAGCCGGTGGGTGATCAATGGGCGGACCTTGACGCGTCCCGAGCGGATGAGCTCGATCGCCACGGCTGCATCGTACGGGCTGTTGGCGTATGATGGCAGCACAGTAATTGAGTTGCGCCAGAATTCATTCGCTTTCAGGGGTATCTTCACCCCGGGGTCTGTAGTGGCAAAACACAGAACCGTGCCTCCCCTGTCAACAGAGTCAAGCCCCTGCTTGAAAGCTGAAAGAGCCGCGGCGCAAACTATGACAAGATCCGCCAGATGGTTGTCATTGAGCTCTTTCACCCGCCAGGGGAGATCCTCAGAGGCGTGGAGCACCTCATCCGCGCCCAGCTCTTTCGCTTTGGCCAGGCGGTAGTCGCTGATATCGGTAGCGATAATACGCCCTGCGCCCAATGCGCGCGCCAGCAGCAGGTGGAGCAGCCCGGAGATTCCGCTGCCCAGAATGAGCACGCTCTGGCCGGGCTGAAAGCTCGCGACCCTCTGCCCGCGCACAACGCAGGCCAGCGGCTCGACAAACGCCCCATCCTCGAAAGAGAGCTCCTCCGGCAGGACAAACGTTCCCCGGTCCACATTGATTTTCGGCATCCTGATATACTCGGCGAATCCGCCGGGATCGAAATTCGTGGTGTGCAGTGTCTCGCACACTGTATGGTTCCCTCTCATACAATATCTGCAGGCGTTGCAAGGGACATGATGCGAGACGAAAACCCGGTCGCCGGCCTTGAAGCGCTCCACACCCTCACCCACATCGACTATCTCGCCCGAAATCTCGTGGCCCAGCACGAGCGGCGCCTTCTTGATCCTGTACCACTCCATGACATCCGAGCCGCAGATCCCGCTGGCGATCGTTTTCACCAGAATCTCGCCCGGACCGATCCGCGGTATGGGCATTTCCTCCAGGCGCAAGTCGTTATTGTTATAGTACATCGCCACCCGCATGTTATATCCCTTTTGTTTTGACAAAGATTACCAGATCTTTTACCCGGCGTCTTTCAGCTCGTTGAATATCTGGAGCGCGTCTTTCGGCGCGGCGCCCTCATGGATGATCGCGCGCAAAGCCCTCATCATGGCCACAGGCTGCGGGTTTCGCCACACGTTCCGGCCCAGGTTGATACCGATTGCGCCGTTCTGCATGCCGTCATAGACAAACTCCATTACCTCGAGCTCTGTGTCGCACTGCGGTCCGCCGGCAATCACCACCGGAACCGGGCACCCGCCGGTGACTATCTCGAAATCCTTGCACCAGTATGTTTTCACCACTCGGGCGCCCAGCTCGGCGCAGATCCGGCAGCACAAGCTCAGGTAGCGCGCATCGCGCTTTTCCATCTCCCGGCCCACAGCCGTAACAGCCATTACCGGAATACCGTAGCCCTCGCATTCATTGACCAGGGTGGACAGATTATGCAGTGTCTCGTGCTCGTATTCCGAGCCGATAAAAACGGATACTCCCACTGCGGAGGCATTGAGACGGATGATCTCCTCGATTGAGGTGGTGAGCGCCTCATGCTCCAGGCTCTTGCCGACCATGCTGGTACAGCCTGAGACCCTGAGAATGACCGGCATTCTGGATGTCGGGTCCACACAGTTGCGCAGGACGCCGCGGGTGACAAACAGCGCATCCGCGTACGGCAGCAGAGGCTTGATAGTCTCTCCAGGCTTTTCCAGGCACGAGGTCGGGCCCTGAAAATACCCGTGGTCAATCGGCAGGAAAAAACAGTGCCCGTCTTTCTGGATCAACCGTGACAACCTGTTTTTCATTCCCCAGTCCATTTCCTTTTACTCCTTTTAAGTAAGCAGCGATCAAGTGTGTGTGAAGTGTTCGAAATCGGGAAGGCTTCAATATCAGGTTTTCAAGACACTGCGCCCGTCCAGGCATTCGATCGCCTCCGGGGCGGCCCTATTCCCCGGGTCTCACTATCAGATACCCTTTTTGGATCAGCCAGTGATGAAATTCATATGTGGAATGGATGCAGTTGTTCTTGCATATACCCCTGATCTCTTCGTACTTATCCGAATCCGGCTCCTGTTTATCGAGCAGAAGCTGCACCGGACAGCCGATATCCTTGCAGTATTCCCTCCGCTGGTAATCGATATATCCCTCGATCGACATAAGATTACTCCTTCAGGCTTCAGAGCGTAAGGCCGCTGATCTTTGGCTCTCATCCAATACGGGCAAAAGGCTGAACAATGGCCGCCATTGTCTCCAAAGTCCGCTGTAAAATTACTGGAGCAAATCGCATAAGTCAACGGCTTTTGGTTCTGTTAGGCCTCCCGTTTACCGTGGACCTCGTAGATCCTGGCTATCTGCTCGCGAGTGAGCCGGTTGACCCGGCCCATGGACTCGGCCAGGAACAGGATTTTTGCCGTATGCTCCAGGCACTCCATTCTGTGGTAGGCCTGGATGACATTGCGGCCCAGGGCCAGGGCACCGTGGTTGGCCAGCAGAAAGACATTGTGCTCCGGGAGATATTTGGCAATCTGGCCCGCAAGCTCCTCAGTGCCCGGTGTGCCGTAAGGAACGAGCGGCACCTTGCCCAGAGAAAGCACGGATTCCGGGAGCACCTCGCTGTCCACTGTCCTTCCAGCCACTGCAAGGGCGGTTGCAGTGAGAGGATGGGCATGCACAGCCGCTGAAATATCGGGCCTTAACTGAAAAATCCTGAGGTAGATTCTTATCTCGCTGGTTACTTTCCGGCTGCCTTCGTTTAAAGGATTGCCTTCCAGATCGGTTATCACCAGGTCCTCCGGCTGAAGGAAACCCTTGCTCATCCCGGTTGGAGTGCAAATCACCCTGTCCGGACCGACTTTGACACTCACATTGCCATCGTTGGAGGCCACCATTTCCCGCTCGTAGATCCGGCGGCAGACATGGAGAATGTCTTGTTTTACCCTGTCCAATGAATCCATGAAAGCTCCGCATTTCCCCTTAAATTATTACGTTTTGCCTTATTTACTTGCGGCATTCCCAGCAAGTTGGGTGAATCATCCCCGAAGCTGAAGCCTGTTCACGGGCAGGCTCCGGCGATAAAATAAAAACACCGGCCCCGCGGCGCACCCGACAGTGCCTCCGGAGCCGGAAACCATAGTCCTTTATCTCGATTTATACGGATAGCAGCGATCCGGAAGATTGACCAGGGAAATGTGTTGTGGTACAGACAGAGACCTGCCCTGTAAGTTCAGGTCTCCCGGTTCACCTCGATTTCGTCCTCGATCCGGCTGGTCGTTTCATCACGCTCGTTAGTGAGCTGCTCGATATTGGCGAGTAAAGCCTGTTTTTCCCGGTACAAGGCTTCTGCGGCTCCAAGCTGCTCCTTGAGGCGTAGAATTTCATCTTCCCTGGCATCTGCCGTTTCGATCAAGGCAACCAGCTCTTTCAAAGGTTTCAGGACCTTGTTCACCTTGGCATACTGCTGTTTGATCCACTCGAGGCTGGTTCTGTACCTGCGCAATTGCTCAATAACCAGGCTGTGGAGCGAAGCCAGTGTGAGCAGTTCTTTCTTCTCGGCCTGCAGGCTGGCCAGGGATGCAATAAGCTGCTGTTCCAACTCTTTCAGGCCGGTATCGCCTGGATTTTGCCTGGCTTTTTCGATCAGGCTGTCGATCTTTTGCTGTTGAGCGGCCAGGTTTTTACACCGGGTCACCAGGGCCTGGTATTGCTTCTGCAGCTTGTCGATAGCCTGATCTCTTACACTGGTCTCCTCTTTCAACCGTGGAAGGATTCGCTCGATCAGCTCCTCTTTTTGCTGATCCGAGTCCGCTTTTAAAGATTTGCCAAAAGAGAGGTTAACTTTCGCAAGAAAGTCATCCATTATCTGGCTGTGTTCTTTTTCGAGTGACTCGATGCGCTGGGAGGCTTGCTCTGCGCTTTCCAGCTCAGCCCGATGGCTCCTGAGAAATGCCTGCAGGCGGGCCTCTGCCTGGATTATCTTTGCCTTGAAAGGAGCGGCGACTTGCTCTCCCATGGTCTGAAGCTGTCCATCAAGGTATTCTGTTAAAAGCTGGTTCATTCTGGTCGCGAACATGGAAAGCCGCTCCTTGCCCGTTCCAATATCATTAAAGATATGGCGCAGCTTATAGGCCCTGGTGATTCCGGGATGCCATAAATTCGGATTGCTGTCATCGCTGACAGCCTCCGGAGGATAGGCATACCGGCAAAACCCCCGGCAGCCTATACTGTTTTCTTCCTCCATCAGCTGAATGACAAACAATTCGGTGGAATCCGCCCGGGCGGCCGTATTAGGCAAATTCTTAAGCGTATAACCGTAAAAAAAGGTAAAAGCACCTTCCTTGATCGATCGCACACCAATATCATCCTCAGGAGACAGCTTATCGGCAAGCTCGTTAACATTCTTCTTATAGCTGTCGGTTATTCTGCGGCGCATCTCTTCCACGCCTTTGGCCATGATAGCTCTGGCAGCCGCCGTGTTCTCCACCTTCATGAACCTTTTCTTGTCCAGATGGAACCGGTTCTCCCCGGCCATTATCAGAACTGCGTTCTTGATGCGGAAATCCAATCTCAATGGCGGACTCATAGTGTCGCTGCGGAAAGGCTTGTTCGGGTCTTTCAGCAGAAGCTGGGCCGGGTCGGCGTAGCGGTTGAAAAAAAGCTGGGGCACATCGCAATCCTCTTCAATTGCGAAAGCGGTTGCCGGAATCTCCCAGCCGGCGCGCTCTTTGAGCTTGACATAAATGCGTTTGGCTTCTTTGAGAGGGTCGCGGATAAGCCGCCCGAGCCGGTTAATATAGTTCAGCAGATCTGTCTCGGCTTTGTGAAGGTCCGCGTTAACGAAAGTCCGCGGGTGCTGGCTGTAGAGATTATTTACCTTCTCCAGCATCGAACAGATCCTGCGCCCCAGAACGAATTTGACAGTGTCACTGCCGGTCTCGCTGTTTTTCAGGATCCGCATGCCCTCACTGTATTGGCCCACAAGGTCCTTGCCCGAACAATACGCTTGCGCTACATCACGGCAGAGCAGTATATCCCGCAGTTTGACCTTGCGTTTTTGCTGGGCTACTTTTTGAGATTTGAACTCGTACAGGCAGGCTGCATCGACAAACTCGCGTTCCTCGGGCTCAAGCGATTCGTACTTTTCCCGGTCATGGCTGGAAAGGATAGCATGCCGGGCTTCTTCCCTGAACTCCAGATAGGTTTTCCGGAGTGCCTTATCCTCTTCCTGCCCCTCTACTGCGGTACCGGCTTCGACCCCTTCAGGGGGATGTTGTACGTTTTCTTCCATAAATTTGATTACTTGCTCAGTAGTTGATTAATTATAGATTCTCCCGGCGGCTCGAATCATTTAAAATGCCTCCCGCCTCTTTGTCTGATAAAAACACTACTCTCATTCAGGATTTAAATGGTTTTCAAGCTTTTCGATAAGAATAATTATACCAAATTATTGAAAGATATTCAAGTAAATAACTATAAGAGAAATTGACGATTATCTTACCCATTTTACCGGCTTTATTATCACCTGGATCACAGGCCCAGTAGCCTGCACTGGATATGTTAAAACTCTGGAGAAAACCGGCCTTCCTCTCAGTATCTACTGAAATGGCAGTCCTTAGGATAATAACGGGATTAAACGTATCTTCGAAGCCCTCGAGCGAGAGGAAGTTAAAATTTACAAAAATGGCAGCTTCCAGGAGATCCATGACCTATGGCCTATTTACAGGAGGTTGTCACAACCGGAAGCGCCTCCACTCAGCCGCGGGTTACTGACCACCCACTGGATTCCAAGCCCTGATAACTAATCGCCAATGCTTTGTGATTATTTCTACCCTCCTGCCTCCAGCAAGATGGGTGCAGATCATTCAACTAATGCCCCAGCAAGATAAACACAATTCTCCCAAAGATTTCCCGCTGGCTTTAGCCAGGTCCTCCGGCAGGGCGAACCCGATACTGTCTAATCCTAAGAACCTTTTGACATCCTCATCCCTGCTCATGCCCATCTTGACATAAAGGATCTCTTCCTTCTTTTTCGTTGTTTTACCATACCCGCATTTATCTCTTAACAAAGGGCAGCCTATCCTTGCATGAACCTCCCTTGCTCCGGCCTCTTTCAACCTTGGGACATGGCTTTCTTTTGTTTGAGTTCCTCTGACAATTGAATCATCGGTGATAACTATTCTTTTCCCTCTGATCAAAGAGGTAAGAGGCAGCAGTTTTCTTTTGGCCTCCTCTTGCCGTTCCTCTTGCGTTCCCTGGGTAAAGCTTCTGTCCGCATAATCATACTTGATAAAAATTCTTATGTGGGGTATACCAGAGGCCATTGCATAACCAAGAGCATAACCTATTCCGGAATTGGGAATCTCTGAAACCAAATCAGCATCAACCGGGTACCTCTCAGCGAGCATAGCTCCGATATCATTTCTAAATTCCTCTACAGAAACTCCATCTATAATTGAAGCTACATTTGCTGTATAGACCCACTCGAAAGTTCCGTATTTTATTGGATTAAGATTCAATTGTTTTAAAGTGCCAAAACCATCCTTATTAATCAAAACTATCTCACCAGGTTTAACATCCCTTACAATTTCCAGACTTAGATTAGTAAAAGCGCAAGATTCAGAAGAAACTACATAACTATCCTCGCTTCTTCCAAGAATTAAAGGTTTTCTTCCCCAACCCCTGGCCGCTATGACCCCTGCTTTTGTCAACAAAACCAAGGAATAATCGCCCTTTACCCGTTTGCTTAATTGTTCAATGCCATCCACAGGACCATTAAGCGCCAGAATTTTCCCGATCAAGACATTGTCCGGGATATAAGTCGGATCAAAATGGCCGGTGAAGGAATGTCCCTCTCCAAGTAAATCTTCTTTTAATTCTCCGGCGCTCATCACATTGCCATCGTAAGCCAATAAAAACTCTCCATATTTCGATAATTCGCTCACAGGTTGTCTATCACCAGAACTGACAACACCTATTCCAAGATTGCCTTCGATACACTTTACTTTATCAAAATCAATTTTTTCTCTCAATTTTCCTTTATGATGGTCATAGACCATCTTATCATCCTTAATGACAGCCCAGCCACAATACTTTTGCCCACGATGTTGTAAGTAAGAGGTTCCCCAAACCAGATCTATAATGCAATCCTTTTTTGAATAAATACCAAAAATCCCACTCATTTCAGAACCCTCTCAAAATTTTTAACAAAACAATTTACTGGACGCTTGTGTCTCTCTTTTCTTGAGCGGCCTCAAGCGATACTGCAGCCGACCGTCAATTTCGGATACCTTTTACCGATCTATTCTAAACCCGGGATTCACAAAACACCGAATTATTGACAGGTCCGACAAAAATAAAACGATAGAATGAACCGGAAGGTTTCAGGCTTAATGGCGCCTTGCAAGGATAAACCCTCAAAAAACAACCCTGCCTTGATGCCGGATCATAAGCCATTCCTGGGAAGATAAAGCTGCGTGTTTTGCTACGAACCCTTTTCCTTGATACTTATCCATGCTTGGCAGGACAACTCGATTCCGGAGAAAGAACCTTGTTTCTTAATCTCAGAAAAAATGGCGTCTCTTTTTTCTGGATAATTGAAAGTCCTTGTAACAGAATAAAATATAAGAGGTCGAAGTTACATCCGAGGTGCAGACCGACATGCCAAAAGTTAAAGTTAATTACTCAGGCCACAATAATACAGTTAAATAATAGGCATCGAAGCCGAGAAATTCAAGTCCGGTTTTTGGAAAGTCTATCGTTTTATCATTCTTACCAGTGTTTCTGGAGACAAAGAAGATGGTGGCTTTGAGAGCGGTCCTGCAACTTGTTTGTATATTAACCGCAACTCCTGTATGTCGTCAGAGAAAAACACCCTCTCTTTTTTTCAAGCCCGAACCGGAAACCGCTAAAACACCTTTTTACATTGCCGCCTTAAGGAGTTTCCTTTTTTGAAATGTTTGAAACAAGCGAATCCGATAATCGGTGTTAAAATAAGGAAATTGTTCTGTCGGGAAAATGATTTTTTGACAGGCCTGGTTATTTGAATTATTAATGGATCGTGCTGAATAGAATCTTTCAACCTGGAGGACTGGATGAGAATCGGATTTGTGGGTCTGGGCCTGATGGGTTCGCCTATGGCCATGCACCTTGTCAGGGCTGGACTCGATGTAGCGGTATATAACCGCACCGCCTTACGCGCCGAGCCTCATCGTGAGGCAGGAGCCGTGGTGTGTAAAAGCCTGGGTGAGCTGGGCGGCCTGTGCGATAAAATATTTATTTGCGTGAGCGACACTCCGGATGTGGAGTCGGTGATTTTCGATCCCGGCGGGCTTGCTGATAGTCTCGCAGAAGGCGCATTAATTGTCGACCATTCGACAATCAGCCCTTCAGCGAGCCGCGGGTTCGCCCACAGGCTCGCCGGGCTGGGAGTGGGTTTTGTGGACGCACCGGTCAGCGGAGGGACCAAAGGGGCACACGAGGGTAAGCTGACAGTGATGATGGGAGGGAGTGAGCGCGATGTGGCCAGCGCGCGCCCGATTGTCTCCATATACGCGGCCAAGGTGTCGCATATCGGCCCGGTAGGATCCGGCCAGTTAATGAAATGCTGCAATCAACTGGTGGCCGGGCTGCATGTCCTGGCCCTGGCCGAGGGCTTCCGCTTCGCCGGTCGCCTGGGCCTCGATCAAGCCACAGCGCACGAGGTAATAGGCTCCGGGGCCGCAGGAAGTTTTATCTGGAAGCACTGGGGCGCCCAACTCTTGGAGGGCAATCTCAATCCTGGTTTCAAAATCTCGCTGCATCGCAAGGACTTACATCTCGTGCTCGAGGAGTGCCAAAAGAGCGGACTCGATTTGCCGGGACTGAAACTGCTGATCGAGCTTTATGACCGGGCCGTGGAGGAGGGCCTGGGGGAGCTGGGCGACCAGGCGCTCGGGCGTGTCTTCAAAGATCAGCAATTACGGCTTTGAGTCAAAGCATGAGTATCCCGGCAGGCCCTGCCGCAGACAGCGAACCGCATTCAGCGATCAAACCGCGATAACTGTCGATTTCGACACGGACACCTTCGAGATATCACCCTGGCTGGTTTTGGGAAAGCAGCTGGGCCTGGTAAGTCGGAACCTCTTTCCGCGCCACTATGATTTGTGTGCGGCCGAAAAAGAGAGCTGCGGAGTGCATTTGACTGGCGATCTGGAAATTGGCCCGCCGCTGGCGGGGTTCTCTTTCAGTGGCCAGGGCTTTCAAGGTCAGTAGGTAGCTTAGCGGATAGAGCACGGCCAGAGGAAGGCAGCTTTTGCGGATGTGGTCCGTGGCGATTCTTTCGATCAGCAGGCCGTTGGTATGCAGGATATGCCGCAATTGCCAGAAAGTGAGCGGATAGATATGCTCGATCGTGCGGTCGTGCTCGAATTCACTCGAGGGGCGGACAGCCAGGGCGAAGAAGCCGGTGAGCAGGAAACGCAGCCTGCTGGCTATGTTGGCGATATTGGGTGTGGTGAGGATCAGTCGTCCCCCGGTTTTGAGCACCCGGGCCAGCTCGCGGGCGAAACCGTACTGGTGCTCGAGGTGCTCGATTCCCTCGCAGCAGATAACTAGATCATAGGTTTCATCCCTGAAGGGCAGAGGCTCGTCCAGATCGCCCTGCAGAATGCGGGCTCCGCACCCTGGGTCAAAGTGCTCCGGGTGGATATCCAGGGCGTCCACTTCCAGGCCGGGCCTCACAAGCGCAGCGGACAGAGCGCCCCTGCCCGGGGCAAGCTCGAGGACCCTGCCCTGAACAGGCAGCCCCAAGCCCTCGAAAAGAGATAAAACCTTTCTTTCAAGCCGCGACATGCGAAGGTTTTCCACAGGAAGTCCCACCTTTTCAGATTTTTTCACCGGGATCCGATTCCGGCCGATCTTTCACTGTCTGACTGTTAGGTACTTCCTTGCCGTTACTCCGCTCGCCACATCACTCACCCGCACGCTCCAGCGCCCGGACTGGTCGTTGAGTGCCGTATAAAAAGAGCCTTGGGCCCTGCCGCCCGGCGCCGGCAGATTGCCTCCGTAGCAGCCCGCCTTCCGACCCTGAGGATCGAATACCTCGAGCCTGAAAACATGCGGCCCCAGGGGCTGCGCATGGCCAAAAGCCTCGACTTCGACTGTAAAGGAGACTTCCTCTCCGGCCTTTACGCTTTCGGGAAGCTCTATCCTTAAGCCCGCTACAGCATAAGGCAGGCTGGCCAGGAGTTTTATTTCTCCTGTGGCAATGGTTGTGTGGACACTGCGGCCTGAACCCAGGTAGCGCTTTGTGCGGACATCGTAATTATATCCGCTGGCTGGCAGTATGATCTCGATGTCACGGGGAGGCTCAGGCACGCGGTAATCCTTGATCAGACCTACCAGAAACCCCTGCTGTCCCAGGTCGTAGCTTACGATCTTAATGGCTTTGAGATCGTCTCCGGAGGCTGGTTTTATTTCAATCAGAGGTTTATAGCCTGCCTTGTCCAGGAGTCTGGCAGCCGCCTCCCGCACAGGGGTCCCCCTGTCCTCCTGGCGCAACCTGCCGTATCCGGCCATAAAGGCATTAAGGTAATAGCCCTCTCCGCTGCCGCTCGTTTTGCGATACACAGTCGGCAGGCCGCCTCCAAGGTCGATCTCTTCCGCTCCAGCGGCCCTGGTTTTCTCATCCGCTGTTCTAAGGCCCCAGTTTTGCCCTCGCTGGACAGTATTATCACCCACGGGCAGAGTTTCGCACCTTGCACCTTCGGTCCCGAAAAGCTTATCCAGCGCCCCGGTCTTTAGCCACTTGCAGTGGCCGTCCATTAGCGCCACCTGCGCATCCCCGATCACTACCCCGCCTTGCGAGACAAAGCGCTCGATATCCCGGATCCCTTTTTCTGAGATCGCAATCGTGTTGGGGAGTACCAGGATCCTGGCCCCGTTTTTCTGATCCAGCAGCCATCCCTGATCGAGCATCTGGTACGACATTGCCCGGTAGGGCACTCCCAGGTCCTCGAGCAGCCAGCGCCAGCTTTCGTAGTTGAACTCCCAGCGGTCGAATATTTTGCTCGGCGCCCCGTCAGCCTCGATTATCCGGCCGTCCTGGATCCAGGTGCCGTGTATGCTGGGCATGGACCAGAAAAGCACCACCTCGCTGGGTGTCCACTCGGCGCTGGCGACCAGGCGGGCGATTCCCCCGTGGCGCAGCTCACTGAATATATCCATCATGTCCCGCCCGCTCTTGCACAGGCGGTAGTCAGGGTCGATAGTGGAAAACTGCCAGAAAATCGCCGAGCCGGCTGTGTGCCCGTAGAACAGGCGGCTCCAAATCTCATAGGCCAGCTTGGGACCGAAAACGCCGTAACCGGTACAGCCGGTTATCTTGCCTCCCTGCCGCATGAACGCCTTATGGCGCTCCGGCTCTCCATACGGCTGGGTATGGTCTATCGTCTGATCCAGCAGGTAGTAGTCGTAGCCGTTTTGGGGCACAGTGCGCTGGGTGCCGGTCATCATCACCAGGCCGTTCGGGTCTATCGAGCGGACTATCTGGCGCACATAGGCGTAGTTTCCGGCATAAGTGATCTCGGCAAAGGTGCGGTGGTCGGCCCAGCTCGAGTAGTTACCCCGCGCCTGGGCTTCGAATGTGTCATCGGGTATCACGCTGTCCCAGGTCTTGAAGCCCGTCCCCCATTGTTTGTCAAGGGCTTCGAGTGAGCCGTACTGCTCCTTGAGTTCTTCGCGGAAAGCCGCCATGCAGTAAGGGCTCGTGCAGAGATCGAGAGCATCCCCGTAGTGGGTGTACGAGGGCTCCTCATATATGTAGTAGCTCAAGGGGCTGAAACGCTTGAATGCATTAATCCGTTCGTTGAGCGTCCGTTTCTGCTCTTCCAGATAAGAGGGGTCGTGCATGCAGTGCAGGCGGTGCAGGTATTTTTTGTCCCTGGTTTTCAGGTACATGGCTTTTGCCTGGCGGTAAGGCTTCTCCCCCTCGCCGTCGAGGGATTCCTCGGTATCGAGACGGGTCTCGGCCTGAATGCCTAAGTTGCTCAGGAAAGTTAACTCGGGTCCTAACCCGGCCCAGGCGGTGGCGCCCAGGCTTTCCATGTAGCGGTCGAGGAATTTCCACTCCCCGGGGAGAATGTCAGGCATGAAGCGGTACATAATTACCTCGTAGTCGTCCCATGCAGCCGGCCGGTTGACAAATAACGCTATTGACCGGGAATTGAGCACCGCTCTCCGGCCGGAGGGCATACTGGCTTCAGACAATACCCGGGCGGTGACAACAGCCCGCCTGGTGAGGCATCTGTCAGTGGGAAGGGAGAACCGGCTCTCGGCACCGGAAGCTGTCAACAGGGTGTCTGCTGCAAGCAGGCGGTCGCGGTTGTCGGTCAATGAGACAGCCACCCTGGCCGGGCCTCCTTCAAGCCTGATCATGCCTGTGGCCTGCTCGCCCAGGGACAGTGTTGCGCGGTCTACTTCCAGGGAGGCGAGCGATGCCTCGACATCGAACTCACGCGCTGCTGAGGCGAAATCCACAATGCCCCCGCCTGCCCGGATATGGCGGATATCTGCGATCACCAGGCTCGCTGATGGAAGCTCCGGCCACCTGTGCTCGAATTTGCCATCGCCTTTGACCGGCAGTGTGGCCTGATAACAGTTTTGCCATTCCCCGATATGGAACGTTATATTTATCATGTCCCCAGGCAGAGTACCTCTCAGCTCTGCTGTCAGCCGAAGCCCGCCTTTTACCGGATCCCGCTCGATTGAAGGGGCGAATATTCCTGCGGTGCTGTCTTTACCGGCAGCCCAGCGCACGGTGCGGCCGATAAGGGCATAAATGTACTCCCAGTACGGCAGGCCGTTCTTTTCATCCAGGGGTTCATTCACATTCGGGAACAGGCCCACATCAACCCAGGCAACCGCAGCCACCCTGCCTTTGCCGTAGCTGCCTGTGGCGAGTATCGGGTTTCCGGCAGCGGAGCTGATAATGACCCTGGCTTCCTTATCTGCGCTGTAGGGCAGGTACTGGATGTCCTGTGTGGGAACCAGCCCGAGAGGCAGTCCGCGGGCGATATAATGCCTGGGGTCCGTTATCTGCCAGGGCCCGCTGGTTCTCGCTCCTCCGGGTCGCTCCTCGTCCTGGTCGGCCTCCCTCTTCTTGTAGCGCTCCATCAGGACTTCACCATCCAGCGGTGAGAGCTCCCAGGGCCAGGCTGCCTCTTTGGGCCCTGAAGGCTGAAAGAGCACCAGGCCGCAGCCCGCTGCCACTCTTTTCAGCAGGACCCGCTTGAGCTCATCAGGCCAGTTCTGCGCCCCGCGCATGGGCGGAAGCACGATCACATCGAAAGGTTTATCGCTTTCCAGCTCGCTGGTTATGTAAGTATACGAGATCGTGAATTTGTCAGTAACATGGTCGTAGCCCAGGGCGCGTGTGCCGTAGAAATCACCGAACGCCCAGCGGTGAAGGCCCAGGGATGGCTCGAATATAACAGTTGTGGGCTGAAGGTCGAAGCGCTGCATGAGCTCGACCATGGCGCGCGAGGCGCCGGCTGTGGGAACGAAAAGACCTCTCACCGGCCCGGCGGCATCGGGTCTCTGCCAGTCCACATGGGGCGACTCGACCGAATCGCTGAAAACAATGTCCATTTTACCCCGCTGATCAAGCTCGGGCTGGTACTCCCAGGTGCGAATATGATCGAAATAGAGGGTGCAGGGAACAGCCGGCGCATACTCGACACTGGCCAGACTGTTGAAATCCACCCCTTTCAGCTCCTCGCTCCGGAACTGAAGGTGGTTTAAGCCTTTTTTCATGGGGGTTAACCTTTGCCATACGCCGCCGAGACTGTCCCGGAAAGTGATCAGAATCTCGACGGTCCTGGGGGCGTAGATGTCAGTGAAAAAAGCCTCGTAGATCTTCCAGCCCCCGCCGCCTTCATCCGAGAACTTTTCCCGGATAATCTCCTCCATGCGCCAGATCCCTTTCAGGCTGACCCGCAAAGCGCTTCCCTGCCCGAATTCAACCCGGAGATTCCTTTTCCGCTGGGTGGCATAGGTGCTGTCAAGCGCCATGGTCCCCTGGCCCGCAAGCTCCCAGCGCGAGAGGTCTCCATCCTCGAAATTCTGCAGGCGGCCCCACTCATCCTGGGCACTGAGCCTGCCAGAAAACGAAATTATCAGAAAGAAGGTTAAAAAGGAAAACAGGGATCTAGAAACTGTTCGGAATATCATTGTCTCACCTCTTGGGATTTTAGTAAGGGATATCAGTACTCTGGTCAATTTGCGGCATGAGAACCAATCGATAAAAACCAACAGGTGAAAGAATAACAGAAACTCGATCTGGAGGAAAGGATAACTTTGATTTTTCGCTAACCTCCAGCATAAATGGTCCAAAGGCCGCGATTAGCTATAAGAGCGGCTCTTATGGCATTATCCATGCAAGTTGACTGTGCATGCCATTGTATTTAATTTGTCAGCATGCACTGAAATACTCTTTCCGCACAGCTTAGAGTGTCACTAATCCAAAGGGTCTGAAAATGAGGCTGCTGATTATCTCACTCCTTATTTTTATTGCCGCAGGCTGCGGGAAGGCGCTAAAAGAAGTGCAGAAAGTCGCCAGGTGGGGCCGCTTTGAGCTCCTGCTGCATGAAAACGACTGGCAGAACCCTTTTACCGGGGTAAGGCTGGAGGCTGTTTTCACCTCGCCCGGCGGCAGGGAGATCAGGGTATATGGCTTTTATGACGGCGACGGCCAGGGCGGGGTGAGCGGGGATGTTTTCAAGGTGCGTTTCTCACCCGGCGAGCTTGGCCGCTGGAGCTACCACACCTCTTCGAACAAGCCGGTCCTGGACGGACTCTCAGGCGAGTTCGAGTGTACCGGCTCGGACGCCCGCGGGCCTCTCTCTTACGATCCCGGCGAGCCCTGGTATCTCAAATGGGCCTCCGGAGAGCTTTTTTTCGAATCCGGGGCCAATGATCCGGAATGTTTCCTGGCGAAACGATTTATCTCACAGGAGGAGCGTTTCGCGGGGATCGACTATCTGGCCGGCGCAGGCTGCAATATCCTCTATATGGGCATGGTGAACGCCGGGCCCGGGGACGGGACCCCGGAGATGAAAGTGACCCCCTGGCTTGGCGGGTTCGACAAGCCCGATTTCGACATGATCTGCCTCGATTTCATGAACCGCCTCGAGGGAGTGCTCGACCGGATGCTCGAGCTGGACATGGTGGCGCATCTGGTGTTTTATCTCGATGACTGCTGCGCTGTCTCGGATTCGATCACCCCTGAGCAGGAAGAGATGCTTTTTCGCTACACCGTGGCCCGTTTCGGCTCCTACCCCAATCTGATCTGGAACCTGGCCGAGGAATTCGAAGAGTGTTTCGACACTCTCTGGTGCGAAAACCGGGCGGCCTTACTGAAAAAGCTCGATCCGCTCCATCATCCGGTGACCGTGCACCAGCTTTCCGCTGACAGTTTCACCTTTGCCGGAAGCCCCAATTTCGATCTCACCGCCATTCAGTACAATACCACGGACCCTGACTCTCTGAACGCCGCGGTGATTAAAGTGCGCGGGCAGGTGAAATCAGCCGGCAGGCCGGTACCGGTTTCATTTATCGAGTGGACCCCTATCGGACCCAGCCAGGCTGAGCAGGCGCGCAAGGGGATCTGGTCGATTGCCCTGGCCGGGGGCACATACCAGATATTCAATAAAGAAGACAAAGGGCCGATGTCGGCTGATTTCGCCAGGTGGGCGGAACATTGGCGCTACGCAGCAATCCTGAGAGGCGTCATGGAGTCTCTGCCCCTGGGCCGGATGGCGCCTGATAATAGCCTTGTTTCACGAGGCTTCTGCCTGGCCGGGCCGGCAAACACTTATCTGGTTTACCAGCCGGAGGGTGGTGAGTTCATTCTCGAGCTTCCAGCCGGAGACCGGAGTTTATCTGTGTCCTGGATCGACCCGCGGACCGGTGAGAAGAAGGAAGCCGGCAAGGTTCAAGCCGGCCTTAATAGATTTAATACACCAACAGATGAAGA
>DATKXY010000239.1:0-9823 GCA_035528795.1 archaeon | reverse complement strand
GAGCTCACCGGACTGTGGACTACCTTTACACCCTGCCTATTGTAGATAAAAACTAGATCGCCCTGACCGGCCATTCCCGCAATGGCAAGCAGTCTATCATGGCGGCTGCTTTCGATCAGCGCATCACTGCCGTTATTCCATCCAGCGGGGGTACAGGCGCCGAGGACCCGTTCCGCTACACGAGCGATAAATTCGACAATGAGACAATCTCCGAGATCACCACCTGGTTCCCATTCTGGCTCCATCCGCGCCTGCGTTTCTTTATCGGCAGGGAGCACAAGCTGCCAGTAGACCAGAACCTGCTCATGGCCTTGATCGCCCCCCGCGGGCTGATGCTTTCCTCGGCGATCACCGAGCACCAGGGAAACCCCTGGGGTATCGAGCAGAACTACCGCTCGCTCGAGCGGGTCTACAAATTTCTCAAGGCCGAAGAGAAACTGGCCATCCGTCTGCGGCACGGCCGTCACGGTACCGCGGCGCGTGATATCGAGGCCTATGTCGACTTTTTCGACTACGTTTTCGGCAGGGGCAAAATCGAGCCGCCGCGCAAGATTTACTACAATTATACATTTGACGGATGGAAGCAACTGAGCGGAGAGGCGATAGACCCGCTAAACTTCGAGGAGAAAGACCTGGGAGACCTGCTGCTGGACGGAAAGGGGAAGAGTCTGGATTCACGGTCCGCCTGGGAAGAGAAAAAGAAAGATATTCTCGAGTGGATCAACTGGTCCTTGGGAGATGAATCGCCTGGAGGACCGAATCCCGGCCCCCGTGAGCTTCCTTCACAATCCAGCGAGGACTATCTGGGCAATGTAATCGAAAGGCCCGAGGCGAATAAAGACATGGGCCGGACCGTTATCGGGCCTTACGGTTCTTTCGGCGACTATCTCTACGGCAACCTGTATTACCCGGTAGATGATCAGGGTAAGCCTGCGGGAACCCGGATGCCGGTGGTGATATTCCTTCATGAATACGCTTACCCTACCGGTTTCGCCCGGCGCACCCAGCCATTCTTTGAAAAAATTGTCAAACAGGGCTGCGCAGTTTTCGCTTTCGACATGCTGGGTTTCGGCACCCGGATCCAGGAGGGTACCCTGTTCTATGAGCGCTACCCCCACTGGTCCAAGCTGGGCCGGATGACCGCTGATCTCCGGTCTGCTGTGGACATGCTCCAGGGGCTCGAGCTTATCGACAGCGGACGCATTTACGCAGCGGGCTACTCCCTGGGCGCCACAGTGGGGCTCTACGGCGCTGCATGCGATGAGCGCATAAAGGGCCTGGCCTCTGTGTGCGGGTTCACCCCCCTGCGCCTGGCCGTGCAGGAGAAAGGAATCGAGGGGATCAAGGCTTACTCGCACCTTCACGGACTCCAGCCGCGCCTGGGGTTTTTCACGGGCCAGGAGCGGCGGATCCCATTCGACTTTCACGAAATCCTCGCCTCTATCGCCCCGAGACCTCTCCTGGTGGTGGCCCCTGTGCTGGACCGCGACGCCTGTCTCCCGGATGTAAAACTCTGTGTGGGCGAGGCCGGGAAAGTCTACCGGCTTTACGGCGCCGGGGACAAACTAAAGTTTTCCGTGCCTCATGACTACAGCCGCTTTTCCGAGGAGAGACAAGAGGAGGTTCTGGAGTGGCTGTCCGGGCTGCTAAGGCAAAAACCATAAAGGGACAGAGGGCAAATTTGGGCCGCAATGATTTATTATCTGCTACTGTCTTTTATAAAATTCCAAACCAAGTTTTCCTATGAAATGCAAGAACTTACAAGGATTATTAGAGAACTACTTTTGGAAAATGTCTCCTTACTGGAAATACTCAGGATTAAGTTACATGGCTATAAACTACTAGCCAAAGATATTTGAAATTTTCAGGTATATCCTATATAAAGCAAGTCATTCGCAAAATTTAAACTTTCAGGCACAAAGTGGCAAAGGCACAAAGTTATTGTAACTGTTTATTATGAAATTATCAGGGTAAACGCCAAAAACAGTCGTTCAATTTTTGCCTTTCTTCGTGGATTTTCAAGTTCTCTATGTCCCTTTGTTCCTTTGTGCCTCTGAGCCTGGAACACTTTATTTATCAGTCAGTTAGAAAATTCTGAGAGATAATCTCTCAGAATGAAATGTGTAAGAATCTAAAATTAAACCTGACGAGCAATTGTCATTATTGTGATAATATTTTAACCGGACAGTACTGTTTCGAATTAACCATAATGATTTTTCAGGGCCACAATCGAGCCTGTTACTTTGTGACTGGTCATAGGATTGCAAGCTCAGGCTTATTTTTCAATATAACCAGGATGCGGCGATGAAACTTTTCGACAGGCTGCGGGGAGAGGGGCTGGGGGCTGAGCTGGCCCGGGGCGCTGCAGGCTCTTTTGCGGTCAAGAGCGCCGGAGTGTTGGTTCTCCTCGCCTCACAGGTTCTGCTGACAAGGCTCCTGGGAGCCGAACAATACGGTGTCTACAGGTACGTAATCTCCTGGATCACCGTGCTCGTGGTGCTCGCCAAGCTTGGCCTGGACTCGGTCCTGGTGCGTTTTGTGGCTGCATATAATTCGGCCGGGGACTGGCGCGCCCTGAGGGGGATCCTGCAAAGAAGCAACCGGCTGGTTATCCTGATGAGCGTGGGAGTGAGCCTTGCCCTGGCAGGGGTCGTTCTGGCTCTCGGAGAGCGGATTGATATGGAGCTCAGGATAGCTTTCCTGGTGGGCTGTCTCCTCTTGCCTGTCATGTCTTTGATCGCGCTGCGCGAGGCCTCTCTTCAGGGGCTCAAGCGCGTGGTCCTGGCCCAGCTTCCGAGCAGGGTGTTAAGCCCGTTGATTTTGGCATTGGCAGTGGGAGCGGCTTACCTGTTCATTGCAGGTCAGTTCAACGGTACCTCGGCCCTGTGGTGCACTCTGCTGGCCTATGTCCTATCCTTTGGGGCAAGCTCCTACTGGCTCGGGCGCTCGGTGTCCGGTCCGGTCAAAGAGGCCCGGCCCCTGTACCATTCCCGCCTGTGGCTGACTGTCGGAGTCGGCATGCTGGCGGTCAGCGGCCAGTTTCTGATCATGAACCGCATCGATATCCTGATGCTCGGTCTTTTCGCCGGCAAAAGCGAGGTGGGTGTGTATGCAGTGGCGGCCCGCCTGGCCTGGATGGTCACCTTTATGCTCGAGGCAGTCAGCGCTATCGGAGCTCCGCTTATCTCCGAGCTTTTCTCGAAAAAAAGCATGGTGGATCTCCAGAGACTGGTGCACCGGATGATCGGTGTCTCAGCCCTTTTCAGCGCTGCACTTTTTGGTGTGCTCGCTTTTGGAGGGGGATTTTTGCTGGGTATTTTCGGCCCGGAATTCACTGCCGGGTATGTCCCGCTGGCCATACTGGCGGCCGGTCAACTGTTCAACTCCCTCACCGGGCCCCTGGGCCTGCTGCTTACCATGACAGGCCACGAAAAAAAGCTGGGTGCGCTCCTTTTTCTGGCGCTGGCACTCAACATAATATTAAACTACCTTCTGATTCCGGGATACGGCATGCTGGGGGCGGCGGTGGCCACGACAGCGGTGAATGTCCTCTGGAACACGGCTTCCGTGGTCCTTGTCTACCGCCTGCTCGGGATCTGGTCGCTCCCAGGCGTGGGAGGGCGCAAAGGCTGATTCTCTAAAAGCGTATTGAAATATACCTAAGATAGACTATTAATCCGATCACCTTAGAGGCGACCGGCCGGTCGCCCATACACAAGTGTTAAGTTTCCATTAATAATCCCGGCCTTATTTGATTTTTCAGACTATAATCGTTAAAAATTTAATGCATTTATGGAAGAGAGAGGAAACCGGAACTGGTGAACAAGGATAGTGACAACGCCCGCCCGCTTGCCTCAAAAGAGCACTGGGACGAATGGTGGGCCTCCGGGCCTGTCCGGAGCCTGCCTTTCAATCCGCTGAGGCGCAATTTCCGCGACCTGCACAGTCTGTTTCTCAGAACTCTTCCCAGGCTGGAGAGGACCCGCTTTCTGGAGATCGGCTGTTACCCCGGAGGCTTTCTCTGGTATTTCAGCAGGTATTTCGGCTATGCAGTATGCGGAATAGAGTATATCGACTGGTGCTGCAGAGAGACCCGCCGGCTGCTCGAGGCTTGCGGTGTGCAGGGAGAGATTATCCAGGCGGATATTTTCGATTATGAACAGCCGGCTGAGGACAGGCTTTGGGATGTGGTGGCCAGTTTCGGTTTTCTCGAGCATTTCCAGGACAGCCGGGCAGTTTTGAAAAAGCATCTCGAGCTGCTTAAACCCGGAGGTTATCTGGTGCTGACCGTGCCCAACCATCAGGCACTCTATGGCAAAATACTCGAGTGGGCGGCTCCTGAGCTTTACAAGATCCACCACATTTTGAGCCTGGAACAGATTGTAGATGCGCTGCGCGGAGCCGGAGAAGTTGAGATAGTGGAAGAGGGCTACTATGGCAGGCTGGGCCTGGGACACACCGGCATTTATCTGAGAGCTAAAGAAACAAATCCGTTTATTTCCCAGATGGCGCGAGCCTTGGTTTTCGGGCTGGAGACAGCAGGCCTGATCCTGCCGCGAAGCAGGTTACTCTCCCCGATGATCGCAGTCATAGCGCGGAAAAAGCCCGGGATTTGACAAATATGTTATACGCTTTTTACGACAGCCAGAGAGTATTCAAAGGGCATTATTCTAAGAAATACATCCATTATACTTATTATTTGTGGGACACCATAATAGTTAACTTACCAATTTCCGGCGGCAGGCCGGTCAGTTTCAAACCGCTCAAGTCACATTCTGTGCTTTTGTTATCTTTTGCGGCTTTTTCTATTCTTTCCAGGGCATCCTGGCAGGACATTTTTGCGGTCCTTTTTCAGCACTTTCCAATTAAAATTAAGATACATGGCGCCGGTCGATACTCTCAGGGATCTATAGATTCAAAGAGCTACACACCTCTGTGTCCCCTATTTTTTGAGGGGAATTAAAAAACATGAAACAGAAAATACCTAAAATCCCATCTTGAGAGGGGCGCCGGCAGCATGCGGGCGGGGTGTGTCAGGGTGCCTGAAAGGCTAGTGGGGGCCGGCAGCATTTTTGCACCCACTCGAGCGGCTGGTTCGCCTGACCGGGGAGCTCCGGGCAAAAATGATGCCGGCCCCCTTCCCCAGCGCTCCCCGGAACCTCCGATAACACCGCCGCAATTCCCCCTACCTCCCCCCTGCCACAAAGCATATCGCCTTCAAGAGCTCCCGGCCAATCTTCCTTATGTCTTCTTCACTCCTGCGGTACCAGGAAATGCTCAAAGAAACCCCGCCTGAGTCAAAAGTCCTGATCAGCCACTGCCAGAGGTGGTTCTCGGCTGTGCCACGATCGCGCACAAAGCTCACGTCCCAGACATATTCGTCGTACCATTTGTCCGGCAGGCGTGCCAGGAGGCCGTCCGCCACCCACTGGTGCGTGCACCACATCCCGTCATCCCCCTGGTGCGGCCAACTGTGGATATCGGCCCAGAGCACGGGCCTCACCTTTTTCACCAGGCTCAATAAGGTCAATACCGCCGGGTCATCAGTATCCGCGCCGAAACTCATGTTCACCCCGCCCCCTCTTGTCCTCTGGTTACAACCCAATGCCACACCGTCCGGGTTCATCATCGGCACGAGATAAATCACATTCTCCCTGAGCAGCTTTTCTGTTTCCGGATCGCCGCTCCCAAGCCAGGTGATTATTTCCTCGGTGATATACGAGCCGCTGGTCTCATAAGGGTGGTTGCGCGCTGTGAGGAGGACCGTTTTTTTCTTGGAGTCCGGCACTCCAGGGTCCGTTATCCTGACACACCAGATATTCCTGCCGAAAAAGGACTGGCCCTCGACCCACTTCTTTAGCTTTTCGCCCTGCGCAAGGCTTTCCATGAATTGCTCGAAATAGCCGTAGCTGTAACGCGGGTAAAAACCCACATAAGTGGTCCCGGGCGGGGCAGGCACCACGAGCTTTGCCACCGTGCCCTCGATATTCGCATAAACCCAGTGCCAGTGGCCCATGTCTCCGTAAAAATAGGTGTCGTATTCGTAATCCGGGTGCCTCTCGAGCACTGGCCATTCCACCAGGAACTCGACATCCCGGGTCTTTTCACCATGGTTCACCGCTTTGACATTGAAACGGAACCAGTAGGCGTCGTTCGAGCCTTCCTCGTTGAATGTTTTCACCCGGAAGCGGTATGGCGTCTCGCGGACAATGTCCTCCCGGGCCTGCGGGTTGGCACCGTCGAACCCGGCCAGCACCTCGATCTCCTCCTGCCCCCCGAACCCCTTGCCTGCAAGCCAGACCAGCCAAAAAACAGTTATCGGAAAAACGCGCAAGAGCATATCGACCCCCGAAATTTTTATTGGATAATAGCAAAGAAACCGGCTTTTTATTATTATATCTTGTGACAGCGCATTTTCAAAGCGGAAAAGTGGGAAAACTCAGGGGCAATGCTTTATCCTTTTGGCATTTTATTAATCAAAAATCAATCCCTTTAAATTGAAAAGAGGCTCAAAATTTCGAATATTTTTGGCTAAATTTATCAGCCCCTTTGGCTCAAAATGATTGCTCTTTACGCCTTAGGCTTTTAACTTCTCGTAGAAAAAAATATGCTTTGTCCTTAAAGGCCTCCATAAATATCTGAGATGGCAGGGCCCCAGGCTTAAAGGCCGGGCAACCTGCCTGTAACCGAGGTTGTTTCCGGCAAACTGGTTCGCCTGTCATCAGCTCTTGATTTGCAATAAAATCAGTCGGCTTATAATATCCACACTTCGCAGCGGATATTTAAATGAGCGGCAAGAAAAACCCCTATGATCTGAGCCTGATCATCTGCTGTTATAACGAGGCCGAGATCCTGGACCTGAATTTCCGCAGGGTTGTCTCTTACCTGGACAACCTGAAATTAAATTACGAGTTGATAGTGGTCGATGACTGCAGCCGGGATGGGACTCGCAAGATCATCCGGAGACTGGAGCAGGAATTCTCAGACCGCTCGATCAAGGTGATTTTTCACGAGGAAAACAAGGGGCGGGGAGGAGCAGTGAAAACCGGGATGCAGGCCGCTGAGGGGACAGTAGCAGGTTATATCGATATCGACCTCGAGGTGTCCGAATGGTATATCCTGCCCTGTGTTCTTATGATCCTGAACGATGGCTACGACATTGTGACCGGTTTCAGGACCTACAAAGTACACCTCACTTTTACCTCGTTGAGCCGGCACATCCTGAGTCATGTTTACCGCTGGCTTGTCCGGCTCCTTCTTAAAACTGATCTCAAGGACACTGAAACCGGCTATAAATTCTTCCACAGGGAAAAAATATTGCCTGTTTTAGACCTGACCCTGTCGAATCACTGGTTCTGGGATACTGAGATCATGCTTTTGTCTGAACGTAACGGAATCAAGATCAAAGAAATCCCCTGTCTGTTTATCCGCAATCCGAAAAAAACCTCCACCGTGCGCGTGTTCAAGGACAGCCTGGACTATCTCTTCGAGGTTATACGCTTCAGAGCCCGCCTTAAAACAATAAAATCCTGAGCCGGCATTTGAAAGCTTTATCAGCGGCGGTTCCAGGATATCACGGAGCTTTATTTCCCAATATTTTATTTCTGAACATGGTGTATATTACGAACAGCGCGCCTTTCGCAGCTATTTTCAACTGCGTTAACGACCTGATTCTGGTCACATGGCGCAGAATCTTGCCGGGCCTGAGATAGAACTTTCTGAAAGCTCTTTTCTGCCATTTCAGAATTTCCAGGGCGGATAGTTCGTGAAGGTGGTGCACCGGGTCTGTGTACAGGCCGTACCTGGAATAATCATAGCAATCGATCAGCCCGTCGCTTTGAAGCTGCTTGAAAATTTCGCTCCCCGGGAAAGGCTTCAGGACCAGGAACTTGGCGAAATCAGGGTCCAGCTCGATAGCGAAATCGATTGTGTCCTGGATAGTTTGCTCATTTTCCTTGTAAAGCCCTACAATAAAGAAAGCCCAGGTCTCGAATCCCAATTCCCTGGCGATCTTCATCACCTTGCGCACCTGGTCCTTGTCGATCCCCTTCTTTATCACTTTGAGAATTTCCTCGTTGCCAGACTCAACCCCGAGACCGATATTTACCATGCCGATATCGCGAAAAGACTGCAGGATTTCCCGGTCCACCATGTCGGCGCGGATTCCATTTGAAAGCTCATAGCGAATCGGATAGTTGCGTTCTTTCAGGTTTTTGCAGAGCTCCAGAATCCTTTTTCTGTTGGTGGCGATATTATCATCCATGAAATGCAGCTCCCGGATGCCGAACTGATTGACCAGATAATCGATCTCCTCCAGGATGTTCTGCACCGAGCGGGCCCGGAACCGGTTTCCGAAAATTTGCTTGGTGCAGCAATAGGTGCATTTACCCGGACAACCCCTGGAGGTCATCATCGGCGCCACAGGGAGCGTCTGGGCATCGGGCGGTGAATATCTCTTCAAATCCTTGATCAGATGAAAGGCCGGGAAGGGGAAGCTGTCCAGGTTATGTTCCATTTCTCTCGGAGCATTTTTATGTACCTTCCCGTTCTTTATATAATAGATGCCTTTGACCTGCTCGATCCCCTCTCCATCCCGCCCGAGCACATCTACCAGCTCGCAAATTGTATGCTCCGATTCTCCGATGCTGATAAAATCGAGACCCGGCTGAGCGATGCTGTTGTCAGGATCGATTGTGGGATGGATTCCTCCCATTATTGTATGGATATTCGGAAACCTTTCTTTTACCTCCCGGGCCAGTCCGAATCCGAGATTTGCAGTGGGCGTGATGCATGAAAAACCGACCAGTTGCGGCCCTGTCCTGTCGATATGATCGAGGAGTTTCCCGCTGTCTAGATTATCTATGTCCATATCTATCAGCTCGACATCATGGTTCAGCTTTTCCAGCATGGAGGCCAGATACAAAACGCCGAGAGACGGATATGTGGGTAGCATTTTCATACCATACACTTGCGCCTGGGACGGTACTATAAAAAGAATCTTCATCAATACTCCTCGAAACAAGGCGGCGTTACACTCTAATAGACTGCTGTATGAACACTCTGATTCTGTAAACAGGCAATATCAGTTCCCAACTATCTTTTGTCCACTTTGAACGAGTCATTCGGGATTCGGTTTAGGAAATTATCTTATCAAATTATAAGGTTATAAATCATTTTCACGGATTTTATTGCTGATATTTTTGCAAAGGGAGAAAGGCTGGCGACCCTTATACCGAGGTGATTGTCGAGTCCTCTAAACTTCAACATAGCTGCTTTTTGTCTCAAGTCAATGCAACCATGCTGTCCGCACTTTTTGTAAATGCAAAAAGGATGCCGGCCAGCCTGCTTTCGCCGCGACATTCAAATATAAGACCCTTTTGGTAAATCGTTTTGGATTTTTCTATGAAACGTCATCCCTGGATTAATAAGCTTATTATTCTCTTTTCTGCACTCCACTGGAATTATTTCTTTGTCTCCGAGATCCAGGTTAAAGCTCTTCAGTGATCCCGATACCTTTTTTCTCGGCAAAAGATATTTTTAACTGTCTAAACTAAATTAATAGAAATGTTTTTTCAACATGCTGTTAGAACTTGACTGGATTTCTGGGCATGACTAAGTTTGAATCTTCAACAACCGACCAGAAAGTCTAGTCAAAAATATTTGAAATTTATTTTAATCTATTCAGTTGATAAACCTGAGATCATTCTCAATTTGTTTTTCAGGAGAATTCAGTAGACAGGAGTCAGAATAAAAAATTCCCCCACCGCCCCAAGTAACCCGCCCCGGCCTTCTCTACTAAGCTTCAGAATCAATAGTATTTGGG
>DATKXY010000238.1:0-3798 GCA_035528795.1 archaeon | reverse complement strand
CTTCTTTTGGTGGCAAAAGAAGCAAAACCATTTCTTTTTAAACAAAAAGAAACAAAAGTTAATCCTGGCATTTAAGTCCTTTACTCCGCTTCGCCAAGCTCGCCTGGCGCGATAATGCTGCGCAAAGGCCTGCCTGGGCGTCGTACATCTAGTATGGCGATGATGGAAATTACTTGTCTTCTACACGCTCCAGAAACAGGGTCCCCGGACTTCAGGGCTTTTTATGGTCTCTAGTTTCACCTGGGATGGCTTTATCATCCCAGGTAGCTGCACTTAAACCTCTTTTCGGTAGTTGTAAAAGTTTTTCTCTCGGAATATTTCAATCATAGTTACATAAACTGAGCCGCCGGTGCCTAATCGATTTACCCCGCAGCAAGCTGCGGGGAATTCTTTTCGATTAAAACGGATAGTAGTCATGCGTAATTTTCTCCTAATTCTGTCTATTCTTAATCCCCGGCCTGCAGCATTTTTTTCTGGCCCGAGATAAGGTCTTATTTATGTTCGAACAGGCAGAAGTCATTCCAAATACCGATTACACCGCCCCTGGGAGGGAATCAGGGCAGGATTATCCTTATGAGCGGCGGGTGATTGTGTTCACCAGTCTGGGGCATGCGATGATGCATGTTCTGGAGCTGATCTATGCCGGCATTCTGCCCCTGATTATTATCGAGTTCAATCTGTCGCTGGCCCAGGCAGGAGTGCTGGTTTTCCCCTGCCTGGTGATGCTAGGGCTGGGGAGCCTGCCGGCAGGAATTCTTTGTGACCGCTGGGATTCCTACAAGGTTTTTCTGCTGTTTTATTTCGGCTCTGCTGGGAGCGCACTGCTGGCCGCGATGAGCAACTCAATTTGGACCCTTTCGGCATCCCTGGGAGCGCTGGGCTTGTGTGTAAGCCTTTACCACCCGGTGGGACTGGGTCTGATCTCCATGGGAGTCAGGCGCAAAGGGCTCGTTATGGGCCTGCACGGTATTTTCGGGAGCTTAGGGCTGGCTGTCTCTCCTTTCCTGGCGGGATTGTTCGGCGCCAAATACGGCTGGCAAAGCGCATTTATTTTACCTGCAGCCTGCGCCCTGCTCTCAGGAGCAGCCCTGCTTATCTTCCCGATCAGGATAAACCACCAGGAGGTCCCTCACGCCCGGGAAACACCGCAGACAATCTCTCCCGGCATTCGGCTGACTTTGGCCTGGCTTTACGGGGTGATGATCATCCTGGGCTTTGTTTACCGGGGCCTGATGACCTATATGCCGAAATATATCGGTGAAAATATTCATGTGGAGTGGCTTTCAGCAGTGGCGGCCGGCGGGCTGTTTGCCTCATTGGCTTTAACCAGTGGGGGCCTGGGGCAAGTCTGGGGCGGCCATCTTTCAGACCGCATCGACCCGTTTAAACTCTATTACCGCGTGGTGCCGCTGTTCATGCCTCTTCTCCTGGCTGCCGCATTTTTCACCGGCTACCCCCTCGTCATCGGCCTGTGCCTGTTCTTTTTCTTTTTCTTCTCAACCCAGCCGCTGGAAAACCAAATGCTTGCCCAGGCCACTCCACCCAGGCTTCGCTCTACCAGCTACGGGCTCAAATTCGGCTTGAATCTGGGGATCGGCGCTCTGGCGGCTCCGGTTTGCGGCTGGATCGGTGATATGCTGGGCATGCAGTGGATTTTCTATACTCTGGCGCTGGTTCTGCTAACGGCATCATTCGGAGTGGCAGGCCTGCTGAAAGCGAGAAAACGAACCCTTGTTTGACATGCAGAACTTCAGGCCAGTATCAGGAAAGCTCACCCGCGAAACCGCCGGGTTTCAGGATTTAATAAAATGTTTTATCACTGTTGTTGCCCGGACCGCGCAGGTCAGCGTTTGCGCCACCAGTTGGCAAGCCCCGCACCGGCAAGGTTCTGCCAGTGGCTGAAAAAGGCGCCCGGCACTGCTGATGCAGAGCTGAAAAAGGACACGGCGAGGCTCACCCCAAGGCCGTTATTTTGCATCCCCACAATGGGCTGAAACCGTCCTTCCCCTTGACGAATTGCACCGACAGACACATCTTGTAATTATACCTCAATCTGGTTTAGATAGCTCTAAAAGCCTGATGTATGGTGAGCAAGGGGATCATTATATGACAGTCACTTTGGCAGTGTTTTCCACCATCCCATATTTTGCCTGAGCCGGTTTGTGGATTGCAAGAAAGCTCTGGACTTTCGGAACCGATAATCAAACAGCAGGAGATGAAGAAAATTGGATAAAATGTTTCCCGGGATGAGAAATCAAAGACGAAAAGCTGCGGTGGCGATGCTTTCTGTGGTGTCCAACAGCATCCTGATTCTACTCAAGGTCGTTGTTGGCCTGTGGATCGGTTCAGTGTCAGTCATCTCAGAGGCGATCCACTCGGGGGTGGACCTGCTGGCTGCTCTGATTGCCTTTTTCGCTGTAAAGACTTCAGGGAAACCAGCCGATAAAGAACATCCATTCGGCCACGGCAAGGTCGAAAATCTTTCGGGTACGATCGAAGCCTTGCTTATCTTCCTGGCGGCTGTCTGGATTATCTATGAGGCCATCAAGAAACTCTTGCATCCAAAGCCATTGGAAGCGGTCGATTGGGGTATTGCAGTGATGTTATTTTCCGCAGTGGCGAACACTGTGGTCTCTCAAATGCTATTCAAGGTAGGAAAAGAAACGGATTCTGTGGCTCTGCAGGCAGATGCCTGGCACCTGAGAACCGATGTCTATACCTCCATTGGCGTCACGGCCAGTCTTTGTTTAATCTGGATAGGCAGCAGAGTAATGCCCGGTACCAATCTGCACTGGTTGGATCCAGCGGCTGCTATAGTGGTGGCCCTGCTGATATTAAAGGCCGCCTATCATTTGACAATCCACTCGGCCAGAGACCTTCTCGATGTGAGTCTTCCGCCGGATGATGAAGCCTGGATTACCGGCTACCTCTCAAACCTTGGGAAGAGCATTCGCGGATATCACGACATAAAAACACGCAAGGCCGGTTCTGAAATTTTCGTGGAGTTTCATCTGATGGTCGATCCGGACATGTCAGTCGAAGAATCGCATCGGATTGCCGATTCGATCGAGCTCGGTATCCAGGAGCATTTCAAGGATTCCAAGGTCACTATTCACATCGAACCTTGCGACAGCGCAGTTACACCCGATTGTTCGCAAAATCGCCTGCCGGGCGAAGAAAGCAGAGAAGCTAAAAAAGATTGAAACACTGACCGAGGCAGCAACCGGAATTTTTCTACCTGCTTTCGCTGTGATAATGATTTACTCCGCTAAAACCGCTGCCTTCAAGTCTTGAAACGGTTCCTGAGAAACAGCTTAAACGGTCGGGTGTATTAAGAAACTACGCCTCGTCCGGGACTGGCGCCCGGAAGAGGTGGCCCCTGCGGGCCATTAACAGCGGTTATCTCAAGTGTACAGGCACAAAGTGGCAAAGGCACAAAGTTTTAAAGACATTTTGTCCCGGAGCTTTCATGCTGAAATTTACCGTGAACTCCATTTGCCATAAATCTCATCAGGGCTAGACCAATGTGTCCGTCTATGATTGAAACATTATTACCTGTACAGAGCACACATACAGGTGCAGCTTTACCCTGAATTCGGAAGCGGCTTTTTCCGGCAATACCGGCAGGGAAGTATTTTCTTACTTTGTGCCTGTGTGCCTTTGTCCCTGGTTTATTGTTGTCAATTAATATTTGCAAAAAATATCGATCTTAGGTGTGTGGCACCTTGTCCAATCCTGGTAATTAGAGAGTCTCGACAGAGCTCTGACCTTGCTTTATTAGGACTAAGGTGTAAGCAG
>DATKXY010000237.1:0-35465 GCA_035528795.1 archaeon | reverse complement strand
CATAACTTATTTTTCTCGAAGCATTTCTTTTGTCATAAAGAGCCGGAAAAATTATACTGCCCGATAAAAAGTTAAGCAAAATTGTAATATAATTGAATTCTAAAGTCAAAACAAAACTCCGTTCGGCCCTGGTGAATGTCTGATTGCCCTGAACAAAGATTATCGCTATATTGAATATTTGTTTCGCACCACCCCCTACCCTGCCGGGAAACGGATTTGGCGGAACGGGCATGGAGGATGATTGAAAACCATACTTCAGGTTCTCAAGCTTTCCGAGTCTTACCTTGAAGAACACGGAGTGCAGTCTGCGAGGCTCGGCGCTGAACTTCTTCTGGCGAGTGTCCTGGGTGTCGAGAGGCTGGAGCTTTACCTTTCTTTCGACCGTCCCCTGGTTGAAAGCGAGCTGGCAGCTTACCGGAAGCTTATCAGCCGCCGGGCGAATCATGAACCAATCCAGTATATACTGGGCCATACGGGGTTCCGCGAGCTCATTTTCGCGCTGGGACCTGGTGTACTGGTGCCGAGACCTGAGACCGAGGGCCTGGTACAACTGGTTCTTGACCGCCTGGGGATTGTGGCTCAAAATACTGCGGCGGAAAACCGCAGAGTGCTGAGGGTCCTCGATCTTTGCACTGGAAGCGGAGTGGTAGGGATTTCTCTGGCCCACGAGCGGGAAGGCCTGTGGTGCCTGTTGACAGATATTTCCCTGGAAGCTCTTCACTGGGCCGTAAAAAATTCCAGGCGTCTTGAGAGAGCCAAAGGCCCGGACCAGGTCGATTTCCTCTGCGGCGATCTCGCGGAGCCATTAGCCGGGAAACCTTTTTTCGATGTCGTGGTGGGCAACCCCCCATATGTGAGGCCTGAGAATCTTGAGAGCCTGCCTGAGGAAATAAAGCGCTACGAGCCCGCTCAGGCGTACTCAGGCGGCGGGTCTGACGGGACGGCGGTTATCGGCCGGATAATCGAGTCGGTTTCCCGGATAATGGCCCAGGGAGCCCTCCTGGCTCTCGAAATCGGAGAATCTCAGGATCAAGCGGTCAACACACTATTCGCTGAACAAAGGGGGAAATACTCCGGGGTCGAATTTCACCGCGACCTGGTCGGGAAAGTGCGTTTTGTGACTGCTTTTCGAAGCTAAAATGCGAGACGGAAGGTTGTTTCATGGACAAATTCCTTATCGAAAAAAGCCCACCTCTGGCAGGCAAAGTAAGAGTGAGCGGAGCGAAAAATTCCTGCCTGGCTCTTATGGCGGCCTCCCTGTTAACAGATGAGCCGGTCGTGCTCGAGAACGTGCCGGATCTGGTCGATGTACGCACCATGGGCCGGGTGCTGGAAAACATCGGGGTTCGCGTAACTTACGAGCCCGGGTATATCAAGCTCGATGCCTCTTGCGCCGAGGGTTATAACGCCCCTTACGAGATGGTACGCACAATGCGCGCCTCATATTATGTACTGGGGCCGCTGACCGCCCGCAAAGGCAAGGCCGAGGTAAGCCTGCCGGGTGGCTGCGCCATAGGACAGCGCCCGATCGACCTTCATCTTAAGGGCCTGTCCATGCTGGGCGCCCAAATTAGCACAGCCCGCGGTTACATTTACACGCAGGCCGGCAAATTGCGTGGCTCCCGGATAAATATTTCCAGTCCGCGGGGGTCGAGCGTAGGGGCGACTGTAAACTTGATGCTGGCAGCAAGCCTGGCCAAGGGAGAGACTGTTCTGGATGGAGCGGCCAGGGAGCCGGAAATCGAGGATCTGGCCAGGATGTTGACAGAGATGGGCGCTAAAATTGAAGGTGCAGGTACAGACAAAGTAGTGATTAAAGGAGTAAGCTCACTGGGAGGCGCTGTTCATCACGTTATCCCTGACCGCATAGAAGCCGGCACCTTTGCCGTTGCTGCGGCTATTACCAGAGGTGATGTAATCATCCAGGAATGCCTGCCGGAGCATTTTCAGGCAGTGCTGGATTTACTCGAAATACTGGGAGTCAGAATTGAGAGAGGCAAGAAAATTTTGCGCGTCCGCTCGGATGCCGGACTGCCTTCTTTCAGTTTACTCACTGAGCCCTATCCCGGATTTCCCACGGACATGCAGGCCCAGTTCTGTGCCCTGGCCACCCAGGCCAAAGGGGTCAGCCGGATCGAGGAAACGATTTTTGAAAACCGTTTCCTTCACGTACCGGAGCTGGTCCGTCTTGGTGCAGATATCCAGGTATCAGGCAACAGGCTTATCGTACGTGGGCCGACAGCTTTAAGTTCGGCTCCAGTTATGGCTTCTGATCTCAGGGCCTCGGCAGCACTGGTGCTGGCAGCCCTTGTGGCCGAGGGCACCTCGGAAATCAGCCGTATTTACCACCTTGACCGTGGATACGAGCATCTGGAGGTCAAACTGGTGCGCCTGGGGGCGAAAATAGTCCGGGTATCCGAATCGGGATGAAAAAAAACCGGCTTCCATTCCAGAAAGCCGGCAGGACACACAACAGAATGACAGCAAAAAACCTACTCGCCGCGTTTGATTTTTGCCAAGGCAGTATCAGCCATTTCAGCCACCCAACTTGCTTTTTCCTTGGCCAGTTCTTCCAGCACCGGAATAGCCCGCTGGTCACCTAACAGCCCAAGCGACATAGCCGCCTTGGCCCTGATTTCACTATCCGGGCTTTTGGTGAGAGCTATTATGCCATCAAAAGCCGGGGTGTATTTTTGGGCTCCCAAAGCCATGGAAGCCTCCGAGCGCATGAAATCCAGAGTGACATTGCTGGCTTTGTCTCCCAGTTTGTAGTCCGGCTCATAGACCTGGGCAATATATTTGCTCGAAAGAGTATCTTGAAATTCGGTTAAACAGTAGAGGCAGAATAACCTGACAGAGTTATGAGGGTCTGTGGCGATTGCTTTTCCAAGATACGGAATCAATGGTTCACCATATTCGGCCACTTTGTCCTTGGCCTGGAAATAAAACTGCTGTGCGTACTCGATGCTTTTTGTACCTTGCAAAACCTGAATCTTCCATACGGTGACAATGGAAGCAGGATCCTTCGGGTCTTTGCTCAGGTTGTACCTGGCAACGTTCATCGCATTTTTATACTGCTCCTGGTTATACATCTGCTCTACTTCGGAGAGCTCTCCCTTCTTCTTTACACTGATATTGCACCCGTAAACAAGCACTAGCGATAAGATGATCGAAATTAAACGAAGCTGGCGTGATTTAAACATTTGATCTCCTGTTTTTGGATGATGGCCAGGCGGCTGTCGCCGACGGTCAACAAGGATTTTTTATTAAAAAGGTTTTTACAGAGTAATGCCGCTAGCTAACCATGGCACATCTACCGTTAAATATCACTCCCTCCTCGACAGTAAGCTCTGCGGTCTGTACATCCCCAATCACTTGACCGGGATCATGAAGTGCCACTCTGTGGATTGCAAACACATTGCCGATGATCCGGCCGCTGTTGATCACTGTTTCCACATGTATGTCTCCATTAATCAGCGCTTTTTCCCCAATTATCAAGGTGTTATTGACACCTTCCCTACTATCCGAAGCGATCTCTCCTTCCACACTTCCGTCAATCCTCAACGTTCCGGAAAACTTGAGTCTGCCATTCAATTGAGTACTTTCCCCGAGCACGCTGCTTATACTATCAATCACAATTTTTTTCTTTTTATTGAACATATATCAAATCCTCACCTAACAAACTAATTGTTTATATATTGGCGGTAGGTCGTCTGAGTCGCAAAAGCAGCTCGCCCATATCCGAGTAAACGAGAATCTCAAGAATATCTGCTTCTTTTTCCAGTCGGAATTTATCTTTATATTGTTTGAAACGTCTGATAGTAAATCGGTCACCGCCCCGGAAATCGACCGGTTCTCCATTTTTGAATTTCACCTCTGGAATGGAGCTTATTTTCTTGTCCTGTTGATAATTTTTTAATACCACAAACATATATCCTTTTACGATATCTTCTTTTTCGCTAATTTTCTCTAGAATGAAAGAATAATTAAAGTCGCCCTCCTCCCTGTCCGTTTCAATTTTAAGGCCTTGGATGTTCACTACGTCACTTGTCGACAGAGAGTCTTCCTGGAGTTCGGCTAATAAAGCGGTCTGCTGCTCAATAGTATCTGCCGCAGCTTTCCGGGCTTTGAACTTTAAGATTGTATTCTGTAGTTTTCCGATTTCGGTTTTCTGCGAACGTACAATGGTCTCCAGTTCTTGATTGTCACGATACAAAGAATAATATCCGCGGATGAAGAAAGTATAGGTAGAAGCCCCACCCACGAGCAAAACAACCAGCAGAATGAGCAATTTGATAGATAGCTCAAAAGTAACCGGCCGGTTTGTGTCTTTCATAAAGATAATTGTCAAATGATTCTTTTTCACGGACCAAACATATCCCCAGGCATAAAATTACTCGATCCCGAGAATTCAAGAATACAGCGGATGAGTAATTTTTTGCTTGTTGTAAAAGTTTTTCTATCTTTGGGAGTAACGAGCTCAATTTAAAAGCTTAAATCAGCCCTGTAAAATAATAATGTATTCCAGATGAAGCTGTATGTCAAACTAAAATGGTTAAATTATTTTTACTCACTTCTCATTTCCTGGAAAGATAGGTCAATAATCCCTCAATACACTCTTTAATCTCCAGATAAACTGTCTCGTATGTCTTCTTATCCCTACCGTAAGGATCAGCAATATCATGACTGCTTTTTTGTCCCGGACAGAATTCAGTTAATAACCAGATCTCTTTATCGCGGACCATGTTTTTATGGCTCAGGAGAGTTTTGTGATTTTGCTGCATGAAAACAATCAGGTCGGAATTGGCAATCAGGCTGTCTGTCAGGGGCTTGCTTTTATGAGAGGAAAGATCCAGGCCATCCTCCCGGCATACTTCAATCGCAAACTCACTTGCCGGTAAACCCGTGTCCGCCATCAGTCCTGCTGAATCAACCTGTATCTTGTGTTTCAGCTCGCTTCTTTCAAGCATATTTTCCAGGATTGCCTTCGCTATCGGAGAGCGGCAGGTGTTACCAGTGCATAGAAAAAGGAGCCTGATTTTTTTTGAAAAACCGGTTGTCATGAGCTTGAAATAAGAATTCCTTAGAAACAGGGTTTAACACTGCTAATCTTCAAAAACGCCTATTGTCTTTATACCCGCTTTTTCAGCGATTTGCGCAGCAGACAAGGCGCCTTCCCGGATCAGGCGGACAGATTTTTTATTTACAATCGAAACGACAGTCGAAGGCTGAGCGTTACCCTGAGTCAGTTTTTCATCCAGCACAATAAGCTCGGGCCGCAACCTTGGTTCTGCGTTATGCTTGCGGGCTAAATCCTCCATATATCGGCGCAGATTGCCGGGAGACGGTTGTCCTGATCTATTGAGGCTGGTGGAAACAATCGGCAGATCAAATTCCGTGAGCACCCGTGAGGTAAAAGGGTGCGCATTCTGGCGCAGCGCAACTGTTTCACCCAGCCATGGGCATACTTTTCGCGTGCCTGCTCTGGCTTGAAATACGACAGTTAAAGGGCCGGGCCAGAAAAGCTCGATTAACCTCCAGGCCAGCTCCGGTATATTACGGCAAAGTATGTCAACCCATTTCTTCCCGGGTACAAGCAAAATCATCGGCTTGTTTTGCTTGCTTTCCTTAATACAGCGGATACGCTCAACCGCATCGGCTGAATCATACCTGCACCCGTAGCCGTGAACCGTTTCGGTGGGATGCACCACCACCGCGTGATTTTTTAAAAGTGCCGCTGCTTCGTAAACCAGGCTTTCAGGATAGCGCCCGCCCTGGATTGTAACGAGAGAGTCAATCACCGATCAGCCCCAGGATACGTAAAGCAAGGTGTGCGGCGTTCATTGCACCGTCAACAGCAACCGCGGCAACCGGCACGCCGGGAGGCATCTGGGCGATTGAAAGAAGCGCATCAATCCCTGCCAGAGGACCTGAACTGATCGGTACGCCGATTACAGGCAAAGAGGTATAGGAAGCGCAAAACCCCGGCAAAGCGGCGCTCATACCTGCTCCGGCTATGATAACCTTGATCCCGCGTTCGGAAGCTTTTTCCACCAGCTCCCTGGTCCTGTCAGGATTGCGGTGGGCGCTCGAGACACGAGTCTCAAAACTCACGCCCGCTTCTCTCAGCACGCTTTCGGCTTTTGACATAACCGGACGGTCGGATTCCGAGCCCATTATTATAAGAACACTTTCTTTCATCGGTCATCTTTTCCTGAAATAACTCAATTATGAGCCAAACGCCTGAATGAATGGAACGAAATTCCCGTATATAATAAAAGACGGCAACTTAAACCAATTTATGCGGTCAGCATGCTATTATCTTTAAATAATTGAAGTTATCAGTTTTTGTTATAATGGAAAAACCTTCCTGATATTCCAGACACCACTCGATTATCGCATCTTCGATATCAAAACAGCAGAAAAAACATTTTCCTAAGGGCCGGTAACAATTGAATTTAGGTTTCTTTGAGCTGATTGTCAATAAAAGGAGAGTCTTCTTTTGCGGGCATAATCCAGCCGTGCCAGTCCTCCCCGATGATGCCTGCCCGTCGGTAGCGCAGCATAGAGCTTGCGCAGTGACACCTGCGTGGAGCTTCTTTTAAGGAAGCGGTCAAGAGAGCAGTCTGGAGAACGATATCTCCAAAGCCTTGCACAGCCTGATCCACTTCGGCGCGCAGCCCCTCCTCCAGCATGCCCTCAAAAAGCTCCCCTGCCCTGTGGGGCAGCTCTTTTACCCCCTCAGCCCAGTTGGCGACATAACAGCAGGGATGATAGCACATCTCAAGCTCCCGTGCCAGAAATGCTTCCGGTGCAAGGGTCATACCCACGAGCTCGCCTCCAAGGCGCGCGATCATCCGGATTTCCGCCGGCGTTTCGAGACGGGGTCCATCGGTAACCGCATAGACACCACTTGGATGATAATTCCGGCCCAGTTTTTTCAGAGCATCGTGCAGAAGAGCGTTCAGTTCGGGACAAAATACAGGACTCTGGCGGATGAATCCCAGTCCTGTGCCCTTGAAAAAGGTGTTTTCCCTTCCTCTGGTCAGGTCGATAAGATCATCAGGCAGGACATAATCACCGGGCTTGAAACGGCGGTCAATTGCCCCGGGGCCGCTCCAGGAAATTATTCTCGTGGTGCCGATTTCTTTCAAGGCCCAGATGTTGGCCCGGTAATTAACATCCGGAGCGGTGATCCTGTAACCCGGGCTGCCGTGCCGTGAGAGGAAAGCGATCGAGCCTTCCATTCCTTTCGGATGCAATAATTGAATCGGAGCGGCTTTCCCAAAGGGCGTATCGAGCCTCAGCTCGGCTGCAGTCCTGCCGATCCGGCTTAAAGCGAGCTGGCAGGCCCCGCTGCCGCCGACCACGGCAAATCCGAGGTAACTTCTGCGCGCTTTGTCCGTGCTCATCCGGTCACCCGAGGCTTTTAATGGCAGAGTTAAAAACAGTCCGAAACAAAAGTCAAAGAATGCGGATTATTCTGTAATCCTGGGATCTCAGGGCTGGCTTGAAGCCGGCCTCGGAAATCAGACGGGCAATGGTTTTTTCATCGACCGCCTGGAAACTGCACCCAGCGGCCCGCACCACATTCTCCTCGAGCATTGTGCTGCCGAAATCATTGGCCCCATAAAACAAAGCAAGCTGCGCGATATCAGGTCCCTGAGTGACCCAGGAAGCCTGGATATTCGGTATGCTGTCCAGCAGAATACGGCTCGCGGCCAGGATTCTCAGATAGAGTGCGGGACCTGTTTTTTCAAGTTTCAGTGCTGTATTAAGCGGCTGAAAACTCCAGGGAATAAAAGCCGTGAATCCCCCTGTGCGCTTTTGAAGGCTTTGAATGTGGTGCAGGTGCCACACCAGTTCGCTGCAGGTTTCCCCAAGGCCGTAAACCATGGTGGCCGTGGTTTTAAGTCCCAAGCTGTGGGCGGTCTCATGAATCTCGAGCCAGCGTTTTACTCTGATTTTGCGGGGGCTCACGCTGCGGCGCACCCGGGCGCAGAGAATTTCCGCGCCTCCGCCTGGAATGGAATCCAGTCCAGCCTGGATCAAAGCTTCAATTACATTACGGATCGAGCCGCCTGACATGCGGCTCATGTGATCGATCTCCGGAGCTGAGAAACCGTGCACATGGATCGGGTGATGTTCCTTGATATAGCGCAACAGTCCAAGGTGCCAGTCCAGGGGTAGTGTCGGGTGCAGGCCGCCCTGAAGGAGTATCTCGACAGCACCGCAGGCCTTCGCTTCCTCTACTTTCCGGCCGATTTCCGCATAAGAGAGAACATAGGCCTGGGGGTGGTTCACACCCCGATGGAAAGCACAGAAACGGCAGCGGCCGATACAGATATTTGTGTAATTTATATTTCTGTCGTTAATAAAAGTGACGATTCCCTCGGGGTGAAGCTTGCGGCGGACCAGGTCGGCCTGAGCCCCGAGCTGGTGAAGATCGACTTTTTGGAACAGGGATATTCCACGTTTGATAAAACTCGAGGGCATACTTTGAATAATAAGTTGAGACGTGGTTCGCTGTCTGATTTTGAGGGGGCAAGGCGGGGCATGCCCCGCCCTTATCATATCAGGTTTTCTTGTACTCGATCTTTTCGAAAAGCCGCCAACCCCCGACTTGATTTCAGAAGAAAATTAAAGTCATCAGGAAAAAGGTGGGTATCAGAATCAGTACCGAATAGATCATAAAACCGAAAAAGCTCGGCATCTTGATCCCGCTTTCCTCAGCGATTGACCGCACCATGAAATTCGGGGCGTTCCCGATATAGGTATTGGCGCCCATAAACACCGCCCCGCAGCTTATAGCCTCAAGATAAACACTGTGCGTGGTCATGAGATCCGGAACCGCTGTGGCCTCCGGGATCCCAGGCAGAAGTTGGCCAAGGGCGCTGTTGAAGAAAGTGAGATACGTGGGCGCATTGTCCAGAAAACTCGACAGAGTCCCGGTGATCCAGAAATAGTGCACCGGCTCACGCACCATTTTGATCAAGAAAGCCAGCGCCCCGGCTTCCCCAGCGCGCAGAATGGCCAAGGCCGGAACAATAGTCATAAAGATGCCGGCGAAAAGGTAAGCCACCTCCTGGATCGGAAACCAGCTGAACTCGTTTTCCTTGCGGATCGCGTGCGGCGTAAAATACATAGACAGCAGTCCCATTATCACAATCAGCACATCGCGTAGCAGGTTCTGTCCCTGGATATGCACTCCGCCGACATTTATTACTCCCAGCTTGACCATACCGCTCATCAGCACGCTGCCCACAATTCCTGCGAGGAAAATAAGATTGTACAATCCCAGAACCCTGAGCGGTTCCTTTTTGACCTCTTCGCCACGGGCGGAAACCATTTCAGCGGCAGCCAGCTTTTTCTCACGGTTATGCAGAACGGTATCGAAAGCGAAAAAGAGCGCCAGCAGAATAATCGATACAAAAGACATCATCGGTAGAAGCTTCAGGGTCCAGAAAAAGGATACGCCGTGCAGGAAACCTAAAAACAGCGGCGGGTCTCCCAGTGGAGTGAGGCTGCCGCCGATATTGGCTATCAGGAAGATGAAAAACACGATTATATGCACCTTGTGCCTGCGGTTCTTGTTCGAGCGGATAACAGGGCGGATCAAGAGCATCGCCGCTCCGGTGGTGCCGACCCAGGAAGCTATTATTGTCCCGATTAAAAGAAATACAGTATTGACTGTGGGAGTGCCCTTCATCTTTCCTTTCACCAGCAGCCCGCCTGAGACTGTGAAGAGGCCCCAGAGCAGAATGATAAAGGGGAAGTAGTCTATAAGGTAAATGTGCAGGATTTCATACCAGGCGGCATGACCGTAAACAAACAGGAAAGGCAGGGCAAAGATCAGGGCCCAGAAAGCGCTCACTTTGGGGAAATGATGGTGCCAGAAACCGGGGGCCAGGAGTGGAAAGAGCGCAATGCTCAAGAGAATCCCGGCAAAAGGGATTATACTCCACAGAGGAAGAGTTGAGCCGAGGTCCGGGCCCTCGTGGTGCGGTTCCTGGATTGTTTCCTCCGTCTGAGCCGCTGTCGCATGCCCGCCTTGCTGGGCGAGAAGCCTGGAATTGGAGCACGACTGATCAATAATCGTAAAACTTACCAGCGCTGCAATCAAGCCGAATAAGAGGATTAAAGTTTTCATCTCTACTCCAATTGCAAAGTAATGGTTAAAGGCCTTCCTGTTAAAAAACAAAGAATACCGATAAACTTAAGGGGCCATCCCGGAAGCTGCGACCGGTTTGTAGAGAGTATCTCTTTCAACCGGAGTGCGACCGGCTTGGCGGATCAGCCGGACCAGTTCTTCTTCCGGCATGAACTGGGGAGTGCCGGCTCCAGCTTCATGAGTTATATGCTCCTCCAGCACAGTACCATTGACATCGTCGGACCCAAAAAAAAGCGACATCTGTGTCAGCGGCAGTCCCAGCATGATCCAGAAAGATTTGATATGTCGGAAATTGTCGAGTAAAAGTCTTGCTGCGGCTATTGTTTTAAGTGCCTGGATGCCTCCCGCTTTGGTCAGCTTTTCGAACTCCGTGTTCTGAGGGTGAAAAAGAAGCGGGATAAACGAGTTGAAGCCGCCGGTTTCATCCTGAAGAGCGCGAACGGCGAGAAGATGATCCACCCTGTCCGCATACGACTCCAGATGCCCGAACAGCATGGTCACATTGGTCGGGATACCCAGCTTATGCGCAGCCCGCATAACATCCAGGTACTGCGCCCCGCTTATCTTTTTCGGACAGATCTTGTTTCTCAACTCCGGCGAGAATATTTCCCCTCCTCCGCCCGGCAATGAACCCAGCCCGCATTCAGCGAGATTTTCGAGCACCTCGGTGACAGAAAGATTCTCTTTCCGGGCGATATGTTCAATTTCCACCGCAGTAAAAGCCTGGAGATGTACCCCGGGGAACCCGTCCCGCAGCAGCGCGAGCATCTTCCTGTAATAATCCAGGCGCGCATCGGGGTGGCAGCCGCCGACAATGTGAAACTCACGCACCTTTTCATGCCACCCGGCCCGCCCTTTTGCGAGAACCTGTTCCGGGGAAAGGGAAAAGGCCCCTTTTTCCCGGGAACTTTTTCTACTGTATGCGCAAAAACGGCATCTGTTGACACAGATATTTGTATAATTTATATGGACATTGTTGATATAATAAACCCGGTCGCTGTTTTTGGCACGGTTTATTTCATCAGCCAGGCGGCCCAGAGCGAGCAGGTCGCTTGTTTCGAACAGGGTTATCCCTTCTTGCCGGTCGAGCCGGTGCCCGGCTGCCAGGCGGCTGGCGATTTTTTCGAGACACGGATCTAAAAATTCGACAGAAGGTCTCGTTATTACCTCCTACCCCCTTTTTTTACTGGCCAGCTCCCGGATCAGATGCGAAGCTATAATCTGGCGCTGAATTTGATTGGTGCCCTCGTAGATCTGGGTGATTTTCGCATCGCGGAAATATTTTTCCGCCGGGTAGTCTTTCATGTAACCGTAGCCGCCCATAACCTGGATTGCGTCGGTAGTGACTTTCATCGCCACATCGGATGGAAACACCTTGCTCATCGCGGATTCTTTGGCGTAGTTTTTTGCCCCGGCGTCGATCATGCGGGCTACCTGGTAAGTGAGGCAGCGCGCAGCTTCGATCTGGGTGGCCATATCAGCGAGCATGAATGAAACGGCCTGAAAGTTGAGGATGGACTGGCCGAACTGATGGCGGCCGTAAGCATATTCCAGCGCGGTTTCGTAAGCCCCCTGGGCAATGCCGACCGCCTGCGCTCCAATACCGGGCCGGGACTTGTCAAAAGTCTGCATTGCGATCCGGAAACCGGAGCCTTCCCGCCCGAGAAGGCTGTCCCTGGACACCACGCAGTCTTCGAAAACCACTTCATAAGTGGCCGAGGCGCGGATGCCCATTTTATCCTCTTTTTTACCGAAAGAAAGGCCGGGAGTGCCTTTCTCTACCACAAAAGCGCTGATACCGCGGGCACCCCTAGTCTTGTCAGTTTTGGCAAACACAGTATATGTATGAGCCTCGAAACCATTGGTAATCCATTGCTTGGTACCGTTTATCACGTATTCATTGCCTGCTTTTCGGGCCGTGGTCGAGATAGCGCTGGCATCGGAACCGGCCCCGGCTTCGGTAAGGCAGAAAGCGGCGTAATGCTCGCCTGAAGCAATGGGCGGCAGGTATCTGGATTTTTGTTCATCGGTGCCGGCGATTATGATCGGAAAGCTTCCCAAAGAGCTGGCCGCATAAGTTACCCCTACTGCGCCGCAGGCCCGGCTCAATTCTTCGGTGGCCAGGCAGAGCTCGATCAAGCCTGCTCCTATTCCATCGTATTCCTCAGGAATGTAAATTGCCGGAAGCCCGGCCTCGGCGATTTCTTTCATTATGGCATGGGGAAACTCCGCTTTTCGGTCCAGTTCTTCTCTCTGCGGAATAATATGCGTTTCCGCAATTCTGCGTGCCAGGCGCTTTATCTCAAGCTGTTCTTCATTCAGAAAGTAATCCATGCGATCTCCCGGTGCGGTTTATATTTATAGTTGTTTGATCGGATTTTTCAACTGTCTGCCTCTTCGGTTTTTCCTAAACTGGCCAGCAATTGCAGCGCAGCCTGTGCAGCTTGCTTCTCGGCTTCCTTTTTGCTTGTGCCCACTCCCTTGCCGAATATCTCGCCGGCCACGGCGACCTCACAGACAAACTGTTTTGCATGTTCCGGACCGGACACCTCGACAACCTTGTACGCCGGCTGGCAGTGATAGTTTACCTGGGACAGATGCAGCAGCCTGTTTTTTGATTCATGGAGGCTGTCGTAGCTCAGTCTCACTTTGCCGCCGCCGAGCAGGTTTTGATATACGAACCTTCTGGCGGCCTCGAGGCCGCCGTCAAGGTAAATTGCACCAATCAATGCTTCCAAGGAGTTGGAGATAATGGATACTTCTCCTCTTTTAAGGCTTGAAAAACTATCTTTCGAGTAGAGTATGTAGTCCTCGAGCCTGAGCTTGGAGGCCTGCCTGGCCAGAGCGGTCCGTGAGACTATCGAAGACTTGATCCGGGTAAGAGCGCCTTCGCGGGCGGAGAGATAACGGCTGTAAAGGTATTCGGAGACAATAAGATCGAGCACGGCATCTCCGAGAAACTCAAGACGCTCGTTACTCTCAGTATTTTTCCTTCCGCTCTCATTGATATAGGACTGATGCGAAAGAGCCGTCTCGAGCAGATTCAGATCCTTGAAAAAATAGCCGAGATTGCGCTCAAGACGGCTTAAAAACTTTCTTCGATTGTCTTTGGGCCGGTGGGTGCCGAACAATGCAGCGAGGAACCTTAATGGCCTAGCCCGCATGAATAGATCCTGTGTTATCAAACTTTTTCCAGAGCGATTGAGACATTATGTCCGCCAAACCCGAAAGAGTTGCTCAATGCTTTTCTGACAGTAACTTCACGGGACTCGTTCGGGCAGTAGTCCAGATCGCACTCAGGGTCCGGATACTTGTAATTAATGGTCGGCGGGATTATCCCACGATACAGGGTCAGGGCAGTAAAAATGGCTTCAACAGCGCCAGCCGCTCCCAGAAGGTGCCCGACCATTGATTTGGTGGAGCTTATCAGCAGACCATTTTTGGCATAGACCCCGAAAACCTTTTTTATCGCTTGTGTTTCGGTAATGTCGTTATGTTCAGTCGAGGTACCATGAGCATTGATATAACCCACATCCGCCGGATCGAAACGAGCTTCCTGAAGAGCTGCTTTCATCGCCCGCTGCGCTCCCTCGCCTTCAACTGCAGGTGCGGTAATGTGGTAAGCATCAGCGGTCATTCCCACACCTGAAAGCTCGGCATAGATCCGTGCACCGCGTGCTCTGGCTCGTTCATATTCTTCGAGGAGAAGCATTCCGGCGCCATCGCCGAGGACAAAACCGTCACGTGTTTTATCAAACGGACGGCTGGCCCCCTTGGGATCGTCGTTGCGAGTGGAAAGGGCTTTGCAGGCATTGAATCCACCCACGCCCATCGGAGCGATAGAGGCCTCTGTGCCGCCGGTTAACATGAGGTCTGTTTCGCTGTACTTGATAGATCGGAAGGCCATTGCAATCGCATGTCCCCCGGAAGCGCAGGCTGAAGTGGTACAGAAGTTGGGTCCCTTGGCAGTGAAACGGATGGCCACATAGCCGGCGGCCATATCGGTAATCATCATCGGAACGTAAAAGGGGCTTATCCGGCTGGGTCCGCCCTGAAAATAGCGGCTGTGCTGAGCCTCATGCGTATCGATTCCCCCGATCCCCGAGCCGATAATTACCCCGAACCGCTCCTGATCTTTGGGATCCGTCACTTCCAAGCCTGCATCCTCGATGGCCATAGCGCTGGCTGCAACCGCATAATGGATAAAACGATCCGTACGCTTTATCTCTTTGCGATCCATAAATTTTTGCGGGTCAAAATCTTTAAGTTCGCCGGCAAACTTAGTTTCAAACTGGCTCACATCAAAAGATTTGATCATGTCGATTCCGCTGCGGCCTTCGATCAGACCTTGCCACGAGGTCTGGACATCGTTGCCCAGCGGAGTGACAGCACCCATCCCGGTTATGACAACTCTTCTTGCCATCAATATTTCCTTGCTCTTTAAAGGGCGCCGGTCAATAAGAAAACTTTATGGCATAAACTATTTATGCTTTTTTGGCTTTTAATGACTAAAAAGGCCCCAACCGGGGAAGCTCAAGCCAGGCGGGCTGTTCATACTCCCCGGATTTAATTAGATTAGACAGACAAAAGGCCTGATGGATATATCAGGCTGAAAAATGGGAAGTCATTCCTTGGAGGCCAGTTTTTCCTCTAAATACTTGATAGCGGCTCCCACGGTGGTGAGCTTCTCAGCTTCTTCGTCAGGGATTTCCAGGTCGAATTCCTCTTCGAAATCCATCACGAGCTCGACCGTATCCAGGCTGTCCGCGCCGAGATCCTCGACAAAAGAGGCGTCATCGGTAACCTTTTCAGCATCAACTCCTAGTTTTTCAATGATAATCTCTTTCACCTTCTGTGCATGATCGGACATACAAGATCCTCCGGTAGAAAATGATTGAACCTAATTTGGAAAAAATTATAGTTATTTTTTACATAATCATACCGCCATCTACCTGTAAAACCTGACCGGTAATATATTCCGAATCAGGCCCGACAAGAAATAAGACCGCGGAAGCCACATCATCCATCTTTCCCCCGCGGTTTAAAGGAATCATCTTTAACCAGCCTGTTTTGACCTCTTCCGGCAAGTGGTCGGTCATTTCTGTCTCGATGAAACCCGGTGCTACGGCATTTACGCGGATCCCGCGCGAAGCAAATTCTTTGGCCGCAGATTTGGTAAGACCGATCAGGCCCGCCTTGCTGGCTGCATAGTTTGCCTGACCGGCATTGCCCATCAGGCCGACCACGGATGATATGTTCACAATTTTGCCTGAGCGCTGCTTCATCATCACCCGTGCCGCGCAGTGGATGAAATTGAAAGCGCCCTTCAGGTTGACTTTGAGCACCAGGTCCCAGTCCTCGGGCTTCATGCGCACGAGCAGGCTGTCGCGGGTAATCCCGGCGTTGTTTATCAGGATATCCAGCCTTCCGAACTCGCTGGTCACTTTCTTGACCACCTCGTTGACCTGTTCGAAATCCGCCACATCGCAACAGTAAGCCGCGGCTTGCGAAAAGTCTGTTTTTAACTGGTCTGCAGTCTGCCGGGCACTCTCACCGTCAATATCCACAACAGCGATAGAAGCCCCCTCGGCTGCCAAGCGAACAGCCACTACTTTGCCTATTCCACGCGCCGCCCCGGTAATTAAAGCCACCTGATTGTCAAGAAACATTTTAATAACACCTGGTGAAAAAGTAAAGGCTAAACCTTTCTCAGGACACGAAATCGTTTAACTGTTCTATATTGCTGACACTTACAGCTTTAACTGACCTGTTTATCCTGCGGCACAATCCGGCGAGCACATTGCCCGGCCCGACCTCGACGAACTTTTCTATGCCTGAGGAAATCATTCTCTCGATCGAGGCGGTCCAGAGCACAGGACTGGTAATCTGTCTGGCGAGCAGGCTTCTAATCTTTTCCGGTTCGGTCTCGAATTCGGCGCTTACATTTGCCACGACAGGAATCCTTCCCCGCGTGATTTTCGCTTCCCTCAGGCGCACCTGCATCTCTTCATAGGCATACGACATGAGGGGCGAGTGGAAAGCGCCGCTGACTCTCAGTTTTTTCACGATTTTGGCTCCGGCCCTGCCGGCGGCTTCCATCAAGCTCTCGACCCCGGCCAGGCTTCCGCTTATCACCACCTGTCCCGGGGCGTTGAAATTGGCTGGAACCACAGTTTCCTGAGCCAGTTTGCAGAGCTCTGCCACCCGGTCGTCCTCAAGGCCGATTATCGCGGCCATTGCGCCCGGGGCATTATCCCCTGCCTTTTGCATCAGCGCTCCGCGCAGGCCCACCAGAGAAATTCCCTCCTCAAAAGAGAGATAACCCGCAGCCACCAGAGCGCTGTATTCACCGAGGCTGTGGCCGGCGGCAACAAGGGGGCTGAATCCTTTTTCCTGGAGCAGATAATAAGTAGCGACACTATGCACAAAAATCGCAGGCTGCGTTATCCGGGTCTCATTCAGCTCCTCATCGGAACCTTTGAAACAGTAAGCAGCCAGGTCGAAACCGAGCGCTTCACTTGCTTTATCAAACAGTATGCCTACCGGCGGATAACTCTGGTAGAGATCATGACCCATGCCTGCAAATTGCGAACCCTGTCCGGGGAAGATAACCGCACATTTTTCGCTGACCGCCATCCCAAGAATTCTCCTGCTTGAAAGCCGGCCTACCCCGATTATCCCTTCAACAACACTCCAGCCCAGGTGATTCCCCCACCGAAGGCCACCATCAGGATAAGCGAATTTTCGTCACAAATTTTTCTGGCGCGCGCTTCGTGAAAGGCTATCGGGATCGAGGCAGCCGAGGTGTTGCCGTAGCGCTCGATATTGACATAAACCCGGCTTTTATCTACGCCGAGCCTTTTAACCAAGGAATTGATAATGCGGATATTGGCCTGATGCGGAATTAGCAGATCTATATCATCAATAGAGAGATTGACTTTATTAAGAGTGGCATGAGCCGCTTCTTCCATTGAGCGCACTGCTATCTTGAACAGCTCGTTGCCGTTCATTTTAATATAGTGCATGTGCGAGGCCACTGTATCGAGACTCGCCGGCAGACGGCTGCCGCCTGCCGGCAGACTGAGCACGGAAGCGAAGCTCCCGTCACTGCCCAGGTGGCTTGCAAAGATCCCCTGGCCGTCATCGCCCAAAGTGACCAGCATGGCCCCAGATCCATCTCCGAAAATTACACAGGTCGAGCGGTCTGTATAGTCAGTGATCTTGCTCAGGGTTTCGGCGCCGATTATCAAAGCGTTATGGAAAACACCGCTGTTCAGCAAGCTATAGACCACTGTCAGACAATAGAGGAATCCACTGCAGGCTGCTGATATATCGAAAGCGGTGGCCCGCTTGGCTCCCAGTTTATCCTGGATTATACAGGCGGTGGAGGGGAAAAGGTGGTCTCCGGAGGCAGTCGCCACCAGGATAAGATCGAGATCCATCGGATCGAAACCGGCGCTCTCCAAGGCCATCCGACCGGCTTTCGCGCCCAGGTCTCCGGATGATATTCCATTTTCACTGATCCTTCTTTCTCTGATTCCGGTTCTCGTGACAATCCATTCATCCGAGGTATCCACTATTTTTTCCAGATCGTAATTGGTGAGCACTTTATCAGGCACTGCAATCCCGGTGGAAAGGATTTTAAGGTAAGTTTTCATTCGTTCCGCTTTCTATCCTGTAGTTTTTAACCGCTTCCCGGATACTTTCGTTAATGTTATTGAGAACCGCAAGCCGCGCTGACTTTATAGCATTGCGAAACGCCCGTGGGGAGGAGCCGCCGTGGCAGATAATCAAAGTCCCGTCAATCCCCAGCATGGGGGCCCCGCCGTATTCGGCATAATCGAAAGTTTTTTTCATATCCTCAAAGGCGCCTTTGAGCAGCAGAAAACCGAGCGCGGCAAGCGGATTGGTCTTGATCTGGGTTCTCAAGCGGCTGACTAACAGGCTTAAGATCTTTTCACTGAGCTTAAGCGCCACATTGCCTACGAAGCCATCACAGACCACCACATCCGCCGCGCCCTCAAAAATATCTCTGCCCTCCACATTGCCGATAAAGTTCAGGGGGCTTTTCGAAAGGAGCTTGTAGGTCGCCACTGAAAGCTCATCGCCTTTGGATGGCTCTTCACCGATATTCAAAAGGCCGACCCGCGGGCGGCAGGTGCCGAGAACTTTTTCCGAGTAGATAGCCCCCATCAAGGCGAAATGAAGCAGGTGAATCGGCTTTGAATCGACATTGGCCCCGACATCGAGCACCACACAGGATTTCTTGGTAGTTGGGAAAACGCTGCAGATCCCCGGCCTGCTTATTCCGCCGATGCGCCCCAGCCCCCTTAAGCTGAAAGCCATCACCGCACCCGTGTTTCCGGCACTGATAAAAGCCTGCGCCTTTTTTTGCGCTACGAGGTCCACCCCGACAGCAATCGAAGATTGTCTCTTTTTCCGCACGGCTACTGCAGGGCTCTCACCCATATCGACCAATTCCGGGGCATGCACCACCTCGATCCGGCTGAGATCAGCGGTCTTGTATTTCTCGAGATGCTCCCTGATAACTGTTTCATCGCCTACCAGAACGACTTCGAAATTACCGTCAAGAAGTTCAATCGCTTCAACCGCACCCTTGATCGGGACAGAAGGAATATGATCCCCTCCCATTGCATCTAAAGCAATCTTCATTCTTCAGTGTTCCCGGTGGATTGATAAAGTGTCTCTGTAAAGGCGCAAGCAGGATGCGCAAATCGGTCAAATAAAAGCTGTCTGTCTATAGCACTCCTGTCCGCCGCATCAGAAAAAACCGCGATTTAAAATAATAGAACCACTCTTACTCGGAAACTTCCAGCACCTCGCGCCCATTATAGTAGCCGCAGTGCGGGCAGACCTGATGGGGCGGTTTAATTTGTCCACAATGGGAACACTGGCCCGTACTGGGTAAATTCAGCTTGAAATGAGTCCTTCTTTTCCTTTTAGCTGTCTTTGAAGTTCTCCTCCTGGGTACCGCCATATTTCCTCCTCGAAAGATAACCGGAAGGAGATCTGACAATCGCCTTCCGGGAAAAAATCCATATTTACCGATCTAATGCTTATTCGTTTTTGTTTAATTTCAATAGTTTCTCCCAGCGTAAATCGATTGATTTCTGCTCGCAGTTGCATGGTTCGAGGTTAAGATCAGCGCCGCAATTCGGACACAGCCCTTTGCAATCGTCTGAACACAGTAAATAGTGCGGGTAATCAAGCACAACACATTCCCGCACCAGGCCGGTCAGATCAATCTGCTTTTCATCCTGCTCCAGGGGAAAAATGCCCTCTGTTTCCTGTTCTTCCTCTGAAAGATTAAGCTTTTCGAGCGCCTCCGGGAAAGCGAAAACGCCTTTGACTTCTGTTGTCTGGTGCTGAAAAACCGCTTTAAGACACCGCCGGCACTCGCCGGACACTCTGAACCGGACTTGACCTGAAACATAGAAAGTCAATTTATCGGTTGTACTGATCCGCAGATCGAGTCCGAGAGGTCCGGAAAAATTGAAGTCGGCTTCGTTTTTAAAACCGAGTTCCGAAACTTCGAGGGTGCCGCCTGCCCGATAAGAGCCGGAACGCAGGTTTTCTAGATCTATCAAAAACATAAATATTTAAAATATCCATAATTGTTATATTTGTCAAGATTTAAGCTTACACCTTCAATGGACCTTTGTACCGCCGGGGTCAGAAAAGCTGGCTGCAATCTCTGCGATAGCCTGGGGCAGGAAGGCTATCAGATCGGTGGCCACTACACTGTATTGCCCCAGCTTCCCGGCGGCGATATCCCCTGCCAGACCGTGGAGGTAGGCGCCGCAAAAAGCGGCGTCAAAAACCTCAAGGCCCTGGGCCAGCAAAGCGGCTATTATTCCAGTCAGGACATCGCCGCTTCCGGCTTTGGACAATGCCGGCCCGCCTGTAGGATTAAGCACCACCCTGCCGCCGGGTTCGGCTGTGCAAGAAGGTGATCCTTTGAGCAGCACCACCACCCCAAGTTTTGAGGCGAAATCCCTGGCGACCTTAATTGGCGAACTCTTGATTTGTTCCGGATCCAGCTTGCTGAGCCGCGCCATCTCACCCGGATGTGGAGTGATCACAGCCGAGCCTGCAAACAGGCTTAATCTTTCGGGGTCATGGGAGAAAGCATTCAGGCCGTCGGCATCGATTACCACAGGCTTTTTAACTTTCGGGGCCAGGTCCAGAACGAGCCTGACCGTGCCTTCATCTCTACCTAGGCCCGGGCCGATTGCCAGTACATCCATATCCCGGGCGAACTGTTCGATCGCTTCCAGGGCTTCGGGCTGAAGGGCGCCGGAGCCTCTGTCGGCAAACGGGCGGGTCATGGCCTCAGTCATTTTCATCTCAAAGACAGGGTTAAGCGAGGCAGGCACTGCAGCAGTGACCATCCCGGCCCCGCAGACCAGGGCTGTCTCGCAGGTCATCACCGGCGCTCCGGTGAGGCCGGTGGAACCACCCAGAACCAGTATTTTGCCGTAGTCTCCCTTATGGCTGTCGATTTTTCGTACCGGCAGGCGGTGCTTGATATCGCAAGCCTCACTGACAAAAATGCTGCAGCGGGCCTTTTGGACAGCGACTTCAGGAAAACCGATATCGGCCACCACTACATCCCCGCAGAGGGAGCGCCCCGGGTAAAGCCGGTGTCCGATCTTCTCAAAACCGAATGTGACAGTGAGCATGGCGTTTACAGCCGCTCCCGGGATCCGACCAGTATCCATCTCAACTCCGCTCGGGGAGTCAATGGCTACTACAGGCACCAGGTATTCGCTTAACATCTCGATTACCTGGGCCGTGAGCCCGCGGGGAGATCCGGATGCGCCTGAGCCCAAGAGCCCATCCACTGCCAGATCCGCTTTCTTAAGCGCCGAGGCGAATTCGGGGAGCTTTTCCTCGGACAACTCTATCACCTTCACCCCGCAGTTTACCGCGACCCGGGCCATTGTCGCAGCATCTCCGCTCAAGTCCGAAAGTTTGCCGCAGAGAAAGACCAATGGAAACCCGTGCCCGGCAAAACTCGAAAGATAGCGGGCTACCACGAATCCATCCCCGCCGTTGTTTCCTTTGCCGCACAGTACAACCGGCCGCCGGCTCTGGCACGTTTGCGGGCAGTTTTTAATCGCCTCCACTACGGCCCGGCCCGCCGATTCCATCAATACCGCTCCCGGCAAGCCCAGAACCTCGATGGTTTCGCGGTCAACCTGCTGCATTTGGGCTGCAGTCAGAATGGGAAGCATGTAAAGTCTCCCGCGTTACTTAAAAATACATGACTTAAGCAGTCTGACAGGTTGAATCTTAAAGAGCTGCATCAGCTTAAAAAGCCGGTCTCCCGCTTCCAGGGTACGCACTCATCCGGCGGAGAGCGAGAGTTTCAGAAAGAGCAAAAGGGACTTCTTTCCCTCTTTTTTGTTGCGAACAATCGAGCAGACAGCTTGATGATATGCAGGGGTTTCTTATTTAAAAGATTGTCCGATATCCTTGCCGATCGAAACTTCTCCGTTGTCGATACGCAGATGAAAGCCGCAATCGGGGTTAGTGCAGACCCATGCCTTATACATAATTGAAGCACCGTCGCGACCATAGTCGCTCAAAGGAATAAGCACGCCCGTGTTACATTTCAAGCACGTCGGAAATGGATATTCACTCATTGTTCTTTTCCCCGTCCCTTAAGGTTAAGACCCTGGTTAAGGTAAAATCGGTTTGGGTAGATAAAAGTGACCCGGATCGAAATCTCCTTTTAAAATGTTTAATCGTACAATATCACCGAAATCGTATATATACCAACGTTTGTCCCCTGGATTGAACTGCATTCTGAGGACGAAATCGAGTTTTACCTGTTTACCCCCTTTTATTTGCCATTCTTGAGGGAAAGTAATCTGGATATTAGCATCCGCATCCCCCCTTGAAATATAAACTGTTTTCACAAGATATTTAGCCCCTCTGGTCAGCGGCAGGTCCTCATTGAAAAGCTTCTGCTTGTAAGATTGAATAAGCTCCTGCTTTTTTTCCGCCGATTGAGCATTGAAATAATCTGCCGGGCTGTAGTAATCGTTTATTAGTGCCTTGTCCCAGGCCACCAGGGTATCTAATGACGCATATGATCCGCTGGTAAGCGCTTGCAGAAAAAACTTCACCACATCTTGAGGCTCATTGAGTTGTTTGTTGCAACCGGAGAAAGAAACAAAAGCCACAAACAGCAAGCACCAGCGGAGCAAATATGCCCCCTGTTCTCGATCAGCCTTGGTCGTTCGGGAGAATCCGGCTAAGCGTTCTCGATCCATTTGTTTGTCATTTCTATGATTTTTTTGGGAATCAGTGGTTTGAGCAGGTAGCCATTGCAGCCTTTCTCTACCGCCTTTTTGGCGCTGAACACGGAATGTGCTGTAACAGCGATCACCGGAATGTGGTAGAGTGCAGCGTGTTTGCGCAAAGCCTCGATCAACTCCAACCCGCTCATCCCAGGCATAGAAACATCCAGAAAGATCATGTCCGGAATTTCTTTTTCAGCGATTTTCAACCCTTCCCTGCCATCGCTGGCCTCAAGAACCTGGTATGTATCTTCAAGAAGGCTGGCAAAGATTTCCCGGTTTTCAGCTACATCGTCGATTACAAGGATCTTTTTCATTTTATTTAAAATACTCTTTTAAAGGCGTGACATTAATCTGCTCGGACCGCAGAGCTTCAATCCCTTCAACTGCGGCGATTGCGCCCGAGGCTGTGGTGACATACGGTATACCCTGCATGAGAGCGGCCCTGCGCATGGCGGCTGCATCATACTGGCTTTTTTCTCCTCCCATGGGCGTGTTTATGAGCAGATTGATTTTCTTGTCGTTTATAAGGTCCACAATGTTGGGATTGCCCTCTCCGCATTTATAAACCTTTTCAGATTTGATACCGTTGCTCCCGAGGAAGCGATGCGTGCCATCCGTGGCGTAAATCTTGAAACCCATCTCGAAAAGCATCCGGACAGTATGTAAAAGGCTTTCTTTGTCTTTTTCAGCCAGGCTGACTGTCACCGAGCCTTCGGTAGGCAGGGAGTTTCCGGCTGACATCTCCGCCTTGGCAAAGCTGATACCGTATCTGCGGTCCAGCCCGATCACCTCGCCTGTGGATTTCATCTCCGGCCCGAGCAGGGGGTCCACTCCTGAGAATTTGATAAACGGGAGCACGCTCTCTTTGACAGAGATGTGGTTGACCCGGGGTTCTTTTGTAAAGCCGAGCTCTTCGAGAGTCCTGCCCACCATCACCTTGGCCGCGAGCTTAGCCAGGGAGACCCCGATTGTTTTAGAAACGAATGGCACGGTGCGGCTCGCCCTGGGGTTGACCTCGAGCACATAAAGCTTTTTGCCTTTGACAGCGAACTGGATATTGATCAGCCCTTTGACTTCAAGTGCCAGGGCCAGCTTTCTGGTGACTTCATACATCCGGCCTTTGATATCGGAATCCAGGCTCTGGGGCGGCAAGACACAAGCGGAGTCTCCGGAATGGATCCCGGCCTCCTCGATATGCTGCATGATTCCCCCGATCACCACAGTCTTGCCGTCACTGATTGCGTCAACATCCACCTCCACGGCATCTTCAAGATAGCGGTCGATCAGGATCGATTTGCCCAGGCTGGCATCGATCGCTGACTTCATGTAGCGATTGAGCGAATCCCCGTCATAAACAATGACCATTGACTGGCCGCCTAGAACATAAGAAGGCCGCACTAGCACAGGATAGCCGATATTTTTCGCAATTTCAAGGGCTTCTTCCTTTTTGTAAGCAATACCGTAATCGGGATGGTCGATTCTGAGCTCGAGGAGCAGCTTGCCGAAACGCTCGCGGTCTTCAGCCAGATCGATGTTTTTAGGTGATGTGCCGATAATCGGCACCCCTTGTTCATAGAGCGGGAGCGCCAGCTTGAGCGGGGTTTGCCCGCCGAACTGGACAATGACCCCATCCGGCTTTTCAATTTCCACGATATTGAGCACATCTTCCAGGGTAAGCGGCTCAAAGTAAAGCCTGTCCGAAATGTCGTAATCCGTACTGACTGTTTCCGGGTTGGAATTGACCATGATCGATTCATAGCCTTCCTCGCGCAAAGCGAATGCAGCCTGCACGCAGCAGTAATCGAATTCGATCCCCTGGCCGATACGGTTGGGGCCTCCGCCCAGAATCATTATTTTGGGGCGGCGGGTGGGATAGGATTCATCCTCGCTTTCGTAAGTGCTGTAGAGGTAAGGCGTATGGGCTTCGAATTCCCCGCCGCAGGTGTCGACTCTCTTGAAAACCGCCTGGACCCCCTTGCTTTTGCGAAGTTTGCGCACCGCGATCTCATCCATGCCGCAGAGATTGGCTATCTGCCGGTCGGAGAATCCCATGCGCTTGGCCGTGCGAAGGATATCCGCATTGAGACCTGATTGGGATTTAACTTTGACAAGCCGTTCCTCAGTCTCGACAATTTCTTTGATCTGGTGGATAAACCAGGGGTCGATAGCGCTCAAGCGGCTTATCTCCTCAGGTTCCATGCCGGAGCGCAGGGCGTGGCGGATGTAAAAAACCCGCTCGGAGTTCGGCCGCCGGAGTTTCTGTTCCAGATTTTCCGGGTCTTCTATCTCTCTCCCGTCGGCTCCCAGGCCATAACGGTTGGTCTCAAGACCTCTCAGCGCTTTCTGAAACGACTCCTTGAAACTCCGGCCGATAGCCATCACCTCTCCCACACTCTTCATCTGCACGGTCAGGGTGTCATCAGCGCCCGGAAATTTATCGAAAGTGAAGCGCGGTATCTTGACCACTACATAATCGATAGTCGGTTCAAACGAGGCGGGGGTTTTCCGGGTAATGTCGTTGGGAATTTCATCGAGAGTCAGGCCGATACTGAGCTTGGCGGCGATCTTGGCAATGGGGAAGCCGGTGGCCTTGCTGGCCAGGGCGCTCGAGCGCGAGACCCGGGGGTTCATCTCAATTACCACCATGCGCCCGGTTTCCGGATGAACCGCGAACTGAATGTTCGAGCCGCCGGTCTCCACGCCGATTTCCCTGATTACCGCAAGGGCGGCGTCCCGCATTCTCTGATACTCTTTATCGGTCAGGGTCTGGGCCGGGGCTACAGTTATACTGTCTCCTGTATGGACCCCCATCGGATCGAAATTTTCGATCGAGCAGATAATCACCACGTTGTCTTTAAGGTCCCGCATCACCTCGAGCTCGTATTCTTTCCAGCCGACTACCGATTCCTCGACCAGAACCTCTTTTACCGGCGACTGGTTCAGGCCCCACCTGACAGCCCGCTCGAAATCCTCCATTGTACAGGCCACTCCGCCGCCTGTGCCGCCCAGAGTGAATGAGGGCCGGATGATCACCGGCAGCCCGATCTCCCCGACAATCTTGCGCGCCTGTTCGATATTCTTGGCATAGCCGCCGCTGGTAAAATCGACACCGATATTTTTCATCGCCTGGGCGAAAAGTTCCCTGTTCTCGGCCTTGCGAATGGCCTCGAGCTTGGCGCCGATAAGCTCGACTCCGAAAGAATCGAGCACACCCATCTCGGCCAGCTTGACCGAGAGGTTAAGACCGGTCTGGCCGCCCATGGTGGAAAGGACCGCATCCGGCCTTTCTCTTTCTATAATCTTGGCTAAGATCTCAGGCACCAGAGGTTCGAGATATATCTTTTCGGCCATATCGGGATCGGTCATAATCGTTGCCGGGTTGCTGTTCACCAGCACCACCTCATAGCCTTCCTCCCGCAGGGCCTTACAGGCCTGGGTGCCTGAATAGTCGAACTCGCAGGCCTGCCCGATAACAATCGGTCCGGAGCCGATTATCAATATCTTGTGTATGTCATCACGCTTAGGCATTTTCTTATCATTTCAAACGATAAATCATCTTACTACTCAGGTTATAAAATTGTTTACATCTATCCGTAAAGGAAATTTTTTATTCTTCTTTTGGTGGCAAAAGAAGCAAAACCATTTCTTTTGTAACCAAAAGAAACAAAAGTTAATCCTGGCAATTATGTCCTTTACTCCGCTTCGCCAAGCTCGCCTGGCGCGATAATGCTGCGCAAAGGCCTGCCTGGGCGTTGTACATCCAGTATGGCGATGATGGAAATTACTTGTCTTTTACACGCTCCAAAAACAGGGGCCCAGACTTCAGGGCTTCTTATGGCCCCTGGTTTCACCTGGTATGATCTGCCATCCCAGCTAGTTGCACTTAAACCTCTTTTCGGCAGTTGTGGAAGTTTTTCTTTCGGGGTATTTTAATCCTTGTTACGTAAAGTAAGCCGCCTGCACCTAAACTTTAAAATTGATACCTGGTAAATCATCCCTGCTTACTTGACTTTTATGAATAACCAAGGTTGAAGCATATAAGCAACAATACAAATGGAAACTATTTAATGCTCCCTGTAGTAATTCGCTTATAAAAACCGGCATTACTGAGTAAAAACCTCTTTACCAGGCTCCAGCTTGAGGTCGATTATCCTGACCTGGAAAGTATCCGTATCGAAAAGGGCCGCTGTGCAAGACCCGGTAAGCCATCCGCCGCATTCTCCGGGATTTATCCCCACAGGCCGGTCGGCTCCCGCAGCTCTTTCAAGCAAAACATCATGTGTGTGGCCGAAAACCACCACCTCGGCGTCATGCTTTCGGGCCTCCAGTTGCCAGTCATTGCAGTCATGGAGCGCCGCAATCCTTAAATTTGCGGCTTTGACCACAATCGGCGGCTCCTCGATCGAGCCTCCGACCGCTGCGGCTTTCATTTTGAGCCCGACTTTTTCCCCGTCATTGTTGCCGTAGACCGCCCTGAAAGGACAGTCCAGCTTATCCAGCACAGCCATAGAGAAAGGAGCGACCAGATCCCCGGCGTGGATTACCAGTCCGCAGTGGCTGGCGTTAAAATGCTCCACTGCCCGCTTGAGCATGGGCACATTGTCATGGCTGTCCGAGACAATACCGATTATCATGCACTGCCATTCTTTAATAAATCGGTTTAAATCAAATCAGTAAGCTTTTGCTGCTATTACTCTTAAATGTGAAGGGTTTCCTGAAAGGAGGCAAATCCCCTCTTCTTTTTCTCCATCCTGGGGGATGCAGCGGATAGTGGCCTTGGTCTCCTCCTGGAGCCTGTCCTCATCTTCCCGCGAGCCGGCCCAGTGGATCAGGGCGAATCCGCCGTCCCGGGCCATGAACTCCTTGAACTCTTCATAGTCATCGATTTTGACAGTATTCTCTTGTTGAAACTTGAGCGCACGCTCGAACAAGCCATCCTGCACAGCGGTCAATGTTTCATCCACTGCACCGACCACGCCTGAGACCGGGAAGGCCTTTTTTTCACCGTTGTCCCGGCGCACAAGGACAACCTGCGCTGCCTCGATATCACGGGGCCCGAGCTCAAGCCGCAGGGGCACGCCTTTAAGCTCCCATTCGCTGAACTTGAAGCCCGGTTTGAACTGGTCGCGGTCATCCAGCTCGACGGATAATTCAGCGGAAAGTTGAGCCTTGATTTCCGCGGCTTTCTCCAGGACCTGGGAGCGCTCGGTATCAGAACGGTAAATGGGGACAATAACCACCTCGACAGGCGCAAGGCGCGGCGGCAGAACGAGGCCGCTGTCATCGCTGTGGGCCATAATCAACGCGCCGATAAGCCTGGTGCTTACACCCCAGCTTGTGGCCCAGACATATTTCCGCTCCCCGTCGCTGTCGAGAAAGGTCACATCGAAAGCCTTGGCGAAATTCTCCCCCAGATTGTGGCTTGTCCCGGCCTGGAGCGCCTTGCGGTCCTGCATCATCGCTTCTATTGTATAAGTGCGCAGGGCGCCGGCGAACTTCTCACGCTCTGTTTTCAGTCCTGAAACCACGGGCAGGGCCATGGTCTGTTCGGCAAAAGTGCGGTAGACATCGAGCATGGTGCGGGCTTCCTGTTCAGCTTCCTCAGCAGTGGCATGGGCTGTGTGGCCCTCCTGCCAGAGAAACTCGGTCGTGCGCAGGAAAAGTCTGGTTCTCAGCTCCCAGCGAATAATATTGCACCACTGGTTGATCAGAAGCGGCAGGTCGCGGTAACTCTGGATCCACTTGCGGTACATGCTCCAGATAATCGTTTCGCTGGTGGGCCGGATCACATAAGGCTCCTCGAGTTTGGCTCCACCGGCATGGGTGACCAGGGCACACTCCGGAGAAAAGCCTTCCACATGCTCGGCTTCCTTTTGCAGGAAGCTCTCCGGAATGAGGAGCGGAAAATAGGCGTTCACATGCCCGGTCTCGCGGAACATTTTATCCAAAGCGGCCTGCATTTTTTCCCAGATCGCGAAACCGTAAGGGCGGATCACCATACAGCCTTTGACCGGCGCATAATCGGCCAGCTCAGCCTTGAGCACGATGTCCTGGTACCAGCGCGAATAGTCTTCTTCTCTTCTGGTAATTCCCCTGACCATAATCCCTCACTCGGTAATTAGAGACCTGACTGTTTATCCCCTGTTCCGGTTCGCCTGCTGCTCCCTGCTCCCCTGTTTTTTAATAAATTTCTTAAATCTACAAGTAATCGACAAAGGTGTCAATGATTGACGAGATGCAACTTCATAATCCAGCGCACTTTTTCGCTCGCCGCAAGGGGTGGATGAAACGCCGGCGCTGTCAATCAAAGAGTACCTCAGGCAAGAAAAAACCGCGTTGTTATTTCTCACGCGGTTTTGAATGGCCAGGTTCTTTACTTGTACTAATTTGACTACAGGAATAGAGCCTTTTTTAAAACCGGGAACCGATTATTAAATCCCCCTGGTGTTCCCTTTTGCCAAAGGGGTAGGCTCATTTCCCCCTCCTAAGGGGGGCATGGGGAATTTCCACAGAATAATGCCCTTTGAATCATCTATGGCTGTCCTGAAAAGCGTATTAATTATGAATCAAAGAGTTCTTCCCTCGGCCTTAAGAATCGGCTTTAAGGCTTTTATGAACTCGTCGAAAGCATCCGGGGTCAGGGACTGTTCCCCATCGGAAAGGGCCATCTCGGGATTGTTGTGCACCTCGACTATTACGCCGTCCGCTCCGCAGGCTGCGGCGGCCTTGGACATCGGAGTCACCAACTCGGGCTTGCCGGTGCTGTGACTGGGGTCTACAATAATCGGCAGGTGGCTCAGGTTTCTAATCAGCGGCACGCTTGAAAGGTCCAGGGTGTTGCGGGTGTAAGTCTCGAAAGTCCTGATACCCCGCTCGCAGAGGATCACATTGGGATTGCCCTGGCTGAGCACATACTCGGCGGACATGAGAAACTCGTTGACTGTGGCCGAAATTCCGCGTTTCAGGAGGATCGGCTTGTCGAGCAAACCGACTTGTTTCAGGAGCGCGAAATTCTGCATGTTGCGCGCGCCGATCTGGAGCACATCCGTAAAGCGGGCCACCAGGGGAATATCCTGTGGGGTAATCACCTCGGTTACGATCTTGAGTCCTGTTTTCTCGCGGGCTTCAGCCAGCAGCTCGAGGCCTTCCTCCTCGAGGCCCTGGAAGCTGTAAGGCGATGTCCGCGGCTTGAATGCGCCGCCGCGCAGCATGCGGGCTCCGGCTTTTTTCACCCGCCTGGCGACCTCGATTATCTGTTCCCTGCTCTCCACAGAGCAGGGACCGGCCACAACCACAAACTGCCGGCTGCCGAAAGCTACGTCCTCCCCGACCCTGACAACAGACCGCTCCTTCTTGAGCTCGCTCGAGACGAGCTTGAACGGTTTCAGGATCGGGATAACGGACTCTACCCCGGGCAGGGATTCCAGGGACTTGAGGCGGAACTTGCCGCGCTCGTCGCCGATCGCTCCGACCACGGTGCGCTGGGCCCCATAGATCGGGTGCACCTTGTATCCCAGCTCGCGCACACGGTCGAAGACGTGATCGATCTCCTGGCGGGTGGCGCCTTCTTTCATGACTATAATCATCGGTCAGTCTCCGGATTTGTAACAGTGACAACCCTGGAAAATATCAGCCGGCGGCACGCCCGGCAACCATGTCGCCCACCTCATCGGTGCCGTACCCCATCTTGCCGGCGCCCAGGTCTTTGATCTTATTGGCGCAGGCCCACTTGACAGCATTTTCGATATCCAGGGCCATGCCGGTCTCCCCCAGATGCTCCATCATCATGGCAGCAGAACAGATAGAAGCCAGCGGATTGATCACCTTTTTCCCTGTATATTTGGGGGCGCTTCCTCCGATCGGCTCGAACATGGAAACCCCCTGAGGGTTGATATTCCCCCCGGCTGCAATACCCATGCCTCCCTGAATGATCGCCCCGAGGTCGGTGATAATGTCGCCGAACATATTTTCGACCACAATCACATCGAACCATTCGGGGTTTTTCACCATCCACATGCAGGTAGCATCCACATGGGCATATTCGCGCTTGATATCCGGGTAATCCGCCGCTCCCACCTCGTGAAAAACGCGTTCCCAGAGATCAGAGGCATAGGTGAGCACATTGGTCTTGGCGCAAAGGGTGACTGTTTTGTCTTTATTGCGCTTGCGGCAGTAGTCGAAAGCGTACCTGATACAGCGCTCGACCCCCAGCCGCGTGTTGATCGAGGTCTGGATGGCAACCTCATAGGGCGTGCCTTTTTTCAGATTGCCGCCTGCCCCTGCGTACAGCCCCTCGGTGTTTTCGCGGACCACCACGAAGTCGATATCCTCGGGGCCTTTATTCTTGAGCGGAGTGGCAACGCCCGGATAAAGCTGGACAGGACGCAAATTTATGTAATGATCCAATGAGAAGCGGAGGGCGAGAAGAAGGCCTTTTTCGAGGATCCCGGGCTTGACATCCGGGTGGCCGATAGCTCCCAGGAGGATCGCGTCAAATTTTCTCAGGGTCTGGACCGCATCATCCGGCAGGACTATACCGGTGGCTTTGTAAAACTCCCCGCCCCAGTTGAAATTCGTGAATGACAACTCGATCTTGTGCCTTTGCGAAGCGGCTTTCAACACTTTCAGGCTTTCGGCAACAACCTCCGGTCCGGTTCCATCGCCGGGAATCACCGCGATCTGATAACTCTTCGCCATCTAGGCTCTCCTCTTGTCAGGGATAGAATTTTTAGAAACCTTGGAAAAATGTTATCATTTTACTCGAGGTATATGACTTGCTTTTTATAACACTATAAAAATCAATAGGTTACTGTAGGAGCGGTTCGCGAAACAGCTCCTAAGGATCGAATATTATACTTATTACCGGGATTTTCTCAAAGATCTATTTCAGAGTAAAAAAATCAGTTTTTCAATTCGATATCTTAAACACGGGAAAGGCTTCAAAGCCAAATCAAGCAGACAACTTCCCAGTCACCTGATAAACATCCAGGGACTGCTCCGCCGATAATTTTGCTCAAACTCGTCGATCTGCTGAGTGAACTGAAGGGTCCAGTCGATATGGTCCAATCCTTTCAGCAGGCAATCTTTATAAAAGGTAGAGATCTCGAAATAAAAGGAGAGCCCGTCTGGAGCGCTGACTTCCTGTTTCTGAAGATCAACTGTCAATCTGCATCCCTCCTGCGCACGGATAGTTTTAAAAAGCTCATTCACTTCTTGCGGTTTTAAGATAACAGGCAGCAGGCCGTTCTTAAGGCAGTTGTTGAAAAAAATGTCGGCGAAGCTCGTGGCGATAATACAGCGGAAACCATACTCCAGAAGGGCCCAGGGAGCATGTTCCCGGCTCGAACCGCAGCCGAAATTGTCCCGGGTGACCAGGATGCCTGCCCCCTGGTAGCGCGGGGCGTTGAGGATAAAATCCGGATTGAGCCTGGTTTCCTCTTCATCCAGGTACCGCCAGTCGTGGAACAGGTGCTGGCCGAAACCGGTGCGCTCGATTTTTTTCAGGAACTGCTTGGGAATGATCGCATCCGTGTTCACATCGTTGCGATCCAGTATTGCTGCCAGTGCATAGAATCTGGTAAAAGGCTCCATAATTATTCTCTATTTTTGAGTGACTACAGGACTGACTCGGCTCATGACAGGCGCGGATTGACAAAATGGCCGGCGACCGCGGCCGCTGCGGCCATCAGCGGGCTCACCAGGTGAGTCCGCCCTCCCTTTCCCTGACGGCCTTCGAAATTGCGGTTGCTTGTTGAGGCGCAGCGCTCGCTGGGCTCGAGCACGTCCTCGTTCATGCCCAGGCACATCGAGCACCCCGGGTCTCTCCACTCGAAGCCCACAGCTAAGAAAATCCTGTCCAGGCCCTCTACCTCGGCTTGTTTCTTGACCAGCCCGCTTCCGGGAACAATCATCGCCGAAACCCATTCCGCCACTTTTTTCCCTTCCACATACGCGGCAACCTCGCGCAGGTCCTCGATCCGCCCATTGGTGCAGGAGCCGATAAACACACGGTCGATCCGGATATCGGTGATCGGCGTACCAGGCTCAAGTCCCATGTACTCCAGTGCGCGCTGGACTGCCTTGCGCTCGTTCGGGTCCTGGATCCGGGTCGGGTCAGGCACTTTGCCCTCGATATCCGTCACCATGCCCGGACTTGTGCCCCAGGTAACGTGCGGTTTCACATGGCTTATATCAAATTCGACCACATGATCGAAAACAGCGTCCGCATCCGAGGGCAGCTTTTTCCAGGCCTCGACCGCCCTCTCGAACTCATCATCCATTGGGGCGTAAGCACGGCCTCTGAGATATTCGAAAGTTATTTCATCCGGAGCCACAAGCCCGGCCCGCGCTCCGGCTTCGATTGACATATTGCACAAAGTCATCCGCCCTTCCATGGACATTTTCCGCACAGCAGGCCCGGCGTACTCGACCACATAGCCGGTTCCACCGGCAGTCCCGATCCTGCCGATAACGGCGAGAATAATATCTTTGGGCGTAATATTCTCTGGCGGCGCGCCGCTGATCCTGATCAACATCGACTTGGGCTTGCGCTGAGTGAGGGTCTGTGTTGCCAGAACATGCTCCACCTCGGAGGTGCCGATACCGAAAGCCAGCGCCCCGAACGCCCCGTGGGTAGCGGTGTGCGAATCCCCGCAAACGATTGTGGAACCGGGCAGGGTCAAGCCCTGCTCCGGGGCGATAACATGTATGATACCCTGACGGATATCATTGATATCGAACAGGGTGATACCGAACTCCTTGCAGTTTTTGCGCAGGGTCTCGACCTGGCGGGCCGAAAGGGGGTCGGCAATCGGCTTGTCGCGGTTGGCTGTGGGCACATTGTGATCGGGAACCGCATATGTGGCATGAGGGCTGCGCACCTTGCGGCCGGCCAGCCTCAGGCCCTCGAAGGCCTGGGGCGAGGTAACTTCATGAACCAGATGGCGATCTATGTAAAGGACAGCGATTCCCTCGCATTCTGTGACCACATGGGCATCCCAGATCTTTTGGAACATCGTTTTACCCATGTCCATCTCCTTGTGAATGAATCATCAGGTGGCTAAGCCTGAAATTTCCAGGAAAAGTGAACCGCCGGGGGGTTCATATTCCTTTTTTGTCAGCCTTTTTGGGCTTGCCGGCGCCCTTTTTCCGGGCGAAGAGCGCCTTGTTCACGGCATTCAGGTAGGCACGTGCGGTTGCATCCATCACATCCGTGCTGGCGGCTTTGCCCATGTATTCGATCCCATCAAAGATAACCCTGAGGAAGACCTCTCCTACAGCGTCTCTTCCCTCGGTGACAGAATGGAGCTGATAGTCGGTCAGAATACCGTTCAGACCGACAATCCTGTCGATTGTATTGCACAGGGCGCTGACCGGACCGTCGCCGGTGGCTGCATCTTTCACATCTTCATCGTTTTCTTTGTTGGTCATTACCAGAGTGGCGGAGCTCACTATCTGGTTGCCGCCCACTGTCTGGATATATTTGAGATGCCAGGTTTCAGGGATATGCTGAATGCCGTTCTGGACAATGGCGACCAGATCCTCATCTGTGATCGTTTTTTTCTGGTCCGCAAGCTTGATGAACAGCACGTAAGCCTTTGTCAATTCATTTTTATCGAGTTGGAACCCGAGTTCCTGGAAGCGATTATCCAGGGCATGACGTCCCGAATGTTTCCCGAGCACGATATTGCTCTTCTGGATCCCGACCGATTGAGGGGTCATGATCTCATAGGTCAGCGAATCCTTGAGCATCCCGTCCTGGTGAATGCCGGCCTCATGGGCAAAAGCGTTCTTGCCGACAACGGCTTTGTTCTGCTGGACAAAGACCCCGGTAATATTACTCAGGAGCCTGGATGACGGGAAGATTTCCTCCGTGACCACATCTGTATAAAAGTCGAGCATATCGTGACGGGTGCGGCAGGCCATGACAAACTCTTCCAGTGAGGCATTGCCTGCCCGTTCCCCGATCCCGTTGACCGTGCACTCAACCTGCCCTGCGCCGTTCTGGCAGGCGGCGATAGAGTTGGCTACGGCCAGCCCTAGATCGTTGTGGCAGTGTACGCTCAGCACGACTTTTTCCAGCTCGGGAACATTGTCCCGGAGAAGTTTTATTCTGGCGCCCCACTCGTTGGGGATGGCATAACCCACCGTATCCGGAATGTTAATCGTAATGGCTCCAGCCTCAATCACAGCCTTAACCACCTGCGCTAAGTAATCGTCAGCAGTGCGTCCTGCATCCTCGCAGGAGAACTCGACATCCTCGCAGTAGCTTTTGGCCAGTTTCACCGCCTCGACAGCCGCATCGAGCACCTCCTGGCGGCTTCTTCTGAGTTTATATTTGAGGTGGATATCGCTCGTGGCGATAAAGGTGTGAATCCGGGGCCTGGCGGCATACTTGAGCGCCTCCCACGCCCTGTCGATATCGATTTTAACTGCCCGGGCAAGCCCGGCGATTATAGGTCCGCGCACCTGGTTTGCAATAGTCTTGACCGCCTCGAAATCCCCATCACTGGCGATAGGAAACCCTCCTTCTATTACATCCACCCTGAGTTTCTCAAGCTGACGGGCCAGGGCGATTTTCTCTTCCAGGTTCATGCTGCAGCCCGGAGACTGTTCACCATCTCTCAGCGTGGTATCGAAAATAATGATCTTCCTCTTTTTATTCTCAGACATTTTCTTATCCTCTCGAGAAGAAAGGTTCTTTTCAATTTTCGCAAAAAATAGTAAAAACGTGCCGTTAAAATTTCCACACAGGTCGGTTAACTACCAACAAGACGCAAGCTGGTGGTTGAATACCATCTTCTTTTAATAGCGAATTGGAACATAGCTCAAACCTGCTTAAAATGTTTAATACTATTTTGCGTTCAAGTTAAGATTAACAATCCAAGGCCAGCCTGTTATGCTGTGAACCCGTTGGGGATTTTTTTCCAAACAGGCAAGTTGATCGACAAGTTGATCTTCGA
>DATKXY010000236.1:0-15256 GCA_035528795.1 archaeon | reverse complement strand
ATAATTCACCGGAACTCCCAGGTGCAGGGCGCCGATCATCGAATCAGCCATGGCCGGACCTGAGGTAAAAACCAGGCCGGCAACAAGAAGGGCAGCGATAAATTTAAATATTCCGTATTCGGGTCTTCCCGGTATCTTTTTGCTGTCAGTCATTTTGTGGTATACCCGGTGGTAATTATAATCCCTATTTTTTCGGTTTGGCCGCTTCCGGAACATCCGTATACACTAATTGCAAATAGGGGCGCAAGCTTGAGTCCGGCCAGTCGGATGGATATAATTCCATATACCCGGCTAGATTGCCCTTACCGTAACTTGAGATTACCAGATATTTATAGTTGGAGCCGGATTCGCCGTAAAGGATTAATGCCTGAAGCGCTTTGGAAACATCTATTTCGAGAGCGGAATCTCCACTTTTTACGGATTGCGGCGTTCCAACTATATCAGTACTGGTTGAAACATAGGAAATATTCTCAGGCTCTTTTACTACGGCATAGGTAGCGACCTGGAAAGTATCGACAACCACGGCATCCGCAATGGAAAGATGAAGCCACGCCCTGTTCACTGTGGCCAGGGGAGGCAGCCCGCTCAGGTCGTAGCTGAAAAACACCTGGCTGGCGGGAATCTCTCCGACAAGGAGGTATTCCGGTTTTGCGGCTGGACCCTGGTAATTAGTGATCGTAGCATCAGAGAATGACCGGCGCTCGAGCAAATAGGTTTCAGTCTCCGGAGGCAGGTCGAAAACCAGATCGAGGCGAGAGGCAATCGGCTGGTCTGGATAACTTTCCCAGGACAGCAGGCCCAGAACAGACTCTTCCCGGTCAGTCAAGACAATCATAGGCAGTGTGGTGTCAGCCGCACTCAATTTACTGTTCAAAACCTTGATATCAAGATCAACAACCACTGTATCGATCTCGTTACCCTCGAACACGGCTTCGCCTAGTGCGCTGCTTTGATAGTCTCCGCCAGGAGTCGACCAGGGTTCACCCTCAGCGGCAATCTGATAGGTAACCTCGTTCTCTACGAATTCCCGCTCGAGCAGGTGAACCGAAAGCCTGACCGGGAGCTCTCCCTTGATACTGACAACATAAAGATTGAGCTGAGCCGTAATAATTTCCGCATTATCCGGTAAAACCACCCGAAATGCAAGCAGGGTGCGCATCTCGTACTGAGACATGTTGCCCACGTAGATTCTGGTCTGCTCACCCTTGTTAGCCGGCTCGCCTGGCACCGTCCGGATATCGAAGGCCTGGTCAAACCGCTTCTGGGTGGGCAGATCCCCTACTATCGACGAGGGCAAAAGGACCAAACCCGTGCTGTTCTCTGTATTTTCACTGCAGCCGGCAGCAAAGCAAAAAACAACAATGATAATGAGCGCTGAGAAAGTCTTTAAAGAGTTCACCGCCAACCTGTTCATTCCCCGCCGAAAAGCTCATTAAAAAAATTCCTCCTTAGGATTTTGAAGGAGGAAGAAGCAAACGAAAAAACTGCGGTAAAGTGTGCCTTGAACTTGTCAATATAAACACAAACCCTCTAAGAATAAATAAAAAACAAAGATTTAGCAAATAAACTCTGCAGTGTAATCGGCTTATAAATCATCTTGAAAGCTTCACATAAAGCATCCGCAGCTCAGTCAAGACTTTTTCCAGGGTCATTTTTTCTTCTTCGGCGAGATTACCTTTGGTCTTTTCTTCCAACACTGCCAGAAGATCTATGAAAAAAGTGGCCAGATCCAGGTTCTCCTTTTTCCGGTCCTCTTTTTCCTTGTCCTGAGCAGCCTCGAGATAACCCATGGCATTGCTGCTTAATAAAATTACAATTGTCGCCAAAGATGGTTCCATTAAATCTGATTTTTTCTTCACCCACGATTCATCCTACGCAGATTATTTGAGAGAGAAACCTGCAAATCCGAGAAAAGCGATCGACATCAGCCCGGCGCAAATGATCGCTATCGGCACTCCGCGGCAGACAACCGGCACCTCGCCCAGCTCGAGCCTTTCCCGGATTCCCGCCATCAGCAGCAGAGCCAGGGTAAAACCGACCCCTGATGAAAATCCCTGCACCAGGGCCTCGATCAGCGAGAGATCATCATCTATATTGAGTACTGCAACCCCCAGGATAGCGCAATTTGTAGTTATCAGGGGCAGGAAGATGCCAAGGGCCTGGTAGAGGGCGGGAGCGGTCTTGAGCATCACCAGCTCGACAAACTGGACCAGGCTCGCAATGACCAGGATGAAAACGATAGTCCGCAGGTAGGAGATCCCATAAGGCACGAGCACAAGATGATAAATGGGCCAGGTGACAAAGGAGGCGATAGTCATCACAAAAATGACCGCCATACCCATGCCGAAAGCGCTGTCGAGACTGCGGCTGACCCCGAGGAAAGGACAGAGACCCAGGAACCTGGAAAGAACGAAATTGTTGATAAAAATCGTGCCAATGACAATCAGGAAGAGAGAATCGAGATTCATTTCTCTTTCCTCCAGGAGTCGATAAAATTAAAGCCCGCCAGCAGAAGCCCATAACAGATAAAACCACCCGGGGGCAGAATGAAAAGAAGAACCGGGCGGAAACTCACCGGGAGAACAGGCAACCCGCCGATAGTGCCTGCTCCCAAAATCTCACGGATCGATCCCAGCACACAGAGCACCACTGTGAAACCGAGGCCCATACCGGCGGCATCCAGAAGCGAGTAGCCGATGCCGTTCTTTGAGGCAAAGGCTTCAGCCCGGCCCAGAATGATACAGTTGACCACAATCAGCGGAATAAAAATGCCCAGGGCCTTGTGCAAATCAGGAGTATACCCGTGCATCACAAGATCCACAATGGTCACGAAACTGGCAATCACCACGATAAAAGAGGGAATCCGGATCTTGCTCGGGATCCCCTTGCGCAAAATGGAAATCACCAGGTTGGATCCCAGAAGCACGCTCGCGGTGGCCAGGCCCATTCCCAGGCCGTTGATTAAAGTGGTCGTAACTGCAAGGGTCGGACACAGGCCCAACATGAACCTGAATACCGGAACCTCTTCCCAAAGACCGCGTATAAAAACCTTCCAGGCTGACAAAGCTTGGCTCCTTCTTAGTGATTATTGCAGGACGGTCCTGAGCTTGATTATAGATTCCCGCACGGAACCGGACACTGCTTTCGAGCTGATGGTCGCCCCGGTGATCGCCTCGATGCGTTCGGGATCAGGAGTTCGAACCACTTCTAAATAATCAATTGTCTTGCCTTTGAACTGTGCTTGAAACCAGGGAGCAGATTGACCGCTTTTCACCTCTTCGATCCTGGTGCCCAGACCCGGTGTCTCCTGCTGAAAAGCGATCTTGATCCCGGTGATATTCATTTTCGCGTCCACTCCGACAACCGTGCGGATTTTACTCGAGTATCCCTTGCCGAGAGCCAGAGTGATAAAGCCCACCGGCTCAGCTCCTGCGGTACTGTCCGCATAGCCGCGGTAGTAAATAAATCCGTCGCTTGTAGAATCCCGCTTGAAAAAAACCGCTTCCGGCAGGGCCGCTTTCCTCGCCTCCTCTTCCCGTGTAGCCTCAACGAGGGCAATCCGGTCGCGAGTAATGAGATAAATATTTGCAAGGGCGCCCGCGGCAGTTAAGGTGATCAATGTCAAAATGCCGCTCATTTTCAAAATCTCGCGCACTTTCAGCTTCCTCCGTAGATCTTGGTCCTGGTGTATGAATCAATCAGCGGGGTGGCCGTATTCATCAGGAGAATCGCATAAGATACCCCCTCTGGATAGCCGCCTTTGAAACGAATCAGCATGGTAAATACCCCGCAGCCTGCAGCAAAAATCCATTTACCCTTGCGGGTGACCGGTGTAGTAACCATATCGGTGGCCATAAAAAATGCGCCAAGAATCAAGCCGCCGCTCAAGAGATGAAAAAGCACATTGCCTGTAAAATAGCCCTCAGGGCCCCCGAAAACCCAGGCCAGTATTGCCACTGTACCGAGATAGCCCAAAGGAACGCGCCAGTCAATATAACCTTTAATCAGAAGAAAGACAGCACCGAGGATAAGCAGCGCCGCTGAGGTCTCCCCGAGGACCCCGCCGATTTTGCCCCAGAACAGACTTTGATAATAACCGGCTCCGGCCATGCGTTCAAGCGCCTGGCTGGCGGCCGCTACCTGCTCAGCCGAGTAAGATTCGGCCTGTTTTATGACCGGGGCGATACTGTTTTTAATAAGCTGCAATGGTGTAGCCTGTGTAATACCGTCGAGCTGCAGCCCGGCAAGATAGCCGTTCCGTGGAGCCGGATAACCTGTGTTCGAAACCATGGTGGTAGGCCAGGAAGCAAGCAGAAAGGCCCGCGCAGCCAGCGCCGGGTTCCAGATATTGTAGCCGATTCCCCCAAAAAACTCCTTGACTATCGCTATGGCAAAGACACTTCCCAGAACCGCCATCCACCACGGAGCGTTGGCCGGCAGATTGAAAGCCAGCAGGATCCCTGTGACCACGGCCGAATAATCGGACACCGAGATTGGAGCTCCTCTCAGCCTCTGGCAGAGGTATTCGGTACCCACTGCTGAAATCACTGCCAGAACGATCAACAACAGTGCGTGCCAGCCGAAAAAGTATACTGCTCCTGCAAGGGCTGGCATGAGGGAGATGACAACCCCCATCATTATCCGGGGAATGGACTCCTCGGTAAAAATGTGCGGGGAACTGGAAACTTTTAATAGGTTGGCCATCTGGGTTCAGTTAAAGTTAATGCTGATTCCGGGATCAATAAGCCATCAGAAAGCTAGCCAAAAATATTTGAAATTTATTGTAATCTATTCAGTTGATCGACCTGAGACCATTCTTAATCTTTTTTAAGGAGAATTCAGTAGACAGGAGTCAGAATTCAGAATTCAGAATATTTTTAAAACTATCACCAGAAGTTTTTAAAATTCTGACTCGTGTCTTGTACGGTCTGGAGCAAATGCTTGAAAGGCCGAAAGCCTGTTCCTTTCTCCTAAATTTTGTGAATAATCCAGACTAAAACTAAATTCAGCGAAAAATACACCGGTTAAAAAGCTCTAAAAGTATAGTTTGTAATGTGTCCTACTCAAAAAAACCTATTCAAAGAGCACGCCGATAAAAGAGGGCTCACAGCTTGTGAAACCCGCCCGGCGAGCCTCCTGGACCAGGCCTGACAAGAGAGACCTCAGCGTTACTTCTTTTTCTTTTGATCCTGGCTCATGATCAGATACTTGGCGAATCTGATCAATTGTACCAGGTTGCGCCCGGCCGGGCATGTATAGCTGCAGGTGCCGCATTCAATACAGTCCTTGACATAATACTCGCGGCACTTTTCCCAGCGCTCGTGTTCGGCAAACAGGGCCAGCTCGCACGGCATGAGCCTGATCGGACAGGAATCAATGCAACTTCCGCAGCGAATGCACGGCCGGTGCAGACTTTGAGATATCGGCTCGGCCAGAAGAACCAAACCGTTTGTACTTTTCAGTACTGGCACCGCAAGGGAGGGCAGTGCAATGCCCATCATCGGACCGCCCATGATGGCTTTGCCCAAATTATCGGGGACCTGGCCTTCGATCTCGGTTATTATATCTTCCACCAGAGTACCGACCCGTACCCTATAGTTGCCCGGGTTGGCGCTGGCCGTGCCGGCCAGGGTGACGACTTTATCAATCAGCGGCATGCCGGTTGTGACCGCATCATAAATTGCGAGCACTGTGGAAACATTGTGCACCAGACAGCCCACATCCATAGGGAGGCCGCCGCTCGGCACCTGACGGCCGGTCAGGGCTTCAATGAGCTGCTTCTCGCCTCCCTGGGGGTACTTGGTCCTTAGCGGCACCACCTCGAAATTGAGCTCGTCCAGGCAACACCGGTCGAGAGCCTCGATCGCCTCGGGTTTATTGCGCTCAAGAGCGATAAACACCCTCTCGCACCCCAGTATGCGCAAGATAATTTTGATCCCGGCAATCAACTCTTTTGTGCGTTCAAGCATCTGCCGGAAGTCGGTGGTGAGATAGGGTTCGCATTCGGCGCCATTGAGAATGAAGGTGTCAATAGTTTTTCCCGCTGGCGGGGAAAGCTTCACATGGGTGGGAAAAGCCGCTCCACCCAGTCCTACGATACCAGCATCACGGATGCGGTCCCTGAGCTCTGCCGGACTCAATTCGTTGTATTTTCTGATTTGAGCGGGCGGGTCCTCCCAGTTGTCCTCTCCATCTCCCTGGATTTCTATTGCGGGCAGCTTTACTCCTGTGGGATGCAGGGCCTCACTTATCGCTTTCACGCTCCCTGAAATCGTCGCCTGCAAAGGGACACTCACAAAACCCGAGGGTTTGGCGATAACGGTGCCGACTTTTACCTTATCCCCGGCCGAGACACAAATCTCAGGCGGAGCACCGATGTGTTGCTGGAGATGCAAGATTACCCTGGAAGGAATGGTGAGTGCTTGGATAGTTTTTATACGGGTGGCTGATTTGAATTCGGGAGGGTGAACTCCGCCTTTGAAGGTAGCTTCTTTCAGCATGCTATCCTATGTCTTCCTGTTATCCTGTTCTGGAACCAACTCTTTGATTTTCTGCTCAAACTCAGAAACAGCCTCAAAACGGTAATAAACCGAAGCGAAACGCACATAAGCCACCGGATCGAGCTTTTTCAAATGCTTGATAACCTCCTCGCCCAGCAGCTTACTTGGTATTTCCGAGACATTCAACCGATCGATTGCCTTTTCAACTGAAAGAATCAGATTGTCTATGTCATCCATTTGCACGGGGCGCTTTTTGCAAGCGGTGATCAGTCCCATTTTCATCTTTTCCCGATTGTACGGCTCCCGCCGCCCATCGTTTTTGACCACCATCAAGGGGATTCTTTCCACATACTCGTAAGTTGTAAAGCGCCTTTTGCAACTCGGGCATTCACGTCGGCGCCGGATCAGCGATCCATCCTTGATGGATCGCGAATCCACAACCCTGCTATCAGCATGATTGCAATATGGACATTTCATCTTTAAGGATTCAATTTAGCGCGGGCAAGTGCAGCGGCGTTGGAATCGGGAAATCTCTGGATCACAGTTTGGAAATAGGTCTCACCCCGTGACCTGTCGCCCAGTTTGAGCAGGCAATCACCAATCCTGAAAAGCGCATCAGGTTGGAGGGGGGATTCTGGATACTTGTCCACGAGCGTCCGATAACTGGAAATCGCATTTTCGTATTTTTTCAAGGCCCGGAAACCGTTGCCAATATACAGATATGCTTCCGGAACCAGCGGAGATTCGGGAAAGCGCTGAATAAAATCACGGAACCCCTCAATTGCCATCTCGTAGTTGGACTGGGTAAAATCTTTATATGCCAAATCAAAGATTTCCCTGGGATCAATTCTGTCGGGCTGCTCCTTCTTTACTTCTCGCTGAGCGCCGGAGCCAGGCGCACCCGGATAGGCCACTGCGCTTTGTATCCGCAGAATGCGCCCTTCCGTATCATCCAACCGCTGCTCGATAACGGAGACCCGCTCCTGGAGGCTGCGGACATCCGTTCCGAAATTTGCACTGAACTGGTCGAGTGCGCTGACCCGCTGACGCAAGAGGCTGTCTAAAGCGCTGACCTCGTGGCGCAGCTGGCGTTGCTCCTGTTTCAAAGTAAAAATTTCGGAACGCAGCAATTGTATTTGATCTGTCGAGGCTCCCCCGCAGCCGGAAATCAGTCCGGCAAGCAGGCCACAGGGTATCAAAAGAGCGCGCAACAAATCATAAAGGCTAAAAGTACGCCACCTGCAGACATACTTGCACATTGATAACAGGCCCAATTAAAGTAATGGGCGCCGGTGGCCCGGCGCCCAAAGGTGCCTAAACGAGTGTTGGACAGGAACCTTTGTTTTCCGGGAAAGGACTCTCAAGCTCCAATAGCCTTCTCGAACAGCCTTTCCGGCTGAGATCCCCGGCGTGGTTCCAGTGATAAGCTTTTAAACCTTGCCAAGCAGCTTATTTAACGATTATAAAATCGTCTCTTCTGTTCTGCCACCAGGATTCTTCGTTGTGTCCCAAAGCCATCGGCTTTTCCTCGCCCCAGCTCTTGGTATCGATCCGACTTCCCTGGAGACCAGAATCAATCAGAAACTGTTTTGCGCTGTTGGCGCGGCGCTCGCCGAGAGCAAGGTTATAAGCCGTGGTTCCCCGCTCGTCGCAATTACCTTCGATTCTGATAGTAACATCAGAAAATTCTTTCATTATTTCGGCAGTACTCATTAACACAGAACGATATTCAGGCTTGATATCGCTCTTATCGAAATCAAAATAGATCTTCTTTTCAGCAATCGAGCTTTTGGCTTTCGATACTTTCTCGGCGCGCTGTCTGGCCCATATTTCGGTACTATCGACCTTTACGGGCTCTATTTTCTTTTCCACTACCGGTGGCGGCGGCGGTGGCGGTGGGGGCGGAGCTTCTTTCTTGTGACAACCAAAAATGACAACAGCCATTGCAAATGCTATCGGGAAAACCAGGATCTTTTTCTTCACAGAACTACCCCCTCATTAAAGATTGCGGCTGAAAAGCAGGTAAATAGATTGGGAGATTTGTTTAATAGTTAAAAAAATAAAACTTAAAGAACTTAATATGATACCATTTAAGCGTACTCCGCTGTTTGATTATTATACACCAATATCCGTTTTTGTCAAGATAAAATACTGAAATATAAAAAGCAAAACCTTTTTAAAAGCTTTTTCCACAAAAATCCAGTCAAAAAATAACGAATAATTATTTTGCTCACCAGTCTAGAAATGGGGACCAGCCGGGTTCCTTTCCCGGACGAAAGTTTTTATTAAGCGGCCGCTGGGAGTTACCATCCCAGTCCATTGTAAAAATCTCCGGGTTCCCCCTTCCTCCGCGGCGGTCTGAGGAGAAAACGATGTGCAGACCGTCCGGGCTCCAGGAAGCGGCGCGGTTCTCACCATCCGTGGTCAATTGGATGAAATTTTCGCCGTTTACATCTATTATGGCTATTTGGAAGAGGCCCCTGATTTCACTGGTCAACAGAATTTTATCGCCAAAAGGCAGCGGTCTCCAACTGGGTGTGAAATTCCGGCTCTCGAAAGTGAGCCGCCGCAGGTTGAGACCATCGGAATCCATAATAAAGATCTGTGGATTCCCGGCGCGGGTGCTGGCAAAGGCGATTTCCATTCCATTCGGAGACCAGGTGGGTTCTATATCCATAGCGTAGCTGAAAGTAATCCGCACCGGTTTCACCTCGCCAGGCCGCAGATAATAAATCTCCTGATTCCCAGTTACACCGCTGGAAAAGGCGCAAAAGCCGTTGCTTGCGCACCAGGATGCAGCCATATCCACGCCTTTGGCAGCTTGCAGAACAGAGTTTTTCCCGGTTTTCAGGTCCGCCAGATAGAGGTCCGCATCCGCCCCCTTGTGAGAGGTATAGGAAATCTTATTCCCATCCGGGCTCCAGGAGGGAATCATGGCTATGGAGCTGTCGTGGGTGACCCTGCTGAGATCGTAACCGTCATAATCGCAATAAAACAGCTCGCGTGTATCCTTTGAAATGGGTATGATAAGAGCTATGCGGGTTGAGGCGATCCCTCTTTCGCCGGTCACATTCAGCACTATGTCATCCGCAATATGATGGGCCACTCGGCGGAGCCTGGCGAAATCCAGAGTATAGTTCTTCAGAAAAACCAGATCCTCCAAAGACAGATCATAGACCCTGATTTCAACCATCGGGGTTTGATCGATCTCAAAAAAAGAGCCGGCCACCAGATACTCAGCCCCTGTAGACTGCCAGCCTTTAAAACCGACCCTGTCCTTTGCCGAATTGAGAGATAAAAGGCTGAACTCATTGATGCGCCGGTTCATGACATCAAAACGCAGCGAGAAATCGAGATCATCGATAATAATATTCTTGAGCTGCATGGCGGCATCGATACTGTCAGGGAGGCTGATACCCTCAACCGGCATCGGCGCTACCACCAATTTATATCTATGGATGCGGCTGGTTGTAATCCTGGTGTAGATCTCATCGCTGGAGAATCCTTTTGGCGGAGCCTGAGCCGACACCAGACAGGGGGTAAGAGTTACGCAGAATAAAAGGGTTCCAAGGAGAAAGCTAACCTGTCTCATTCGTTTTATTTCCGGTTGTATTCGAAGTCAAGGTGCACTGTGAGTTGAGATTCGCCGTAATCGGGCGGCAAGGGAGGAAGGGGGCTCGAGATCTTCACCGCGCGGAGGGCGGCCCGATCAAAGGAAGAGAAGCCGCTGGGTTTCTCCACTCGCTCACCGATTATATCACCATTTTTTAAGATCTTGAAATAAATAGTACAAAGAACGGTTTCTGCTTCTCCACTGTAAGGGTTGCGCCAATTGCGGCTTATTTTGTCGGTCATCAATCGTATAAAGTATGGAAACTCGAAAAATTCATCCGAACGCACTCCGGAGACAGATTCGTCCATTTTGGCACTCCCCACGATCTCTTCTGTTTTCTGCGGAGCGGTTTTCGGTGTCGTTTCTTTCTGTTTAGGCTTAAGCTCTTTCTTCTCCTCAGGCGGAGGAGGTATGGTCTCCATCTCGACCTCAGGAACAGACTCTGCCGGCGGTGCGGCCTCGAGCCTGGGCAAAGTGACCAGCTGCACCTGATGGACCTGAAAGGCGTAAATATTACTGACCCGCTTCCAGCCAAAATGCCAGAGTGAACCTAAAATCAGAAGATGGAGCGAGAAAGATATAATGAATGCAATTTTCAACTGTCTCTACTCCCGGTAAGGGAGTTTGGGCTGCGCTGATAAGCTAGCGCCTGCGCAAATCGGTCGGTCCGGCTTCAGTAACCAGACCCAGCTTTTCGAATCCTGCCTCGGTGATGTAGGCCAGCACCATGGTTACCTTCCGGTAGGCGATATCCTCATCCGCGCGCAAATAAGCCTCTTTGATCTTGCTGTTCCGGTAATACTCGGCCAGTTTATCGGGCAGCTCTTCCTCGGTGACATGCTGATCATTGAGAAATATGCCCTTATTCTTACTGATCGTCACCACAAGCCGGTCTGTATCAAAAGTCTGCCTGACCTGCGTTTTGGGCAAGACGACTTCGAGTCCGCCCTGGAAAAGCGGGGTTGAAATCATGAACATGATCAACAGTGTCAAAGTCACATCAACCAGCGAGGTGACATTAATATCGTTGATCAGTCCTTCCTCATATACTTTCTTGAATTTCGCCATTCGCACTTCCCCCCTTCCCGGCATTGCAAGCCGGCGCTGCCGCCGGCCTGACCGTCGAAACCCGGGCTGAGAGCCGAACGCCCTCCAGATTATTGTTAACTGTACATATTTATAAGTTCAGACTGCTTTTATAAATAATTCCGGTCAATTCAAGGGCGAAATTGTTGCACTGCTCAAGGATACTCCGAATGCGGTTTGCGAGGTAGTTGTAACCGATAGCCGACGGTATCGCCACACCGAGCCCGACAATGGTGGTAATCAGCGCATCGGCGATCCCGGGGGCGACAACCGAGATATTGGCCGAGCCCTTGGAAGCGATATCCAGAAAGGCGATCATTATACCCCAGACAGTGCCCAAAAGGCCCAGGAAAGGGCTGATCGAGGTTACAGTGGCGAGAAAAGAGACGTATCGCCGCAAGGCCTCACCTCTTTCAGCAATGGTTCTCTCCATCGCCATCAGCAGGCTGTCGCGCATCATCACTGTGGGATCGAAATCACTTTTGCGCTCCTCCTTTTTGCCGAGCAGCCTGCGCAATTGCTGCACCTCACGCACGGCCACAGAAACCAGAGCCGCGATAGGAGACCTGGTCATGCTCTTGCCTGCCTCCTGGATTTGCTCCAGGTCGCGCGCTTTGTGAAAGCGCTTTAAGAACTCTTCCACCTCGCGCTCGGCCCTATGCACTACAACCAGCTTCCAGCCGATGATCGCCCAGCTGAACACGGAAAGAAAACCGAGTATGATCAGGATGAACTGGGCTTCGGGGCTGGCGTTGATGATCTTATCTATAAAATCGTGCCCCAAAAATCCTCCTTTTTTGAGGTATGGTTCTCTCGCTCTGTTAAAGCTTGATTATTTTTTCCGACTTCAGGCCGCGCGAGCCGTAAGCATTACGGGTGTCGACAATGAGCCTTGCATGCTCAAGGATCATTTTATATTCAAAAACGGTGTGGTCAGTAGCGATCACTACGCACTGTACACTTTTTACGAGCTCAGGGGTCAGGATCTCCGAGGAGATGATCTTGTCGTTCATGCGTAATTCCTGAACAAAAGGATCGCTGAAAAGCACTTCCCCGCCCTTTTGCTGGAGAAGCTTAACCACATCCAGAGCCGGGGACTCCCGCACATCATCGATATCTTTTTTATAGGCCACCCCAAGAACCAGTATGCGCGAACCCTTAACGCTTCGCCGGACACTGTTGAGAGCATCTATCACCTTGCGCACTACATAGTCCGGCATGCGCGAGTTTATCTCTCCAGCGAGCTCGATAAACCGGGCATAGTAGTTGAGGCTTTTCAGCTTCCAGGAGAGGTAGTGCGGATCGATTGGGATACAATGACCGCCCAGCCCGGGTCCGGGCTTGAAAGGCATGTAACCGAAAGGCTTGGTGGCGGCCGCTTCGATGACTTCCCAGACATCGATACCCAGGACATCGCACATCAGGGCCACCTCATTAACCAGGGCGATATTGACAGCACGGAAAGTGTTCTCCAACAGTTTGACCATCTCCGCCGAGTCAGTGCTCGAGACCGGAACCACCTTCTCGACAATCTGCGAATAATAGGCCGTGGCCTGTCTAATGCATTCGGGGGTACAAGCCCCGATCACTTTTGGGGTATTGCTGATCGTGTAAACCTTATTGCCGGGATCCACCCTTTCCGGACTGAACGCCAGGAAAAAATCCTTCCCCACCTTGAGGCCGGTTTCCTCCAGCATCGGCAGGATCAGCTCTTCGGTGGTACCGGGATAAGTGGTGCTTTCCAGCACAATAAGCTGACCGGGCCGAAGGTGATCCTTGATCCTCTCGCTTGCCGCAAGAATAAAAGAGACATCGGGATTCTTGGTTTTATTGAGCGGGGTGGGTACGCAGATAGACATGGCGTCTATTTCCCGGAGCACGCTGAAATCGGTCGTAGCTTTCAGTCTGCCCTTTTTTACAAGCGGTGAGACATCGTCCGGATCGACATCCGGAATGTGACTCCCCCCATGGTTTATAACTTTAACCTTGGTCTGGTTGATATCGATTCCAATAACCGGGAAACCTGCTTTAGCGAACTCCACGGCCAGGGGAAAACCCACATAGCCCATACCGATAACGGCAATTTTCGCTGTGCGGGTTTCGAACTTTTCGATTAAATCCAAGAGTCACCCCTTAGAAAATAACGTTTGGCTAAATGAATAATTACAAAAGCAAATTTAAGGACAATTTTAGTTGTCAAATTTAGTTTTACCGCAAGCTTAAGTCAATTAAAAATGGCCGTTGGCGGATTTGACATAAAACCGGTATTTTTAATTATTGATTATTTTTAATAAAGATATTAAATTAATTTTTTATTATTTACCGGAGGATTAATGTCCAAAGTATGCCAAATATGTGGGAAAAAGCCCGTTACCGGCCACGCTATTTCCCACGCTCACAATAAAACTAAGCGGCGCTTCCTGCCGAATCTCCAGCGTATCAGGGTTAATGACAACGGAACCAACCGCCGGATGCTGGTTTGTACCCGCTGCATCCGCGACGGCCGGATAGCCAAAGCCGTCTGACCTCGTTTGTCCAGCAAAGGCGCGCCGTGCGGCTAAATCGGATGGTCATTCCGCCTGACTGGAATGTTCGCCGAACGAGGCGCTGCGTGCTCATATCTCAAGCGAGCCGCGGCTCTGACCGTTTGCTTTATTCCCATGTAAAATGCCTTTCCCACCAGGTGCGGTCTTACCCACTCTCCAGCACACGCCACGGGTGTGCGCTGTCCGGCCTTTTTCTTTCATGGAGCAAAGGCTCAAGCTCGACCCCGGTTCTTTCCAGGCAATCCAGAAACCTCTCTCCTTTTAGAGCGGCAAGCTCAATAGCAGCGGCCACCCTGCGGTCCCCGATAGAAATGACCGCCTGGGCCACAGACTCGGCTACGGCGCCGGCCTGAAACTGCACCCGGGACAGGCGGGCCGATAAAATTCTCCGTCTCAGGCCACGCAGGGCGAGTTTGATCTGAGATGGAGCGAGCATCGGCTCATCCTGCCAGGCTGTCTGCGGCTTGGGGATAAAAGGATTTACACTCACCCTGAGCCTCATTCCCGTCCCAAGCAGCCTGCCGATTTCTATCACCTGCCCGGCAAGCGCCTCACGATCGGACTCCTCCTCGCCAGGCAGGCCGATCATATAATAGAGCTTAAGATTCTTGAATTTCCGGAGAGCCGCCATTTCTATCACCTTGAAAAGACGCTCTCCAGCGCAGGGCTTACCGAGACCGGCCAGCAGCTTTTCTGTCGCCGCTTCAGGAGCCAGTGTCAAGCTTTGCACTTCACACTCTCTGAGCAGGCCGAGCAACCTGTCGCTGACGGTATCAATCCTCAGGGAAGATGCCCCCAGCCGCCAGCCTCGTGCAGCCACCCCTTCCAGGATCGTCTCAAGCTGGGGATGGTCGCAGAGATTGGCTCCGACAAGCCCCACAGCCCGGGTGCCAGAGGGCGCCCTTTCCAGGACCCCGAGCACCCGGCCTGCTTCAGCGGGACGGTAGGGCTGGTTGATCCGGCAAACAAGACAAAAGCGGCAGCCCCAGCGGCAGCCCCGCGCCGCCTCTACCAGGAACATACCCTTGAAATGGGTGACGGAAGAGACAATCACGCTGTGAGCAGGGGTATCGCCCAGCCGGTCCACGGCCCGCACTACTTTTTCCGGAGCCGCTTTCAATTTCCGAACAGGCACCCAGGGAGAATTTTTGTTCACTGGCTGCGCCTCATAAAAAGAGGGAACATATAAACCATCTCGAGAGGCAAACTCAAGCAGAAGATGTTCCCTGGACCAGCCTTTTTTCACCCCCTCAAGACAAACTTCAACAAATGCCGGCACCAGTTTCTCCCCGTCTCCAATGCCGCAGACATCGATGAAAGGCGCTGCAGGTTCCGGATTGGCTGTAATCACCGATCCGCCGCAGAAAACCAGGGGAAAATTCCCACGGCGCAGGTCTGAGTAAACAGGCAGGCGGGCTGCCTGAAGCAGGGCCGGCAGCATCAGGCAATCCTGCTCGTAGGACAGCGACACCGCAAGCACGGAAAAGTAGGAAAGGCTACGGCTATTTTCC
>DATKXY010000235.1:0-27331 GCA_035528795.1 archaeon | reverse complement strand
AGGCGAGCTTGGCGAAGCGGAGTAAAAGACTAAAGTGCCAGGATTAACTTTTGTTTCTTTTGGTTACAAAAGAAATGGTTTTGCTTCTTTTGCCACCAAAAGAAGAATAAAAATTTCCTTTACGGATAGATGCAAACAATTTTATGACCCGAGTAGTAAAAGCGGAGATGGATAGAAAAATAGCACCATGAATGAAAAGAATTTATCTGAAAAACAGGTATATACCCTTTCAGGGTTGAATTCACCCCCCCTGTTTTGGGGATAATAATTGACTGATTTATTCCTCCTTTATCCGGGACAATACTTCGAGCAATTATAAGTAGATTGTTTTTCCAGAGCCGGCGGCTTCATTTACTGCCAGCAGCACTTCGAGAGTATGCAGCGCCAGCTCAGCGGAGTTCGCAGGCCTGCGCTTTTCCCGCACTGCGGCTGCAAGCTCGAAAATGCCGCCGGCCCAGTCCACCCCGGAGCCGGGTTTCGGAGAGTCATCTCCCTCGGTGTGGTCCCATTCAGCGGAATCTTTGTTCGATATTCGCAGCTTGCCGCAGGCGTCCATCATCGAGGAGAGTGAAATCGAGCCGCCGGTTCCCTGGATTTCAAGCCCGTGGTAGACAGTGTTGGAATTGGCGAAAGAGAAAGCGATCCGGCCGATAACCCCGTTTTCGAACCTGAGCAGGGCCACTCCCTGGTCGAATACGGTCACTTTAAAGGTCTCTCCGCCCAGGCTGGTGCGCTCCGGTATGGCGATATCGAACATACCCTGGACCGCCTTGACTTTTCCGAGCCAGTCTGTCATCAGGGATACAGGATAAGGCCCGACATCGAGCACAGGTCCCGCGCCCTCGGTATAAAACTGCTGCGGGTTCGGATGCCATGTCTCGACCCGCCCGTGGAACATTTCAGCCGCAACCGATACCGGTTTTCCGATCCTGCCTTCCCGGAGCAGCCGCTTGACTTTTTGCTGGTTGAAGCCCAGCAGGATAAAAGGCGCGCAAGCCAGAGTGACACCGCTTTTTTCAGCCAGAGAGATAAGTCTTTTTGCTTTTTCCACACCCAGGGCGAGAGGTTTTTCGCTCAGCACATGCTTGCCCCCTTTCAGGCAGGCCGAGGTGATCTCTTCATGGGCCCCGGGCGAAGTGAGATTCACTACAGCATCCACTTCCCGGTCTGAGATAAGCTCATCGAGAGAGCGGTAGAAAGCTCCGCCATACTTTTCGACAAACCTCAGCCCTCTATCTGCGGTTCTGTTCCAGGCGCCTGCAAACTCGATATTTTCCCGGTCCCGGCGGCTGTTGAAACACTCGAGATAGAACCTGGCGATATCGCCCGTGCCGGCAATGGCAAAACGAAAGGTCACGCTCAAAACCACTCCTTGGACTTTTTGTCCGCTCGTAGTGTTATTCCTGGCGCCAATCGATCACGACTCCCATATAGCCGCTGCGGTTGGCTGAAATTTCACTGTACACCCGGGGAGCCTCCCCGGGTCTGATCCGCTGTGTCATCAGATTATCCAGGTTGATTCTATGGACCAGGATCAAGTCGAAAAAGAAGCGGGTCAGCTCCTTTTTGCCCCAGCGGTAATAGTCGTTACCCTGCCAGGGAGGGGTAGCGCCGTGAGCGCCAATGATCGAGAGGGATTTGGAGACCACGTCATGGGTCAATGTCTGCTTGGAAGGGAAAGGCGCATCCCCGATAAGGCCCAGCCTTCCTCTTTTACCCAGCAGATGCTGCGCAGAATGGAAAACCGAGGGATGCCCGGTGATATCGAATACCAGGTCGGCCCCACGGCCATTTGTCAGTCCGCTTACCCGTTCGATTGCCTGTTCGGCATACAGTTCAAGAACCTCCGTGGGCCCGTTTCCCTGCGCCAGGGCGCAGCGCTGGGCAATCGGATCCACAGCGACCAGGTGATTCAGCCCGGTGATTCCCAGAAATCTCACCGCCAGTTGTCCCAGTGGCCCCAGACCGATAACCACCGCGGTCTCTCCAAGCGCAGGCCTGGCCTCCCGGATGCCGTTCTGCACGATTATGTTGAGAAAGAACCAGGACGCCTGTTCAGAAGTGACCCCGGCAGGAATGGGGATGACAGTCTCCGGCCTGTCGATAAACCAGGCCCTGTGCGGGCTGGTCGAGCAGACCCGGTCACCTGGAGCTATCCCTGAGACCATCTTGCCGGTTTCTATTACCTCGCCCACACTGCTGTATCCAGGCTCGAAAGGATATTGGATCCAGTTGTCCCAGACGCTTCCAGGTTCAACCTCCCGCGCAAAACAGATCATCTCAGTACCGATAGAGATTAAAGAACAGATCGACCGGCAGAGGATTTCTCCAGGACCTGGCGCCAGGCACTTCTCTTTTACCACCTCGAGCTTCCGCGATCCGGTAAAGTAAAATACTCTGTTTTCTGTAGCTCTTTCAGACATCGCTACCTCGCCAGTAAATAGTTAAAAAAAAGCGTCAAATTAATTTACGCTTATTATAATAGTTGTAGCCTGGAAATTATATTTTTTTCTCCGGTATTTCGGAAGCATAATTTGAATGATAGCCGATCGAGTGTAACTTTCGCTTTGCCAGGTGTTAAAACAGCTCTCTTTGCTGTCAGAATCGTTCATCCTCCATAACGTGAGATTTTTTAAAATGTCTGTCAAATCGAGCTTTGGTTATTTTAAAGTCAGTATGCGGGCGAATTAGCTGATTGGTTATGAATAAAAACAAAAGCTAAATATCAGCCTGATACTTGTCAATAAAATAAGCTTGATCAGCTAATTTAATGTTTGGACAAGCGCCTGAATGAGTTTTATAAAAAATTTGATTGCCAAATAAAGCATAATAGTTTAGAATCCGAACTAATATTTCCCCCAAATGATTCTTGAAAATCGCCTGATCAGGGAAATAGCGTCCCGGTCTTTTAACAGGGCCGGCAGGGACTCTCAGGTATCCAGGCTTAAAAACGGTTGCTATGGCCACCCTGGATCAAGACCCCTTGACTTGCTAAGACAAATATTATATTCGTTCCTTTCCCGAGAACCGCTCACATTTATTTGGAGCTATTCTGCACATGAATCCAAAAGTCTCAACCCTTGTTTTTTCCGCCGCTCTCTTGATTTCAGCAGCCTGCGCAGGCCCGCCCGGGGTTCAGGAAAAGGAACCCGGCCAACCCCCGGTCACGGCTGCTCCAAGATCATCCTGGCGGGTGCTGGGCCCTGGAGGCGGGGGGGCCATGTTCCTGCCTACCGTGAACCCGGAAGATCCAGACAATGTTTTCCTGCGCTGCGATATGACCGGCGCTTATGTGACTCATGACGGCGGCCAGTCCTGGCGCATGTTCCACCTGCGCGCGGTAGTCAGAGACTTCGAGTTCGATCCCCGGAACCCCAGCACGATTTATGCTGCAAACACAGGGCTTTACCGCTCCGAGGACCGCGGCCTCCACTGGAGCCTGGTATATCCGGCGCCTGAAAATGTTATCGCCGAGCGGATGGTGGGGGACCATGCGGAACAGGGCTTCGAAACAGTCAATGGAATGCCTGGAGGAGAGATTGTCAAGGTCCGGGTGCACCCTACAGACAGCGACCGTATTTACCTGGGCTTTATTCCACCCTTCACCTACAGCGCCGCCTCAGCCCCTGAGCAGGAACAGGATTTATCGCCATTGTTGGTGTCCTTTGACCGAGGGGCGACCTGGCGGAGATTGGCCTCTGTCAAAGGCCGAAGGATATACGATATCATACCCGGGTGCTGGGACGCCCGGCCTGATGAAGTCACGGTGGTTACAGATCAGGCAGTAGCCCGCATCTCGGAAAAAACCGGGGAAATTACCTACTTTCCTGGCCCGGCTGGTTATATAGCCCATGCCGAAACAGGCCGCGGCCCGCAAGGCAGTATTATCTATGCCATGACAAGCCCGAACCCTGTCCGGGGATGGCTGCCCTCCGGAGACGGCGTTTATCTTTCCAGAGACCGCGGAGAGAGCTGGACCAGGATCATGGATGGCCTGCTGGATGACGTGCCGCTCTGCGGAAAGGCGCCGGTATTCTCGACAATCGGAGTCTGCGAGGGCGATGCCGAGGTGGCCTATCTCTCCTGCAACAGGTATTACGCCGGAGCCGGTGGTAAACGGCTTTTCGGGATTTTCAAGACAGTGGATGCCGGGGCCCGCTGGAGCTGGGTCTTCCGGGCCGATAACGAGAGTATGCTGAGCGGCAATTATGACGGGGGCTGGCTGATGGAAGAATACGGGCCGGAGTGGGGGGAAAACCCGTTTTCCCTGGGTGTCTGCCCCACGAACCCCGAGATCTGCTACGCCAGCGATTTCGGCGCTACCCACCGCACCAAGGATGGAGGGGCCACCTGGGAACAGGTCTATACGGAAAAGCTGCCAGACGGCTCGTACAGGAGCCGCGGCCTGGATGTGACAGTCTGCTACGGAGTCAGATTCGACCCCTTCGATAAAAACCACCTGTTCGCCAATTATACCGATATCGGCGCCTTTCAAAGCTTCAACGGCGGCGAGAGCTGGTACCACGCTACCGCCGGCATTCCTCATTCATGGATCAACGGCTGCTACTGGACCGTTTTCGATCCCCAGGTCAGGGGGCGCGCCTGGTCTGTCTGGTCAAGCGCCCATGACCTGCCGCGGCCCAAAATGATGCGCAGTGGGAATTTAGACCGCTATGTGGGCGGAGTGGCGGTTTCCGTGGACGGCTGCCGGAACTGGAGCCTGAGCAGCAAAGGTCTGCCGGAGAATTGCGTATGCACCCACCTGATCCTTGACCCTGCAAGCCCGGTGGATTCCCGCACCCTCTATGTCTGCGGGTTTGGCAAGGGGGTTTTCAAATCAGTGGATGGAGGCCGGACCTGGAAAAAAGCCGGCGAGATCCCGGGTAAAAACAAGAATGCCTGGCGTCTGGCTCTCCTGCCGGATGGGAAAATGTTCCTGCTCGTGGCCCGAGGGCTGGAGAACAGGCAGACAGTCGATGGCGCCCTTTACACAAGCAATGACAGCGGCGGCTCCTGGCAGCCTGTCGCCCTGCCTGAGGGAGTCAATGCCCCGAACGACCTGGCTGTCGATCCCACGAATCCCGAGAGGATGTTCCTCTGCCTCTGGCCCTGGCCCAAAGAAGGCCGGGAAGTCTGCGGAGGCGTGCTCCTCACCGGGGACAGCGGCCTGACCTGGCAAAGGGTCTTTCGGGAGGATGCCCATGTCTTTGCCGCTGATATCGACCCATCCGACCCGGACAAAGTTTATATCAATACTTTCGACAGCGCCGCGTTCGGTAGCGCAGACGGCGGCAAGACATGGTCAAAGATCAAGGGTTACGCTTTCAAGTGGGGACACAGGCCGGTTGTCGACCCCCACAACCCCGGGATGCTTTATCTGTCAACTTTTGGCGGAGGCCTTTTCCATGGGCCTGCAGCAGGAGACCCTGAAAACCGGGAAGACATTTTGGATTTTCCGGACAAATGGCGTTGGGGTGATCGCCCTTTTTGACCGCTTTCCAATCTGAATGCCGTGGGGCCTTTTCTGACAGGAGTTTCGTGATATGTTTGTCAAACGCTCTCGAATTGTATGCAGAATATTCTTGCTCCTGAATTTTTCACTGTTTTTTCCTTTAAGTTTTTCGGCTCTGGCTCAGCAGAAAGTATCTCCTGCCTCTTTCCGCTACAGGGAAGATGTTGACGGGAACGGTAAGGTTTCGATCCACGATGTGATCTCACTGCTTCTCCTGGGCCTGGATTCACCCGGGGATCCCCGGGCCGATTATAACGGGGACGGCAAAGTAAATATTATCGACGCGATTACCCTGATTGTCAATATAGCCAAAGAGAACCTCTCTGCTGAGGCACTGTCAGCAGGCTCCTGGAGAGTCGTGGGTCCCGGAGGGGGAGGGGCCCAGTATCTGCCCACTGTAAACCCAATAGACCCCGGCAATGTTTTCGTGCGCTGCGATATGACCGGCGCCTATGTCACTGCTGATAATGCCAGGAGCTGGCGGATGTTCAACCTGCGCACAGTAGTGAATGATTTCGAGATTGACCCCTCGCAGCCCAAGACAGTGTACGCCGCCAGCAGCGCGCTCTACCGGAGCGACGATGGCGGGCTGGGCTGGCGGCTGATCTACCCGGACCCCGGAGAGATAGTCGCCGAACACATGGTGGGCGATCACGCCGAGCAGTGGTTCGAGACAGCCGAGGGTCTGCCGGGAGGCGAGGTGGAAAGAGTAATAGTGAAAGTCAGGGTCGACCCGTCAAACAGCGATCATCTCTGGCTTGCCCGCTCGAACTCCTGGGACAGCCCGCCGTACACGGTGCTGGTCTCGAACGACCGGGGCGCAAGCTGGAGCACTCTGGCAGAGAATCCCACGGGTAATGTGCTGGCTATCTTCCCGGGCCAATGGTGGGACCGGCCGGAAGAGGCGGTTGTAATCACTGAGAACACCGCTGTCCGGGTCTCGGAAGAGACAGGACAATCAACAGTCCTGACAATACCGGGAAGCCCCCTGATTGCAGCGGAAGGCGGAAAGGGGAATGCGGGGGTTATTCTTTACGCTTTGACTGTAAACAATGTCTACAGTTCCTCGAACCTCGGAGTGAGCTGGCAGTCGCGCAAAAGCGGCGTGCTTAATGATGTCGGAAGCTTTACCGCCCTGGCGGCCTGCGAAAACCAGCCGGAGAAGGCTTACCTGGCCTGCGGATGGACTTCCAACTCGGAATTCGGCAATTTCAAGACCACAGACAGCGGGGCGAGCTGGAGCTGGGTCTACCGGGCTAACTCCACCAGAATCCTCTCCAATAACTACAGCGCAGGATGGCTGGACAAAAATTACGGTCCGGGCTGGCGGGAATACTCTTTCGGGCTGGGGGTCTGCCCCACGAATCCCGATATCTGCTACGCCACTGACTGGGCTGCCACTATCCGCACGACCGACGGCGGAGCGCACTGGGAACAGGTCTATACAGACATGCTGGCTGACGGGTCGGCCAGGAGTCGCGGCCTGGATGTGACCACCTGCTATGGTGTCCATTTCGATCCCTTCGACAGCCTGCATATTTTTATCTCCTACACTGACATCGGGGCGTTCCAGAGCTTTGACGGCGGCGAAAGCTGGGTCCAGGCGATCGACGGTATTCCCGACAGCTGGCGCAACACCTGCTACTGGATGGTCTTCGACCCGGAAGTCCAGGGACGAGCCTGGTCAGCCTGGGGCAGCGCCCATGACCTGCCGCGCCACAAAATGTTCCGCAATGGTTTCGAGGGTAAAACCGGCGGCGTCGCAGTGACAGACAATAGCTGCAAAACCTGGCGCGCCAGCAACTCAGGGCTTCCGGCCTCCTCAGTCTGCACCCACATCGTGCTCGACCCCCAAAGCCTGTCAGGCTCCAGGACACTCTATGTTTGCGCATTCCGCCAGGGAGTGTTCAAGTCCACCGATTGTGGACAGAGCTGGAAGGCCACAGGAACTGTGCCGGGAACCAACAGGAACTACTGGCGCCTGGCCCTGCTGCCTGACGGTAAACTGTTCGTGCTAATAGTCAGGGACCGCCAGGGCAGTGTTGAATTTGACGGCGGTCTTTTCCGCAGCGCTGACCGGGGAGCCTCCTGGCAGCAGGTAACACTGCCGGAGGGAGTGAATTTCCCGAACGACCTGGTTTACGATCCCTCCAACCCTGACAGGATGTTCCTGAGCTGCTGGCCCTGGACCAAAGTCGGCGAGCAATACAAAGGCGACTGGCTGAGAACGGAAGTCGGCGGCGGGCTGCTTCTCTCCGAAGACGGCGGCAGCTCCTGGCGCCGGGTTTTCCGTGATGACGCCCATGTTTACGCAGCAGCAATCGACCCGGATAACCCCTCCAAAGTCTATATCAACACATTCGACAGCGCAGCTTTCCACAGCGCTGACAGCGGGGAAACCTGGTCCAGGATCAAAGGCTATAATTTCAAATGGGGACACAGGCCGGTAGTTGACCCGCACAATCCGGGGATGCTCTATCTGACCACTTTCGGGGGAAGCGTCTTCCACGGACCCGCCTCAGGTGACCCGGCTGCTGTCGAAGACATCCTTGATTTCCCTGACTCCTGGCGCTGGGGGGATTGAGAGATTTCAACTCTCCTTGAACCGGAAAAGAATGCAGAATGGCTCGTAATTAATTGCGGGCCTTGTAAGATGGTTTATAACTTCCCAAGTGGTTCTAATACAGAACAAAGAACCGGATTGTTTAATCTTTATGATCCGTTCAACCTTTCACCTGGATCCAGGATTCATCCGGAGTAGAGAAAAATGAGAACTCCTAATAATCGTCGTGACTTCTTGAAAAAACTCGGGCTCGGGGCGGCGACAATGGCCATTTCGGCAGACAGTTGTGTGTCTGGCGAAGTAAAAGGGGAAAAAGCTCGAATTATCAGCGTAAATCCCGAGCCGAGGTTTGATTTGTCGCCGTATTTGTATATGCAGTTTATGGAGCCTCTCGGGAACACGGACAGTTCGGTTGCCGCCGCCTGGGATTTCCTGCGCGACTGCTGGCGGGAGGATGTCATCGAGGTAACTAAAGCGCTTTCCCCGGCGCTTTTAAGATGGGGCGGGATTTTCTGCTCCTATTACCGCTGGAAAGAGGCGGTAGGACCGAGGGACCTGCGGAAGCCGATGATAAATCTCCTGTGGGGCGGTATCGAGAGCAACCAGGTAGGGACTTGCGAGTTTGTCGATTTTTGCCGTCAGGTGGGTGCCGAGCCTTTGATTTGTGTCAATTTCGAATCGGAAGGCAAGAAACGGTGGGCGGTTTCGCCCAAGGGCGATACCCGCTCCGCCGGACCGGGGGAAGCCCGCGAATGGGTTGACTACTGCAACAATCCCTCAAACCCGGATCGGAAAAGACATGGTGTGAAAGAGCCCTGTAATGTCCGCTTCTGGCAGCTCGGCAATGAGACATCTTACGGAAAAGATGGATTTGACTGCGAAACTGCTGCTGCAAAGACAGTGGAATTTGCCCGCGAGATGAGAAAAGCCGACCCTTCGATCCAGTTGATCGGCTGGGGCGACAGCGGCTGGGCGGCCAGAATGATTGAAATCGCCGGTAAAGAAATCCAGTATATCGCCTTTCATCACATGTTCAACCCTGACAGAAATATTAAGGATTCGCCGCTCAGGGGAATCGAATACAGGAAAGACCCGGCAAGAACCTGGGAGCATCTGATGAGCGCTTATCAGGTTCACCAGGCAAAAATAATGGAGATGAGGGAACAGGTTTCGGGAACAAACATTCCTCTGGCCCTCACTGAATGCCATTTTTCCCTTCCGGGCCGCAACCGGTGTGAAGTTCTCTCTACCTGGGCGGCTGGGGTTTCCTATGCCAGGATGATGAACGTGCATGAGCGCAACGGCGATATTTTAAAAATTGCCACTTTGGCTGATTTCTGCGGGACCCGCTGGCAGGTTAATGCCATAATGATACCGGTTCCCGGCGGTCGGTCCTATATGATGCCGGTGGCAAGGATTATGTGCCTGTACCGACATCACACAGGAGAGAAAGCGCTGACAGTTTCATCACTGCCCCCAGAGCTTGATGTCACTGCCAGCCGGACAGGAAACCGTCTCTTTTTGCATGTGATCAACACCGATCGAACCGCTTCAGTCAAAACTCAGCTCGCGGTTGAGGGGATGAAAATAGTGTCCGGCCGCGTGTTCGAACTGGCTGCTGACCCGATGTTTGAAATCATGGACACGACCTGGGAAGAATTCGCTGAGAAAGAAAAAGTCGTCGATGAAAACGGTTTCTGCAGCTTTCCTCCGGCCTCTGTTTCAGCACTAGAACTGGATGTCCGGCAAACCTGAAAAGCGAGGTAAGCATGTCTGACGGAAAAAGATCGCGCCGCAGTTTCCTCAAGACCATAGGTGTCAGCGCTTACCCTGTCCCAATGCTCGTTTCTTCACTGAAAGCTGAAAATAATTTCTAACGACCTCGAAATTTTTGCCGGTCGGGCTTATTTTACATGAAAATCTTCTCTTGATAGGGGGACCACAAAGCAGGCGGGGTGTGTCTTCCTGATTTTCTCGCTTCGTTGTGCTCGCGCCGCAGGCATGATGGTTTGTCCGTAAATTGAGATTTTCTGCCGGTGAAGCTTTCCTTAAGATTTTCCTGTCCTTCATTCCGGCAATTTGTCATTTCGAGTCCTTGAACCTGATAGCGACAGCTTCAAGCCTCAATTTCCTGGTTGAAAACTCGCTGCGCCTTTCGCTGGCGTATTCCTGGGTCAGCTCCTGCATGCGCTTCATGATTATAGCATTGGCTCCCACCGACATCGCCTCTTTCTTAAGCCTGGAGAACAACTTTCCTTGATTTATCCCGGTGGCGGTTACGATTCCTATAATCACGTACGGCTGGTCAGGATAGTCGCGGTATACGAGTACACTGTCTGTAGGCGCGAAGGTTTCTTTCAAATCGCCATATGGAACATACTCTGATTTCACACATGCTGATATCATTATAATCCCTAAAACGGCTGGTACAATGAAACAGGTAATCACACTTTTCATTCCGCTCCTCCTTGCACCTTGAGTGGCGTCCTGGACTACTAATCCCGGGCCTTTAAGCTGCCCGATGAAAGATGCTTTTCATTTTGCATATTCCATATATTATGATACGCAGATTAGTTTCTTTTTTCAAGATTTTCAATCCTGAATGAGCCTTGATCTTGCCCGAGGTCAAAGGCCAAATAGGATATTCTTTTCCTTGCCCGGTTCCAATAACGAAATTACAATTATATGCCGTCTTTTCAACATTTCAGAAATGGAGACCGGCTGGATGCCCCGGGCGATTATTATCCGGAAAGCCGGTATGCACCGGATCACAAAGGAGATTTCGATTGGCCAAAATGACAACGCACGAGCGTTTCACCCGGATGTTCGAGCACCGTGAAGCGGACCGGGTGCCGATCTTCGATTTCCCCTGGCCTTCCACAATCGAGCGCTGGCACAGGGAAGGGCTGCCTGAAGGGATGGATTATGTCGACTATTTCGACCTCGACCATGTCTTTATTTTTCAGCCCGACAACAGCCCGCGCTACGAAAAGGCAGTGCTCGAAGAAACCGAGGATTACATAATCAGCACCACCGAGTGGGGGGTGACTCTCAAAAACTGGAAGCACCGGTCTTCCACTCCGCAGTTCCTGGACTTTACCATAACTGATCCCGCTTCCTGGAAAAAAGCCAAAGAGCGTATGACCCCGACCCGCGACAGGGTGCCCTGGGACCTCCTGAAAGCCAGGTATAAAAAATGCCGCAGGCGTGGAGACTGGATCGAGCCGATTCTCTGGTTCGGTTTCGATGTGACCCATTCCTGGGCTGTGGGAACCGAGAGGCTCCTGATTGCGCTGGTCGAAAACCCCGAATGGTGCGTGGACATGTTTACCCATTACCTGGAGGTGGCCCTTGAGCTTTTTGACCAGGTCTGGGAGGCAGGGTACTATTTTGACTGTATCCACTGGTACGACGATTTAGGGTACAAGGGGAGCCAGTTCATGTCGGTTGAGATGTACCGCGAGCTTTTGAAACCCGCGCACCGCAGGGCTGTGGAGTGGGCGGAAGCCCACGGGATTAAAACCCGCCTCCATTCCTGCGGGGATATCCGCCCCTTGATTCCTGAATTCATCGATATCGGCATCCAGGCATTGAATCCTCTGGAGGTCAAAGCCGGGAACGATCCGGTGAAAATAAAAGAGACCTACGGCAACCAACTGGTCCTTCACGGCGGAATCAACGCTGTGCTGTGGAACGATCCTGAAGCGATTAAAGAGGAAATGACAAATATCGTGCCCAGACTCAAAGAGGGTGGCGGCTATATCTTCGCCTCGGATCACTCGATACCCGACAGCGTGAGCCTGGAGGATTTCCGCCGCATTATCGAGCTGGCGAAAAAGCTGGGCTCCTATACTAAGTTGCAATTAAAATGATATTTATTAATCAGGTCTTGCCTGTCGAATATTGATTTCATTTTATAACTGTCAAGGAGTCAGAATACAGAAGTCAGGAGTCAGAATCCCTCCCCTGCCCGGATTACAGCCCTTGGTCATTCTAAACTCAGGGTTTGATCTTTTGGGCGGGAGTGGAGCTTCTGACTTCTGTATTCTGATTTCTGACTTCTTATTATATTTTTGGTACCGGCCTTGCCGACTTAGGAGCAGAATATAAAGTATCTCTATGAACGCAACTTGGTATTACAGTTGATTTTTCTAATCAGGCGCCTCGGGTTTGCGAAATTATTCTGCGCCAGGCAAGAAGGAGATACCAGGATGAAACTACGGCCAGGCAGGTTAAAATGACCGCCGGGATATAATTTGAATAGATCCAATAACCGGTGGCAAAAAGTATGCTGTACACCGCAACACAACCCAGGAACATGCACATAATACCCCCAGGCACATCCCACCGTTTTTCAGAACGCTCCCCGGCAATGTCTCCTGAATGCGCGTTTTTCCACACGGCTTGCCAGCCTGGTCCTCCCGGGTGGACCAGACGGCAGAACTCGAGCAGGGTTTCCCGGTCTGTCGGTTTGGTAAAGAAGGTTGCAATAATCCAGCCGATAGTGGTAACACCTACGCCCACAGTCAGTTTCTGCCACTCAGCAAGCAGCTCGAAGCCGAGCCTTTGATGGATAAACTCGAAATAGACTGCAACCAGAAAAGAGATTAACATAGCCGAGATTTCGCTGACTGCGTTGATCCGCCACCAGAACCAGCGCAAAAGGAAGAGCAGACCGGTTCCTGCGCCGATCTGGAGCATGATATTGAACGCCTGGAGCGAGTGGCTCAACAGCAGGGCCAGAAAACCCGCGGCAACCATCAACAAAATCGTGCAAATCCTCCCCACCAGGACAAGCTGCTTCTCGCTCGAATCCGGCCTGACAAACCTTTTATAAAAATCATTGACCAGATACGAGGAACCCCAGTTCAAGTGGGTGGAGATCGTGGACATATAAGCCGCGAAAAGGGAGGCCACCACCAGGCCTAAAAGACCGTGGGGCAGAAAAGTGAGCATTGCCGGATAACCCAGGTCATTCCTTACCAGCGCTGGATCAAGAAGGGGAAACGCTCTTCTGAGTGAAGCCAGGTCCGGAAAGATTACCAGGGAACACAAGGCCACAATGATCCAGGGCCAGGGCCGGAGCGCGTAATGGGCCACATTGAACAAGAGCGTAGCCCATACTGCGTGATTTTCGGTCTTTGCCGCCAGCATTCGCTGGGCGATATATCCCCCGCCCCCTGGCTCAGACCCTGGATACCAGACGCTCCACCATTGGACCGCCAGTGGAATAATAAAAACGGCGAACAATGTATTCGTATCCGAAAAGTCCGGCAGCAGGGAGAGCGAGCCTCGCAAGGCGCTGTGGGAGAGCAGATTGTTCAATCCCTTCACCTGGGGTAATCCGAGGACATACCAGGCTGTGGCGACCGAGCCGGTCATGGCGATAATAAATTGAAATAAGTCAGTGATCAGGACTCCGCTCAGCCCGCCTATCGCACTGTAGACCACAGTGATCGAGGCGGCGATCATGACTGTTTTTACAGGGGACAGGCCGAACAGCACTCCGCTGAACTTGATCGCCGCCAGGGTTACCGCAGCCATGATAATGATATTGAAAAAAGCGCCCAGATAAAGGGCCCGGAAGCCGCGCAGGAAGGCCGCCGCTTTCCCGCTGTAGCGCAGCTCGTAAAACTCCAGGTCTGTCAATACTCCGGAGCGGCGCCAGAGCCTGGCATACACAAAAACAGTCAGCATGCCGGTAAGCAAGAAGGACCACCAAAGCCAGTTGCCCGAGACCCCGTGCGTCCGCACCAGGTCTGTGACCAGGTTCGGCGTATCTGTGGCAAAAGTTGTGGCCACCATAGAAAAACCGAGCAGCCACCAGGGCATGTGACGTCCCGAAAGGAAGAATTCGGATATGTTTGACCCGGCTCGTCTGGCAACCCCCAGCCCGACTGCCAGGGAGAGAATAAAAAAAGCGATAACGTACAGCCAATCAGAGGTATTTAACATAATATCGCTCCCAAAGTATCAGACTATCCTGACTGAAGGCTGATAAAAATATGTAACCAATTCGACCAAAATTAATACACCTGGTCTGCCGAATCAAATATGATTTTTAAGTCAAACCTGATATTCAAGCCCGGAATGGAGAAATGGTTTGTTTGTCTTTTCGGGAACCGGGATAAAAATAAGAAAGGAGTCTATTAAGATACGCTAAAACGCAAAGCCCGGCCTGTCCGGCCGGGCTTTGCGTTTTTTAAGCCAGATCCATTTTGAATTTTTATTCAATTATTGAACTATAATTCAAATCAAGAGCTTTATTAATAATTTTTTTTACCGGCAACCCTATAGTGATGCTCAGTCTTCGAAACCGAGCACGATTTCGCTTAAGAACATCAGCTCACTCTCCGGCATGCGCTTGGCTTTCAGAAACAACTCCATTACGGCGCCAAAATTTCCCTTGACCGTTCCATCACTTTTAAAGCTGTAAGGATGGAGCGGGGCATACCCGCCGGTTCCACCCTCCCCCTCCGGGTGTGATTCCTCCTGCGGTTGGTAATCTTCAAGCTCTACCCCGGGGGGCAGTTTGTTCAGCATTTCTTTGACCCTTTCCGCAGCCTCCCGGTTATTGATCGAAAAAGAGAAATTAAAGCGGGCCTCCTTTATCTGACGCTCTTTTTTGACATCGATGCCGATCAGCGGCTTTGCTTTTAAGACAGCCTGTTTGAAAATATCCACGATATTCTTTTCCAGGCAAAGGTGAACATAGTTATCCATATCGAGAATCTCTTTGAGCAATTCGGCGAGCGTGTCCCGTCTGATCCCGCTTTTGTGGTGGAAAAAATAATTGAACTCATTTCCCGAACCATATCTGAAACCTATCAGAAAACCCTTAACCAGGGCAAAAGAACCTTCAACTACAAGCTCGGTATAATCCTCCTGCATGGAAACCTCCAACTAGGGGTGAATATTTGCGCAGAAACTGTAATTAAAACATTTCTTTATTTATAGAACAATTCGAGAATAAAATCCATATTCCTGGGCTAGAATTTAATCCAGCGAGGCGAGAAAAACTACTAATTTCGGTATTTGTTTCCAGGCAAGGAAACAAATCATCGCTTAGGAGCAGAGTTTCGAGGAATTCTTTTAACTTAAGCTCGAGAACAGCATCAGGTTAGAAACCATTGAGCGTGCAGCAGAAAAAAAGGAGATTGTCAATCCGGAGAAGTCTGCGGAAACCTGCCTTTAACTTTTCGCTGACAGGCGAATTGCATTACAGTAACCACCAGAAGGGTACAAACTGATTCCTGGCCTCAAACACATCCCAGGACCTGAAACCAGCCGGAAGCAATCCGCGCAAAAAGGGGCCGCATATTGGAATACGGCCCACTGCTTGCCTGCATTTTCAACCAGGTTTTAATCAACTGCATCCGCTGGCTTCACCACAGGAAGGGCAGAGATAGCAAGTGCCCCGCCGCTCCATCAACGAGCCGCAGATTTCGCAGCTTGGAGCGTCCCCATAGATATCAAACCCCGCTGCGCCGGGATTAGGCTTATCCTCGGACTTCGCGGCTTTTTTCCCCACTTCCTTTTTGGGCTTGCTCAAACTTTCGATCACCTCCTCAGGGGACTTGATCTGCCTGATACCGATAGACTCCTGCTGCTCGGGGCTTAAAAACTCGGAAGCCAGCCAGCGGAAAATATAGTCCACTATAGATTTGGCTATCGGGATCTGTTTGTTCTTTGTCATTCCGCTCGGTTCAAAGCGCATGTGGATCATTTTATCGGCCAGCAGCTCGAGCGGGGCGCCGTATTGCAGGGCGATCGAGGTGACAATTCCGAAAGCGTCAAGCAGCCCGGAGAGGATCGAGCCTTCTTTATGCATCAGAATGAAAATTTCGCCCAGGGAACCATCCTCATGGCAGCCTGCGGTCACATATCCCTCATGCCCCGCAATCTCGAACTTGTGTGTAACCGCCCTGCGAGTCATGGGCAGCCTTCTCCGCTTTGTGGAAACCTTTGACAGGACTGCGGCATCCTTTGTCCATTTGGTTTCCAGGGGCTGGCTCCTTTTGCAGCCGTCCCGGTAGATAGCCAATGATTTGAGCCCCATTTTCCAGGCCTCGAAATACATTCTCTCCACATCCTCGACAGTGGAATCCTGCGGCATGTTCACTGTCTTGGAGATCGCCCCGGAGAGAAACGGCTGGGCCGCGGCCAGCATTTTCAGATGCGCCTCAGGCGCAAGAGTGGTCAACCGCCCCGGCTCTCCTAGGGAAGTGGCGAACACCTTTTTCTGCTCCTCAGGCAAATCGAACCCCTCGAGGCTGCCATGGTCCTTAATGTGTTTTTCCGCCAGCCGGATGGTTTTCGGGTCCAGGCCCATATACTGCATACTCCGGTGCACCAGGGGATTGACAAGCTTGAGAACGCTTCCATCGACCAGGTACTTGTACTTGACAAGCGATAATTCCGGCTCGATCCCGGTGGTCACCGCATCCATGAAAAAGCTGATCGTGCCGGTGGGGGCCAGGAGCGTGGCCTGGGAGTTGCGAAATCCTTTCTCATAAACCTTTTCCCGGCATACAAGGTCCCAGCTTGCCTGGGCCTGGCAAAGCACCTCACCAAACAGCCCTGTCAGCTTTTCCTGCTTGCCAATCCGGCCCAGAGCGGCCCGATGTTTTTCCAGCACCCGCTGCATGTGTTTCCAGTTTTTCTTGTAACCTGCGAAAGGGCCGAGGCGGCTGGCGATCCAGCCGCTGGACTGATAAGCCAGACCGGTCAGGAGGGCGGTAATTCCTGCGGTGACAGCCCGGGCCGGCTCCGAGTCGTATGGGATCCCGTGAACCATCAACAGCGCCCCGAGGTTAGTATAGCCGAGACCCAGAGGCCTGAAATCATGGGAGTTGCGGGTTATCTCGACAGTCGGATACTCGGCGAAACCACAGAGTATATCCTGGGCCAGAACCATGATCCGCACAGTGTGCGCAAATTCAGCCACGCGGAATCCGTTTTTGTCCACATATTTCAGCAAATTAATCGAGGCCAGATTGCATGCGCTGTCATCCAGAAAGACATATTCACTGCAGGGGTTGGATGAGTTGATCCTGCCGGAATCAGGACAGGTATGCCAATCATTGGTAGCTGTGTCAAACTGGATGCCTGGATCTCCGGAGATCCAGGCCGCCTCTGCTATCCTGCGGAAAAGCGTGCGGGCGTCAAGGTCTTTGACTGCCCGGCCGGAGACAATTTCCTTAAGCCGCCATTTGCCTCCTTTTTCCACCGCCTGCATGAAATCATCGGTCACCCGCACCGAGTGATTGGCATTCTGATAAGCCACTGTGGAATATGCATCTCCGCCAATCGATCCGTCGTAGCCGGCGTCAACCAGCGAATGCGCCTTTCCCTCCTCGATAACCTTGCAGTCTATAAACATCTCAATATCCGGATGATCGATATTCAGCACGCACATCTTGGCTGCCCGGCGGCTTTTCCCGCCGCTTTTGATAGCCCCGGCATTGGCATCCAGCACTTTCATAAAGCTCAAGGGGCCGCTGGCTGTGCCCCCTGTGGAAAGAGGCTCGCCCTCGGCGCGCAAGGTGCTGTAGTTGACCCCTGAGCCGCTTCCCCATTTGAAAATCATGCCCTCGGTGACAATCAACCGGCTGATATCGGCCATGTCGTCCTTGACCGAATTTATAAAACAGGCCGAGGCCTGGGGTCTTTCACCCGGCACTCCGATATTGAAAAGAACCGGACTGTTGAAGCAGGCACGCTGGTCGAGCAGGAGGTATTTCAATTCAGCGCGGAAATTCTCGCGCTCTGTTTGATTGATAAAGTAATTTCGCTTGTCTCCCTGTTCGGTTATCGTATCACAGACCCGGTCTACCAACTGTCTGAGGCTCGTTTCCCTGTAGCTCTTTGAATTCTTGAAATATTTGCTGGCCGTAATCTTGCAAGCTGTCTCCGACCATTCCGCAGGAAACTCGAGACCGCGACGCTCATAGACAACCTTGCCCCTCGCCTGGTCTACTATCCTGACCGTGAGTTTCTTCCATTGAACCATCCGGTAAACATCCTGGTTCTCTATGGTAAAAACGCGCTGCAAATTCTCAGGATACCGGAACATTTCTCCTTTTTTTGCTCCAGCTTTCTTCTCTTCTTTCCCGGTTAACGAATCTTTCTTTAAACGGTCTGATACCTTCCGGGTCCCTGTCTTTAAATCCTTGTTTTTTTTAATCTCTTTAGCCGACATAAATCCCCCCTGCCTCCAAAAAAAACTACACTATATAGTAAATAATTATCTTGCTTTTACTATATATTGTGTTTCCCGAAAAAAATCAACATTTCTTTCCATTTTTAGCCCTGTTTGCCGCAATCGGGTCTCAAGATTTGTCTTGTTTTCACAGCCAGAAGCTCAGATTCTCATTGCGCAGAGCTTGAGCTCTGTCATTTCTTCAATTGCAAAGCGCGGCCCTTCCCTGCCCGACCCGCTGCCTTTCACTCCGCCATAGGGCATCTGGTCCACTCTGAAAGTCGGGAAATCGTTGATAATCACCCCTCCGACCTGAAGCCTGCGGAAAGCGAGCATGGCTTTCTCGAGAGATTGGGTGTAAACTCCTGCCTGCAGGCCGTAAATGCTGTTGTTTACCAGCGCCAGGGCTTCTTCGAAATCCCTGTAGCGCTCGATGCAAACCAGCGGGGCGAATGCCTCTTTGCAGTAGACAGCCGCCTCAGGCCGGACCCGGTCCAGCACGGTTGGCTCATAATACGCGCCTTCTCTTTTTCCACCGGCCAGCACGCGGGCCCCTCCTCTAACCGCCTCTTCAACCCATTTCTGGATCCGCAGGGCGTCCTGCTCGGATATCATCGGGCCGATTTCTGTCTCAGGTTCCAATGGATCTCCCCTCTTGAGAGCGGCAACCCTGGGCAGGAACAGCTCGAGGAAATTGTCGGCAAGCTGCTGGTTGAGAATTATCCGCTGAATTGAAATGCAAACCTGTCCTGAGAAAGAGAAAGCACCCACGACACAGCGGTTCACCGCTTCCTCCAGGCGGTGGTCGTCATCAATCACTACGGCGCTGTTTGAACCCAGTTCAAGGGTGACCCGCTTCAAGCCGGCATTTTCGCGGATAGTACGTCCGACCTCCAGGGAGCCGGTAAAGGTCACCATTTTGATACGCGGATGACTGACCAGAGCCAGCCCCAACTCGGAACCCTTTCCGACAAGCACGTTGACAGCGCCCTGTGGGGCTCCGGCATCGGTGATAATTTTACCCAGAGCCAGTGCGCTAAGAGGAGTGGCGCTGGCCGGCTTGAGCACCACTGCATTACCAGCGGCCAGAGCCGGGGCCACCTTATGAGCTACCAGGTTGAGCGGGAAATTGAAAGGAGTGATGGCGGCAATCACTCCCAGGGGGAAACGGTGGTAAAACCCGAAATACCCTTTGCCGTTCGGGTGGGCATCAAGCTCCATTGTTTCGCCGTGCAGACTGCGGGCTTCATCCGCGGCAAATGAAAATGTATGAACCGCCCGCTCCACTTCCCCGGTAGCGTAGCGGAGGGGCTTGGCGGTTTCCTGTACCAGAAGATCTGTCAGCTCTCTACTTCTGCGGTCGATCTCTGCAGCTACTCCTTTCAATAATTCATGGCGCTCTGCAGCGGTCAAAGAGGAGACGCCGCTCGATTCAGCAGCCTGCACAGCCTCCTCCACTTGCTCCGGAGCAGCGGCGGAGACTTTTACAATCTCTTTTCCACTGTATGGGTTGACAACAGGGAATTTAATGCGGCTCTCGATCCATTTGCCGCCGATCAGCAACCGTGTCTCCAGACTTTCTCTCATTTTGACCTCCGGATCTACCCTTTTGATTTACTTTTCACTTTCTTCGAAAAAGTCCAAACAACAAACCCGGTAAAACAGCGAATCACTCCTGCCGGACATCCACTATAGTGATTGTCAAAAGTATTTGCTTTTTAATGAAATTAGCAAAGACTTCCAACTCTTAAATGCTCATTGGCGGTCTGCTTTTGACAATCGCTATAAAATTCTTACAATTATGGATCACCTGCTGGTAAGTCGATGGCTCGTAAGCAAGACGAGCACCCTTCCAGCAAATACTAATCTAATCGGTCTAAGGCTGCCGGGAAGTCCGCGGTGTTTAATCCCCGGCTTTATACTCGAATCCAATCGGAAAAGGCTTTTGACAACCAGTATATGCATTTCGATATAGCTCGGAATTTATAACGGTTTCAAGCGAGCACCTCAGTCATGGTAAACTAACCAATCCGGCTAGTCAAGCCCAGACTGTGAAAAGCCATTCAGTGCCTATCGCCAGGAAGCCGGTCCGACAACATCTTTCTATCGACAAGTTCCGCCCGTCATTCGACGCATGAGCAGTTATGCCAAAAAAATACAGTGCTCCAACTCAAAAAGATAAAAAGAAAGCCGTTAATGCCGAAAAGCTTTTTTCGCCCAGTTTCGACATACACGGCTTTCTATCTCTTAACAGCGGAACATTAAATCAAGAGTAACTTTTACTCGATTCTTCCCTTATTTCTTTTTCAAGACCACATCCATGTTGTCAGCATCCCAGATCTGCTTGAAAACATCACCATACCGCCGATTGTAAGCTGCCTCCGGGAATCCCTGGGTACCCATAGTGAAATCTCTTTTGATAAGCAGAGAACCATCGTCCTGTTTGGCGACAATCCGGTTATAATAGATCCCTCTGGTTTTCAGTTCGACTGGTGGAGGAAGGCTGTCCGGCAAAGCATAACCCGCCGGAATTTTAACTTCCAGGGAAGTTTTGAAATCGGCTGGATAGGGGAAAATAATATCATATTGGCGCTCGTCACCGTTTAGACGAGAAGAATACGGGTCTGCAAGAATGGATGATTTAATTGCCAGCCCATTACCAACCATGCGGCCAACGCCCTTGAGGCTGACCTCGCCGCTTAAAGAGAAACTTTTGCCGGCTGCAGCCGGATCGTCCATCTGCGGAGAGCCCAGGCCTTGAGCTGCTTCAAACTCACCGTTTATAACGCTGAGCCAGGCGCCGAAACGGTCACTTTCAGCGGCGTTAAGGAGTTTGCGGCGCAGCTCTGTGCTGCAATGACCGCTCAGTTTCTGCTCGAGCTTTCCTGTGGCTGTTCCATCCGCGCTTATTGCCAAAGAACCCTTGAGCTCACAAGTGTTGTCCCCGGAATTACTGACCGGGATCTCAGAGTTCATAAAGCTGACATTGTCTATGTCACTTTGATTGACAAAGGTAGTGACTCCCTCCAAATCGTAATCGACATAATCCGGCGGGACTGGGATATCGGCGCCGGCCTGCCAGATTTTAAACTTCCGGCTTCCGGTTTCCAGGGCCACCAAAGGCGCATCGAACTGTGTTTCCATGAACACTCCGGGTAAAAATTTTCCCCGGCTGCGGCTTTTGGCGTATGCAGGATACACCGGCAAATCGTTGAGCTGGAGCGCGCTGACCAGAAAGTGCGCAATGTCATCGGCATTACCCTCGCCTTTTTGCATTAAAACATCCGGCTCGGTGGGCTCGGAGCCCCAGAAATAACATTCCCAGCGTTTCAACTCACCGTTATCCTTGATATTCTGCCGTGCCCACTCCACAGCCGCGGAAACTTTCTCTTCCGGCGTAGCGGCAGACAGTATCACTTTTGCTATCTCAGCTTTGGCCTTGCGGGATTGACGTTCATCTATTTTGTAATTCTTTGTCAGGCGATTGATCATAAAGTTCAGGTTCGGACTGAAACCCTCCCTGCGCACGCGGTAATCGATATCGCTCCTCATCCAGAGCTGGATCGCCTCGCGCAGGAAAAAATCCACGCGTGGACTTATGTCGGCGTATGGGGGCATAAAAGGCAAACTGGCAGGATAAGCATCTACAGTATCCATAGCCAATTCGAAATACTCGTGACCGAAGAATTGCCAGCTATCCGGACTCGAGGACACATCAACCGTTCGCAGGGCGTTTCTTGTCCTGTTGTTGTACTGGTTTTCAAGATTGGTAAAACGGGGTTCGAGTATCACATTCGGCTTTGACAGAAAATTGTTCAACTGGTAGCTGAAGCGCATCATCTTGGCATTGTAAAGCTTATAGCTCGCTTTAAGTACCGGGTATTCCCTCTGGAAGAAGAAGCGGTCGTAAAGCACCACCATTTTCTGCTCAATCCGGTAATAATATTCAATCACGCTCCCTGCCTGCACCTCGGGAAAATCAATCTGGCGAATGCGCCACACACCTTCTTTCTTTTTATGGAAAATCGGGTTGTCGGTGATTTTAAGCATATCTCCGGAGCTGGGATTATCACTGATTTCCACACCGCGGACCGCAAAAATATTATTGCCCTCTGCCAGCGGGAAGATGAAACCCTGGTCCGCGCCCTGGAGGTCAACCTTCCGCTCCGGAATGTCCTTGACCTGGATTATACGACCATCGTTAATCGTCCGGGCTTCCATGTCTGTGATTTTTACATCCTCGTAGTACGGGATTTTAACCGAACGAAATTTCTCTACCGCCGATTCTTTGAGGATTTTAACCACTACATGACAGCTAATATAAACAGGATTGATTATCCGTGACTGTTCAATTTCTTTTTCGTTAAGGATAATCACCGCCCCGGCGTCCGGGTAGCGGGCAGCCAGATCGGGCATAATTATGCCCTTCTCAGTGATTAACTCCTGCAGAGAGTTGGTGAGTGCAAAACCGCTGCTACCTGACAATAAAAGAATAAACAACATCGAAAAAACGATCCTTAGCAAAACCATGATTTTCCTCCTGACATCATTGCAGAGAGATATTGGAGATATAAAGTATAGATTGGTTAATTGATTTGATTCCAGCTTTCAAAGAAAAAAACTGATTTCGCTTAAAATTTTTTTCTATTAACGACGGGAAAGATATACTCAATTTTATCCCCAAACGCAAGGAATAAAATCCATGGGACTGAACATTTTACCTTATGGCTTATAATCAACAGTCCGATATAAAGCTAGTGTTATGTCAACTTAATTTTACAGGGTACAGGGGAGGTCCTTTTTACCCAACATGTGCGTATTTAGGCTGTAGGCTGTAGACTGTAGGGGTGCAAAATCAAATCTACAGAGTACATTTACAATCGATAGCCTAGACAAAGGTTTAAACCTTGGTATAGTAACCCTATAGCCTACAGCCTCCAGCCTGATGTTAGCAGGCTTGCATATTCTCGCTCATTTCAACGGTGCAAATTACCCTGCATTTCAAAGTTGACAGACTACTAATCAGCAGGACATAATATTTTAGCGCACCAGTATAAATAGGCCCACCCTGAATGTGATTCGGGCTTTAAGAATTAGATTCTCTTTTCCTGACAATTATTCAAAGCAAAATCCGGACAGGCTAAATATCTGACCTTTCGGAGGTGTGAAGCTTAAAGGAAGGTAATTGCCGAAGTACGACCGAGGTTTGCTGACATTCAGGCGGTTAGCCACATGCAGGGAGTAATCCTTGGTACGAGGGTCTATAAATACAAATTTTACACGCGGGCAAAAAGCGCGTTTTTTCGCTAGACCGGGACAGGCCGGGACATTCGCCCCTGGGGTGAAATCCGAACAGATCGCATAAAAAACATCCGCTTTTCGCTTGCCGATCTTTTCCGGAAAAACGGCGTGAGCTCAGGGAGTGGTGCCGAAAGCTGGCGAGAGATTCGGATGCAGGATTACTGCAGGGGAGAAATGTTTGGATTCCTCTTTTACCAGCGGTAAAGACAACTGAAAGATGCCCGGCCTTCATCAATGCGGTTGCCTTTGTCGAAAAGAAAAACCGCCCGCGCACCGGCCGCAAGGGAGAAAATGTGATTCAGTTCGGCAATGACTCCCAGTCCTGGCATACAGACAAGATACCGGTCGGGATTGGCTGTGCCATCTACCAGGTGGCGCATCCCGAAATGGGCGCCGAGAAAGGGATAGATTCGATAGCTTTGCGGCTTGAGGCTGAAACTGAAACCCAGGCTCCACTGGATAAAATCATCCGCCTTGCCCGGGGCGCCGCCGACAGCATATTGAATTTCTGCATCAACCCAGTTGTGTCCCCCCTGATCCAGGAGGCGTGAAACACCCAGGCCGTAAAAATCCTCATTGCCCTTGAAATACTTGCCCAGGATGAAAAAGTTGCGCCATGGGTATTTCCCAGGCTCAAGCCTTGTCATCTCGATGCCAACTTCACCCGCGCCTATTTTTTCCCTGCCAACCGGGGCTCGAGGCATTTTCAATTCAGCCTGGGAAGGCGGAGGCTGGGGGCTCAGCTTTACCATGAGCCTATCCACCCGGTCCTCGAGTCCTTGAAGGTTCTGGTCCATCGAGTAAAGCCTTCCGACTATCCCTTTGAGCTCGGAATCGGTGATAGCGGACCGAGCAGCCGAAGGCCGACCGGCTTGGCCCTTATAACCGGGCTCAGCCAGGGACATATTTTCAATCCAGCCCATCTCGGCAGTACCCGGCATCCTGATTTGCGCCCAGGCGCCCTGCATCCGCACCAGCTCGACTGTCATGCCTGGTGTGAGAATATCCAGGATCACTGCATTGGTATTCGGCAGCTCATACACATTGGCCCTGCTTTTGAGGGCGCGATTCTCAGAATAAGCCAGACCGGTAAAAGTCAGGACAGCCAGAGCCAGGCAAAGCAGTATTCCAATCCATCTAGTCATAGTCAGGGAAAAATCGATTGAATTTGAAACAGCCCCCGGACACCAGCTCCGGAGACCGGACAGGAGCAACATTCCAGGAATCATCCGCACATTCTTTTCCGGCAGAGTTCCCCATATCATTAGTTATCGAACCGAAAAGCTTTTAACTTTAACAGATCATTTGTGCAGAGCCCGATCAAGAGCGGCTGGATTAATACCAAAGCCGAACTCTTAAAACCCGAAAAACTTGCCTCATGCCAGCTAAATTTTCCTCCTTGAAGCGTTACATTGCCAGGGAGGCATTAACGACCAGCAGCACAACCAATACGATCCGCTCCTGCAGTTCGTATCCAGTCCGCAGCCCTTTAAATCGTCTGTATGCGCGAAATTTCCCTTTCGCCCAATGATTCGTAAACACGGGACCATTAAGCGCCGGGATTTTAAAGCTCAGGTTCAACCTGTCCTTTTTATTTGCAAAAAACGTGCAAAAATGCGGTTTCTGCGAAATTGTCAGATTTTGTGCAGCAGCTCTAATCGCCCTCTGCCGGATCCCGAAATTTCAACCGGCAGCTCGAAAACGGCCTGCTCGATAAAGCACATGCTCGTTTTCTCCTTTTTGCAGTAGTAGAGACCGAGCTCGATTGTAATGACCGCTTCGCCCCTGGCAAGCTCTACCGGCGCGACTGCTTCGAACCGCCCATCTTTCAGGGCGAACTCGAATTTTTCAAGCCTGATAATATTCTTATCGGATGAAAACGCCTGGAGATAGTGGGGCGCTTCCTTGTTTATCTCGAGTCCGGGTTTCAGGGTAACAGTGACCACCAGCTCTTTAACTTTTACACTCACGTGCTGCACGGGCTTAGCGAGCTTATTGACATAAGCTGAGAAACCCGCCGGGTTCAATTTTTCGAGACCGGTCAAGCTTAAAGTTTCCAGTGTCTCAAGCACTGGATCGTAGATTCTGATCAAACCGTTATTCGTATCCGTGATGTAGAATTTTCCCAGTAAAAACACCAGATCGTTCGGCTCGTTCAAAAGGGCTTCTCCGGCTGTCCCGTCTTTGTTGCCCGAGGCTCCGGCGCCGACAATTGTCCTGATCCTGCGGGCTTCCGGATCGATAAGTTTTATTTTATTGTTATATGTATCCGCCACATAAATATTCCCTTTGTGGTAATAGATCCCGAGCGGATGCTGGAGCTTTGCTTCCTCCAGGTCTCCATCCAGATCACCGAACTCAAAAAGCCCTTTGCCGACCAGCGTGCTTACCCTGCCGTTTTCGACTTTTCGCACTGCCGAGACTTCGCTGTCGGCAAAATACACCGCACGCCGATCGGTGGTAAGGCCCGAGGGCTGAGCGAGCTGGGCGCTCCTCGCCGGCCCATCCACGATATCCTCCCTGCCGCTGCCGGCAAAAACGCGGGCCTCGCCGTTAACCGTGTTCAGGCTCCATAACTGGTGTGAGCCCGCCATGGCGATAATAAGCTCATCCCCGAGAAGAACCAGATCCCAGGGAGAGCTGACCGCTGTCGCTGTCCCGGGGCCGCCTTTGTCAGCAGGGCCTCTGGCCTGGATTCCTGTGCCGAGAACCGTGCTCACCCTGCGGCTGGAAAAATCGACTTTCCGGACCGTATGGTTTTCCGTGTCTGCAACATACAAAACATCGCGCGCCGAATCATAGGCCATTCCCTGGGGCCGGAAAAAGGCCGCCTCAGCAAACGGCCCGTCACGGTACCCGGCCTCTCCGCTGCCGACAAGATCGAGAATCCGCCCGTCCGGATGGACAACTACCAGACGGTTATTATTCGAATCGCTGATAAATAACCGCGCTCCCTTGGGATCGGCCTCCAGCTTTCCGGGATAGGATAAAACGCCGCGCGGCTGGCTGAATTTTTCCAGATTGAATGTAATCCGCTCCCTGTTCAGGAGCCCTGTTGACTCGAATTCGGAGATCAGTCTGGAAATGTTCCGGTCGAACAGGTCGTACAAGCCTTCCCCGCTTGCCATGCCGAAAACGCCCCCCGCCGGATCGATCAGTACGAAAGAGGGCCAGGCCCTGATACCGTAACTGTTCCAGAGCTCGAACCGGTAGTCATTAATCACCGGATGCTCGATATCGTAGCGCACCACGGCTTCCCTGATATTCTCCAAATCCCTCTCTCCGGTAAATTTCGCAGAATGGACTCCGATCACCACAAGCTCCGGATACTTTTCCTCAAGGCGCTTGAGGTCAGGCAGCACGTGCATGCAGTTGATGCAGCAATAAGTCCAGAAATCCAGAAGCACCACTTTGCCCCGGAAATCGCTGATTTTAAATTTACGGTCCGTATTGATCCATTCCGCATAGCCCGGAAATTCAGGAGCACTCACTCTGCCATCCATCCTTCTTATCATCTCGCCTTCCTCTCTGTCTGCAAAATCCAAGCTGCCGGCATAATTGATCCCGGGTGACAGGAGAACAAAAAGCACAGAAAAAATTATCCTCCACAATCTCATGAGACCCTTCCCGCTAGCTTTAAAAATTATCTGCTCGAAGTCCGCCTTTTGCACATAAAAATCCAGGCTATTCTTTTTCCTCCGGGTTCACCATTTTTACCCCGACTGTTTGTTTTTGTTTCTTATTCTCAAACTTT
>DATKXY010000234.1:0-58878 GCA_035528795.1 archaeon | reverse complement strand
CCAGCATTTTAAAACCCAATTTGTCAAAAAAGGCCTTTTTATCCTCATAAATAGATTCAGGTATTGTAAAATATAATTCACCAGCATAATTTTTAATTTCTCTTCCTACCAATGACATTAAAAGACTTCCAATTCCTTTCTCTTGATATTCCGGACTAATGCGCATACTACATAATTTTGAATCTACACCCTTCTTAACAATAGTTAAACCTACAGGATTTTCTTTTGCATAAACAATAAAAGCAAAACGTTCCATTTCTTTTAATCCCGGAACAACTTTCTGATCAAACCATTTATCAATCCCTGGATATTTTTCATCCAACATTTCGATTAAATTTTTCAAATCACCATGATACTTTTCGTTGATTATTTTATCCCCACATCCTATTTTTACTATTCTAACCTCAGTGTTAATATGCACCGTATTAAACATTTTATTACCCCACTTTTAAAACTATTCTCTAAAATACTTTGATAATTTCAATTCCTGGTTACTGTATGAATCAGCATATTTTTCTGATTCTTCTGCATCTTGAGACATGAAATAATATTCAAGCTTTGCCAATGTTTCCCCATGTTGCAAAAAAGTTGGTATATTATGGCCTCTAACTTCAAACATTAATGGAGCACCTTTATTGTCTTCACGATTCGCTCCAAAAAGAGGGTGTACAAAACCGGCGTAGTGGATTCTTATTTCACCAAGAGTTTCTGTTATAGCTTGGCAGTAAATTGCTATTGACTTAGGAAGCTTAAATCTCTCACGAGATCTAAAAATATAAAACCTTTCTGGTTCTATTTCCAATGCAATTGGTTTTTCCTCAGTAGGAGCCAATTCGTCCCAATAATCTTCCTTATTATATAAATTCTCTTGCCTTAATTCAATTGTCAAGTCAATTTCCCTATGTTCTTTTTGAGACTCTTCTTTTTTCGCCGCATAGGCACAAATATTTCTGCCTTTTGTAGGATCCTCCTTTAAACTCAAAGTAAGGTTATTTCTTTCATCTTCTTTTTCTTTTGGAACACCATCTTCGTCAAAAATAAGATTTCCCCAAAGTAGTAATTCACGGTCATCAATACGGCTAACAGAAGGATTCCCTTTAAATAATCTAAGCTGATTAAGACTCATACCCTTTCTGATTCTGATTGGAAAAGTAATCGGGGTTACTTCTATCCACAATGAACCACTGTAGTTTTCTTCAACTATATCATAGCTATTATAATCATTTGTCATTAATCTTGTCAATATGTCAAGCCTTCCAAAAGTACTCTTTCCTGTAGCTCGCCCCCCAATATGTGTTTTTTTCAAATTTAATGATTCTTCAAGTTGGAAAAGATATGTCTTTCTCTTTTCTAGAGATATTTCTCCATTTTCAAATTTGAGTTTATCTTTTTTAAATTTGTTATATATTTGAGGTATGTCTAAATTTTTTTGGGGTTTAACGCAACCCTTCATTATGTATCCATCCTCTGCGATATGAAGATCAAATGAAGATGGATCTTCAATTTTTTCTGGATTTAAACATATAATATGCTCTTCTTTAGCAAGTTCTATTAGTTGGTTTCTATTTAAAACTCCCGGCCTCCAATTATCTATATCTTTCATTATTTTTTAACCTCTATAGTTTTAATTTTTTTTAAAATATTTGGTGCGTTGGCTTCTATATTATATATAAAAAAGTATTTCTAAATTCGCAAGGTGTCTACTCACAATCTTTTTTAACTTATACTCAAATATAGAATATCCCCGAGCCCGCAATCGGGTTGCAGTTGAGAATGTGCGGAGGCAGGTTATACTTCTCGTAAAAGGATTCGATAATTTTCCGCTGAAACAGCTCGACCGCCTCCTCCTTGACCAGCACCATAATGCAGCCCCCGAGCCCGGCCCCGGAAAGCTGGGCCCCGATCACCCCCTGGATCGTGGAGGAGAGATCGACCATCTCGTCTATCAAGGGGGTCGAGCACTCGTACCCGCCGGGCTGAAGATAAAGCGCGGCATCCGGGTCGCCGGCGGCGAGCCGCTTTCTGAGAGACGCTATCTGCTTGTCTGTGGGGGAGTCATGGTACCTGGCGCGTTTTCCATCCGCGGTGAGCCTGGTCACCCGGTCTCCATCGTGGGAAACGAACATCAGCCTTCCGGCCTTTTCGACTTCCCCCTGTTTCATTAACCGGGCGAACTCCCGTGCCCGCGCAATCTCCGCAAGCCCGAACAGGGCCACTCTCCTGGCCTGGTAACCCCCGTCAGGCTCCCTATGTGATGAAAAAATCTTTTCCAGGCGGTCTTTTTGCTCCCTGGGCAGGATATTCATTAATTCTTTTCTAGTAATCCGCTCCGGGATTGCGGAGAAGATATCGTATATTTCGTATGGCTCAAGGCCCAGGTGCCCGGTATTGATATCGCGGAAATACCGGAGACGGTCCTTGAATTGGGGGAACCTGAGCTTGACAAGCTCGTGGGCTATCTCATAGGTGGCCACTTTCTCATTGAATTTCTGCATCGCCCCGGTCGATTTCTTGGCGTACTGGTATGAGTGAAGGATCAGCAGGCGGTAATCTTTCGGGAATGGAATGATATCCTCGATGCGCACCTCATGAAAGCCCATGTGGATCACATTTCCCCGCTCCCCGAATTTCATTGCCGCATGATCCCCGCTTCCGCCGCGCGTGCCCACAAACCATTCGCCCTCCCCGCAGAGGTCCACGAACTCCTTGGGAACCAGGGAGAGGCCGTTGATGAATGTCAATGCCTCGGCAGCCGAGACGACGACCGCGGAGGATGAGCTCAAGCCTGCAGCGAGCGGAATCTGCCCGGACAGCACCCCGTTGAACCCATACAGCAGCCGGTCCCTGCAGTTTTCCTGGAGCCTGAGCGCAGCGGCCTTGAAATAATTCGACCAGTCCCCCTGGCTGGAATGGATCATCCTGCGCACAGTCTCGGAATCGATCATGTTCAGCCATTCATCCCAGGGCAGGTATGAAATCTCATTGCCGATCGAAAACGAGCGCGGCCTGAATTGCCTGGCATCCACATTGTGGATATTAATCACGTCATCCTCCCTGACCCCGGCCGCCAGTATCATTTCATGGTTGATTGTCATATAATTGGTATATCCGCCTCGATGTTCCACATGGCGACCCATGAGATTCACCCTTCCCGGACTGCGGGCCAGGATCACCGGGCCGTTTTTCCCGTAGACCCTGATATATTTATCCAGTACATCGAGATACGCTTTGCGCCGTTCCAGAAATATTCTTTCATCCTCGCCGTAAATCTCTTCGAACCGGCGTCTCACCCCGGGTCCGAAATCATCGAATATCCGCAGCCACTCATCCGGCGAGCGCAAGGCATGCTGGCGGTATTTCTCGTCTATTCTCTCGCACAATTTTACGGATACATCCTTGCGAAATTCTTTGCGGGTATAATACTCCTCGATTGCCAGCAGCTCTTCCGGATTGTTGAAAGACAGCACCTCGTAGCGGTTGTTTACCGGGATGGTCGAGATTTTCCATGGCCGGGAGCTGTCCCGGGCCAGGATGCGCACAACATCAGTGAGGTACTCCTCTTTCTGGGCATTGTCGGACTGGATGGCAAAAACAGAGTTATAGAATGCTTTCGCTGTATATAAATAAACAGAGGCGTTAATCGTGGGAGTGACGAGCTCGAGCTCCTCTGCCGAGAGCGAACATGCCTCCCCGTCCTGCTGCATCCTGTAATAGATATCATCTTCCGGGATCAGAATTTTGAGCTTTTCGAGCGGGACAAAAGCTCCCTTCTCGAGAAATTTCATCAGCTCCGGAAACATGATTCTCGCTTTGGGCAGTGAAGGAACGACCTTGGTTATTTCCTTGAGCAGAGTGCGTGAGGAAGTCCCCGGTTTTCGCTTTTTCAAATCGAGGAGCCGATAGGAAAGATGCATTTTCTGGATATCGCGCTTCTCTATTATATCGCACGGCCGGCCGCTAGTGTCGCAGACTATTCGTCCCGAATCAGGCCAGTCTTTTTTTTCGGCGGTAACCAGGACCAGATCCGCTTTGATCTGCTCGAAGTGATCCCGCAGCCGGATCAGGACATCTCTTTCCAGAACTTTATCCCCGAGGATAACCAGCACATCTCCCTCGACCCCTTCTTTCAGGAGAAGGTATGCTGCCTGTTTGGCAGCGTTCCCTGTGCCGTTCTGGTTAATCTGGTACACGAAAGACACATTGTCCCTGACCTCGGTGACCTCCCGGACCACCTGCTCCCCCTTTTCTCCAACCACTATGATATGCTCGCTGACCCCGACCGACTCGATCTGGTCGAGCAGCCGGTTGATTGCCGGCCGGCCCGCAATAGGGAAACAAACCTTGTGCAGGTCTTTCGATCTCATCCTGGTGCCTTTCCCTCCCCCCAGAATGATAGAGACAACTTTCGATTTCCGCTTCAGATTGGTAAAACTATTGGGAAAGATTGCCATTGTCCGGAGCGCCTCCAGCACTTTAGCCGTGTCCGGGCTTGTATCATGCCCATAGGGCCTCCAGGCCAGACCTCTATCCAAGTCCAGGAGCAGGCTCCCTTTTTTGAGCAGAGCCACGAGAGCAGCATATATCTCCGGAGCAGACCCTGCAAGATAAGCCGCCAGATCCTCAAAGACTCTGCCTTTAATAACAAGCTGTGCAGGGCCCCGCCTCTTCCCTGGGTAGGAATAAATCAAAAGGCCTGAATGCGCTAAAGATTCAGCAGGCAATTCATGTCCTGCATTGGCGACAAACTTCTCCAAAAGAATCAGCTCGGATTTTTTCGGTTTACTCAAAAGCTCCTGGGACATGTTTTTTATTCCCGATCTTGTGGATATTCACCGGAAAAAGATGGAGAGATAGCTTTCCGGCAATTTCTTTAAAATAATATGTCAGGCCGCTGCAGGAAATTTATTTATTAAGGGTCCAAGTCCGGCACAGCATGACAACAGTGATTCAATCTTTAAAAACTTTTGCTGTCCCGATGCAGGACAAAAAAATTGACATCTGTCGGGTTCTGTCTAACTTATTAAAAGCTGACAAGCTGAGCTTTTATCGCTTAAACCCCCTCGTGTCCTGCCACCATTTAACCAAAGCAAGGGCCGGAGGATCGTCAAAATGGATAAAACCAGCGGGAACCGCGCTATCGACCGCCGGGAGTTTCTGCGGCTGGCCGGGGCAGGCTCAGCGGCGCTGGCCGCCCTGGGTGTTGCTGCCTGCCCGGATGGCAAACTTCCTGTGACCCGGGAAAAGCCCAACATTCTATATCTGATGTGTGACCAGCTCCGCGCCGACTGTGTCGGCTGTTTCGGCAACCCGGTGATCCGCACGCCGAACCTTGATAAAATCGCCGCCGGGGGAGTGCGCTTTACGCGCGCCTACACCTCGACCCCTAGCTGCACCCCGGCGCGCAGCGGCCTTTTGACCGGACTTTCGCCCTGGAATCACGGGATGCTCGGCTACGGCAGGGTTGCCAGATATTACCCTCACGAGCTGCCGGCTGAAATAAGCCGGGCAGGCTACTATACTTTCGGTATCGGCAAGATGCACTGGTTTCCGCAGAAAAGTCTGCACGGCTTCCACGCCACCCTGGTCGATGAGTCAGGCCGGGTGGAGAGCCCGGGATTCGTAAGCGACTACCGGAAGTGGTTCAAAGAGCAGGCCCCGGATCTGGACCCGGACACCACCGGCCTGGGCTGGAACGACTACCGCAGCAAGCCTTACGCCCTGCCCGAGGAGCTGCATCCCACCTGCTGGACCGGAGGGACAGCGGTAGAGTTCATTGAAAATTACAAGGGAAACGAGCCTTTCATGCTCAAGGTCTCTTTCGCCCGGCCGCACAGTCCCTACGACCCGCCGGCCCGGTTTTGGGAGGCCTATGATGAATCCACTATGCCGGCGCCTGTTGTGGGGGCCTGGGCCGAGCGCTACGAGCCGGTTACCGAGGAGTTCGGCAACGATATCTGGCACGGAAAACTCGATCCAGCCACTGTGCGGCGCTCAAGGCGTGGCTATTACGGCTCCGTAAGCTTCATTGACCAGCAGATCGGAATGATCCTCGCAGCCCTCGAGCGCCGGAAGATCCTGGACAATACCCTGATCGTTTTTTTCACTGACCACGGTGACATGCTGGGAGACCACAACCTCTGGCGCAAGACTTACGCTTACGAGGGGAGCGCCCGGGTCCCGCTGATCCTGCGCTGGCCGCGGACCTGGGGCATGGATGACAGGCGCGGGGGCGAAAGAGCCGAGCCTGTGGAGCTGCGGGACATCCTGCCCACTCTGCTCGATGCCGCCGGAGCGCCCGGTATCGCGGGGCTTGACGGTAGGAGCCTGCTCGAGCTCGTGCGTGGAGAAAACCGCTCATGGCGGGAGGTGCTCGATCTCGAACACGACCGCTGCTACGGGGACACTAACCACTGGAACGCTCTCACAGACGGCCACTGGAAGTACGTTTACTGCGCCTATGACGGCAGCGAGCAGCTTTTCGACCTCTCCAATGACCCGCACGAGCTGGAAGACCTGGCCGGTGTGCCGGGCTGCAGCGCAAAAGTGCTCGAATGGCGGGCCCGTCTCACAGAACACCTCTCGGTGCGCGGAGATTTCTTTGTCAAGGGGGATAAGCTCCAGATTCGCGGAAAGCGCAGGATGCACTACTCGCCCAACTACCCCGGCCCTGGAGCAGGCCAGATCCAGGGAGAGTACGGAGAGGTCTGAGGGGCTCCTGCTTTAAACTCCTCTTGGTCTGAAGTAAAGAAGGAGGGAAGAAATGGACAACCTGGTTTTGGCGGCAGGCCTGATAGGATTCATTTCAGCCGTGTCCCTTCCAATGGGTTCTGTGATCGGCCTGTCAACCAGGCCGAATGAGAAAATCACCTCGGCCTTTATGGCTTTTGGAGGAGGAGCGCTTCTTTTTGCCCTGACTATCGAGATCGTGGCGCACTCTTTTGAAATGGTCGGGTTCGGTCCCTTGGCCTTGGGATGCGTGCTCGGAGGTCTCCTTTATGAAATTCTCAACCAGGGACTTAACTCTCAAGGCGGCTTTTTCCGCAAGGCATCGACCATTCTCAGGCAGGTGATCAAGAGGGAAAGAGAAAGGGCGGAAGCCATTCTGGAGTGTCTCAGCGGTGTTTCCATTCTGCAGGCTTTGGACCCCACGGAAATCGCCAAATTAGTTCCCCATGTGGATGAAGTGGCCGTAGAGCAAGGTGCGCTGGTGTTTAAAGAAGAAACCAGAGGAAGCGCCCTTTACCTGATTCAATCAGGGACAGTCGAAATTGTCCGTGAAGAGAAATCCATTGCCAGGCTGGGTCCGGGAGACACATTCGGCGAGATGGCGCTCTTGACTGACAACCCCAGGACAGCTTCGGCAGTTGCCCTGGAAAAAACGAATCTTTTAAGGGTTTCCAGGGAAGATTTCGATACGCTCTTGACAGGTTCCGAAAAGGTAAAAAAGGCCGTAAAAACCCTGATGAAAGAAAGAAGCGATGATCTGGTCAAAAAAGCCATAGTGCCGAAAAAGACAGCCAAAGAATGGAAGAAAAAGGCTTCTACTTTTTTAAAAAGTTATGATCTCACCCCGACCTCGCTGGATATCAACAAGGCTGTCAAGGAACAGGCAGGGGCAGCGACTCTCGGGATCTGGCTCGGTATCCTGCTGGACGGTATACCCGAATCACTGGTTATCGGCATTTCAGTAACAATTGAAGAGGGGCTTCCGTGGCCTCTCGTGGCCGGAGTCTTCTTGTCCAATTTACCAGAGGCTATGTCGAGCTCAGTGGTGATGCGGAATCAAGAATATTCAAAATACAAAATTCTGCTCATGTGGACTTCCATTACCCTGATGACCGCGATCGGCGCCCTTTTGGGAAATCTGTATTTCCAGGGCCTTTCTGATGCTTTCCTGGCTGTGATCAGAGGTATGGCCGCCGGGGCCATGCTGACCGTGATCGCCGAGACCATGCTCCCGGAGGCTTTCGAGCAGGGAGGGACTGTAGTGGGCCTTTCCACTCTGGCTGGTTTTATCGCAGCTCTGTTTGTCAAGTCCATATCTTGAAAATAGTCAAGTACCTGAGCCTGCAGAAAACTCATAATTGTTCAAATTAATTCAAGTTACCGTCACTTCTTCCTCGTCCGGCACCTCGATAAACCGCTCCCCTTTGAACACTGCGCCGTCCGGGATTACCAGCCGGCCTGAGCCGTGGACATACGCTATACAGGGCAGGCATGCTGATTGTAAAGGAGTACATTAAAGAAATTTATATATGGTAAGTCCTATGAGCTCAGAAGTCGATAATACAGAGCTCAGTGAGCCGTGAATATATAGCGGAGTATTTTAATCCCCCTGGCAAGCAGCACCAGTATTCCGCTTCGAAGATAATACCTGTCATTCAGTTTGAAAATCTGTCCTTTGCTTTCCAGTCTCTTAAGCCTTAATCCTATAATATTCCTGACATTGTATTTATCCAGAATGTCCTTGAGGCTGAGCCCATTTTTTGATTCGAGAATCTCCCGCATTATCCTTATTCTCAATGCACTCTCCCCAAACATCAGGAAATCGGAATAACAATAGGAAAGGAATAGATATGTAAGGATGTTAGTAGTAATCAAGGCATAATAATTAGGTCCGCAGTGCGGTTGGGATTGAAATAATAGAAACAATCCGGGAATGGCAAACAGGCCGCAGAAAAACCCGATGAAAAGTGATTTGAAAAAACCTAAGCCGGGAAAGAAGCGCATCATAAAGATTTGCATCAGGCAGTAGACTGCAAGACCCGTAATGAAATTGAATTCGAGCAAAATGATCATTCTATTTAACCGCCTAGTTTGGGAGCATTCATCAAGCGGCGGGAAAAGGACACAGCTTCCAGGAGAAACCTGCCCTTGGGCAAGAGCTTGTACCTGTCGTTTTCCCGGTAAACCATCCCATCGATAACCAAGTCTTCCATGCGAGATGCAACCAACAGATCATCAGTAATGCTTTTGTATAATTCCTCTTCCTTTAGTCCCTGGTTTCCAGACTTGGAGACTAGATCGACAATTAGCAGTGTGGGACTATCATAGATCAGGACCACGTGAAAAAATATGTAGAAAATGGTCCCGGCCCCGTATAAGCAGCCTAAGTGAAGATATTCAACCGGATTGGAGGGAGGAGGTACAAAAAGCTTTATCTGCGATAAGGATGAGTAAAAAAGGAAGGATATCCCGGCAATAAATACTGCGCCGAATAATTGTATAAGCCGACTGTTGTAATCCTGCGGAATTTTGATATGCCAGATCACTGAGTGGCAAAAAAGGGCAGTGAAAAGAAGAATCGACCCCCAGACAAGTGCGCTCATTTTCCCCAGTAATAAAAGATAAGGTCCGAGTTCGACCCGGGTGGATGGTTATCAAAGCTGATAAACGGCTTTATCGAAGTCGATAAGAATATTGGAAAACAATTCTTCCCGTTCCAGATAAGGTTGCTGGTCCTCGATCGGATGGCCCATGACCGCTTTGCAGTACACATCACTGCGGGGATATAAATTGACATCGCAGAGGGCCGGCCCCTGGGTATTCAGAACCTCCTTCAGCGCCCTTGGGATTTCGTCCGGAACAGTTATTTTCATTGACTTTATGCCATAACCAGCGGCAATACGGGCAAAATCGGGCCGCGGGTAGTCCTCCTGAGGAACCGAGGCGACATAACGCGCATTCAGGTAGTCATCCTGGAACTGGCGGATCAGTCCCAGGGATTTGTTGTTCATTACAAATACTGAAACCGGCAGGTTGTAGCGGCACAAGGTTTCTAATTCCTGTATGTTTATCTGCAAGCCCCCGTCACCGATAAGACAGACAATCCTTCCCTGCTTATGGGCGAACGCCGCTCCTATGGCCGCAGGCAGACTGTAACCCATGGGAGACATGCCTCCTGCGGTGAACATCCTCATCCGCGCCCGGGAGGAAATAGTCTGCATGCCCCAGAGCATATTCTGACCTGAATCCAGGGTGACAACATCATCCGGTCCCAGTTCTTTGGAGAGAGCTTCCAGGAAAACATACGGATTAATCCTGTCAGTTAAATTACGGGCTTCCGGAGGGCAAGCCGGATACTGAAATTTCCACTGTCTAATCTTTTCGAGCCACTCGGAGTGATCCGGGAACTCGAGTTTCTCTGTTGCCTGGCCCAGATGATCAAGGAAAACCCGGGCATCGCTGTGCAGAGCCACATCAGCCTTGATCCGGACATTTAGTTCCTCAGCATCTATATCCACCACGATTTTTCTGGCCTTGCGGGCGAAAAGCTCGCATTTGACGCCTGTCTGGCGCGAATCGAGGCGGGAACCCACGGCTATCAGCAGATCACAGCTTGCCAGGGCAAAATTGGCCGCACGGTTCCCGTAAACACCGATAAATCCTGCAAAGTTCGGGTGATCGTGAGGGAAAGAATCGATCCCATTGGTGCTCGTCCCTACCGGAATACCCAGTCTTTCAGAGACCGCTTTCAGAGCTCCGGTGGCGCCGGCATTGCGCACGCCGCCCCCAGCCAGCAGGATGGGCCTCTTTGACGAGCACAGGAGCTCGAGACAGGCATCCATCCGGTCTCGGCAGTTAATGTGATAAGTGGAGGTGTCGTCTTCAGGGATGAATTGCCGCAAAGTGCTTAAATCCACCTCCCTGCGCTGAATGTCCATGGGTATGTCTAGAAGAACCGGTCCCGGACGTCCGCTCTTGGCGATGTGCACGGCTTTCTGCAGAAAGTAAAGAATATCCTGCGGATCATTGACCTGGGCGGCAAACTTGGTAATAGGCCGCACCACATCCACGATATCCAGCTCCTGAAAGCCGATCTGCCTCACATGAAGCTTGCCTTTGGCTTCATAAGTATTGACCTGTCCGGTTATCATCAGGACCGGGATGGAATCAAACCAGGAACAGCCGATGCCGGTTAACAGGTTGGTTCCCCCGGGCCCGCTGGTGGCGATGGCCACCCCAATGCTCTCGGGCCTCATACGGCTATAGGCATCGGCTGCCATGGCCGCGCTCTGCTCATGAGCCGTGCACACATGACCTATGTCTTCCCTCCCATGAAACTTGTCGACAAGGAAAGAAACAGCTCCCCCAGTAAGCAAGAAAACTTTTTTAACATCTTTCGAGACCAGATAGTCCAGGATTATTTCTGAAACAAGCATCAATCTCTTTCCTTCAATGGTCAGGCGCTTCCTTTTCTGCCGATTACTTCGATATTACCGAACGGAAAAGAAAAATTTACTTGAGCCAGGCCCAGTACCGAGAGCAGCCGGATGAGCCTGTTTCGCCAGACAGGGTTGGATATGCCGTTTTCTACATAATGACAGAGAGGATAAGTGGTAACTGATTTCATCCCCTGCACAAAATCCAGATTGCAACTGGCCAGCATTTTCCGTAGTGAATCCGGGTTGAAATAGCTGATATGCTGCACGGAATAGGCGATGAAGTTTTCGCCGGTGAGCCGGCTCAGCAGACTTGCAATATTATGGGTGACGATAAAAACATAACCGCCGGGTTTTAAATGATAGTGTACAGTTTTCAGCAGATCTTTGGGGGAAATAACATGGTCTATCACGTGGATCAGAAGAACCAGATCGAAAGATCCGGAAGGATAAAGCGTCCGCTGGTAGCTCCCGGTCAGGATAGTGTCAACTCCCAGAAGTTCACGGGCATGGTTTACCGCCTCCAGGCTGGGGTCCACACCGTGGACCTTAAAACCCAGGCTCGAGGCGTATTCCAACAGATGACCGCAGCCGCAACCCACATCGAGCAAGGAGCCACCGTTCATGCCGGATATTCGTATCAACCGGTCCAGGTAGCGCCGCATGTTTATTCTGATTGCATGCAGATCGATATCCTCGATGGCTTTATCGATCCGGCTGTCTCGATAGAGAGAGAGGAACTTCTCCTCTGAAAAGACAGGACTGGAATAGACCATTCTGCAATCCAGGCAGCGCACCACCCGGAAATTACTCGGTGTCTCTGTCAGGTAGTCGAAAGAAGCCTCGAGGTCTCCCAACCTGGCATTATACAGCATCCTGTAGCTTGTGCCCGAACACAAGGGACAGGGAATCTCTAGCATTCCGTTAGTATCAGCGGTTGAATTCGCCATTATGTTTTCGGTTGAATCCAAAAGCCGGCTTCCGCTCCGGATTCATTGATTTGTTCCATTCGCAATTCTGCTGCCCTTTTCAACCGGGTTTAGGGAATTATGTTACAATAAAATATTATTGATTTTTCAAGATTTTATTGATCTCTTCGCTGGATAATACATGGGGCTCAGGGCTAAGCAGGATCAAATCTCCTTTATACCCATAGTCACGCATCAGCTCTCTGGTAATCTCCCTGTAGAACATGGCCGCGGTTATAATAAGAGCATCTGTGGGTTCTGTTTTTAAAATGTCGGGCGAAACTACTTTAAGCAGGCTGCCCGGGAGATAATGGTCCCATTTGTGCGGGTCTTTGTCGATCACGTACTTGATCTTACCGGAATCCATGCCGGTGAAAGAAAAGATAGTAACACCCTTGGCGCCGGCACCCCAGGCTCCAATTGTTTTGCCCTCGGCGGACATCTGTTCCATCAGCCCGGAAAACTTTTTCCTGAAACCCAGAAACTCATCCTTGAAAGCCTGATTCAGCCCATTCTTGCGGCCCTCGTAATAAACATAAGCGCCTACATATTCATTCTCCGCTCCATGGAATACTTCTATGACATGGAAGTTGTTGCGCTCCAATATTTTAACCAGGGTATTGGCTGTATAATATCCCACTCTGTCCGGTAGAACATCGAAGTAGCGCTTGTCGAAAAGGGTCTTGGTCCAGGAGGGCACATCGATCAGGCCATAGGCCCCGGGTTTGAGCAGTTTGGCCAGATTGCGCAGGAAACTGTTCGGGTCTTTCAGCAGGTCCATTACCTGCTTGGTAACGAAGGCATCGAATTTCTCTTTTACATGTTTCTCGATCTCATTATCGACAAAGACATTGAAGCATTCAACTCCACGTTCCCCAGCCAGACGGCAGGCGGTTGCCGATGGCTCTATCGCCGCCACTCGGGCACCGCGCTTTTGCAGTTGCTCGGCAAAATATCCATCTCCACAGCCCGCCTCCAACACACTTTTGCCTGAGAGATCAAACTTATTCACGAAAATCTCGGCCAGCTCATTATCGTACCGGGTATATAGCTCAGTGCAACTGCGACTCATCAGGTAATCTTCGAAATATTCCTCATGGGTCAGATCATCCGGGTTTATTTGCACCATGTCACAGTCGCGGCACTTGTAAAGGGATATGTTGACCCGGCAGCCGGCCACGGGGTCGGGTCTGACCAGCAATTTCTGGGCATACTTAGGACCGTTTTCAAGAAAAAACATCAGCTCGACATTTTTGGATTCACAAACAATACACTTCATTTTCCCCTTCCTTAGATCTTGAATCTCTCAGAGCGTGATTGTCATTTTACCTCGAGTATCTCCAGAATAGCTCCACAGATATAATCCACATCATCCTGATCCAGGTAGGCAGGAGTCGGCAGGTTTATCCCGGTCCCGGCAATTCGTTTTGCGACCGGCGTATCGGCATCATCGAACATATCGAACTCACTCAGAGGAGGAAACAGCGGCCTGGTATCGATCTTTCTCTCACGAAGTCTTTTTCGCAGTTCATCCCGGTTCACCGGGAACTCTCCTTCCAGCAGCAAGGAGGGATATGCACAATTGGCGCGGCAACCCTCTTTTTCCCGGAACATCTTGATACCAGGCACATGTCCCAGGCGCTCGTAGTACATGTCGAACTGCTTGCGTTTCATGGCCACCAACTCCTCCACCCGCTCCAGTTGGGCCACTCCGAGAGCAGCCAGCAGGTTCGCAATTTTGTAATGGTAGCCGATTTCCTGGATCCAGAAAGTCTTCTTAGATTCATCGCGGCCATCCTCAGCCAGAAAAGCCGCTCTCTCGAACAGCTCGTCATCGTTTGTCACCAGCATTCCCCCCTCACCTGTGACCATCATCTTGGCGCCCTGGAACGAGTAACAGGCTATATTGGGATAGGCGGCAGTAGATTTCCCCTTGTACAGCGAGCCCACTGCCGGCGCGGCATCGGACAAAACCTTGAGACCATGCTCCACGGCTATCTTCATGATCTCATCGTAATCGCAGGGATGACCGTAGAGGTCCACTGGCATGATCGCCCTAGTCCTGGGGGTAATAGCCTTGCGAACCGCATCAGGATCGATGGTCCACGAATCCGGATCGATATCCACAGTTACCGGTTTCACTCCCTCGTAAATAAGCACACTGGCCGTGGCGACCCAGGTAAGATCCGGCAGTATTACCTCATCCCCTTCCTTGAGACCCAGGGTGGCTACTCCCAGGTGCAAGGCTGTGGTGCACGAGGTGGTGGCAATCGCGTGCCTGACCCCCACATATTCCGCGAACTCTTTCTCGAAGCGCTCCAGGTAATGCCGGTAATTGCTATACCAGCCATTCTGGATGGCATCCATGACAGTCTCTATCTCTTTGGCGGTAATGGATGGTCCGGCAGAATGGATGCGATCACGTTTCATATTTTCTTCTTCGATGTATGGTTTTTGAATACAGGTCAGATGTCAGCGGGCAATTCGTTACCACATTAATTGCAGTATTATTTTTCATCCCTTAGCAATCCCGGACACAGGATAGCGTGACCATGTCCAGGGAAAATCGGGCTTATGATCCAAGGTGCTGTGTCAGGGTTTTCTAGGTTATTTAAAGCTTGGAAATTTAACAGTTTGGTAACGGTGGCCTGTGCCGCATAAATTGATTTAAAATAAAGCAAGCTCCATATTTAGTCAAGAGATACTGCAGCAGGGAAAGTGCAAGGAGTATAAGTGACCGATTTTCAAAAGATTAGGTGAATGCGTGCATTCGGGAAAAGTATTTGCTCTGACCGGTAAGGGATTTCCGGATTATCTCAGGTAGAATAAAGTTCGACTTTCAAGGTGATAGATATAAAATGAGGAGAGAGATTGTTTCAATATGTTATCCAGCTTTGACACCGCCTCAAAAGGAGAAAGGGATAGTATAGAGAAAAACATGTTCGGGTTTATAGCGAATGTAAGGAATAAGTGCTAAATGAAAAGATGGGATTGCAGGGGCGGTTTATCCCTATCGGATTGACCACAGAAACATTATTATTCGGAAAGTTATTTTGGCAATCACTACTAAAGAGCATGGGTTATCCAGCCGGCCCCTTACCTTTCGGACCCTGTTCACTCTTTCAGCACCAAGATTGCCACAGCCGGATAAGGTGCATGCCTTCCGGGAGCTCAGTCCTTGGAAAAGCCCATAGTATTCTTCACGATAAAGAGAGGCCGGCCCTTCACCTCATCGAAAATTCGCGCTATATACTCGCCAATGACACCCAGAGAGATGAACAAAAATCCGAACATCATCAATATAGTGAACACCACAGTACGGAACCCCGGCACATCCTCGACCATGACAATGGCCACTATTATTTGAAACAGCAGGAATGCGAAACAGAATGCGCTTAAAGCTAATCCGAGAAATGTAATGAATCTGAGAGGCAGGTAGCTGAAAGAAAACAAGGCATCCAGAGCTTCTTTCAGCGCATCCCAGAACGGAGCTTTTGACTCCCCGGCAAAACGTTTTGACCGCTTGAATTCAATGCCCACCTGGCTGAAACCTGTCCAGGAGCAAAGGCCGCGGGTGAAGCGGTGGGATTCCGGCATCTGGTTGAGCTGACTGTATACTATCCGGTCTATTAATCGGAACGCCGTGACATTGGCGGGAATGGTACCTTGGCTAGCCTTGTTCAACAGGTAATAGAATATCCTGTTGAGTAACTTCCTTAAAGGGGAAATCCCCTCCCGGCTTACTATTATTCCATAAACCACATCATGCCCTTGTTCCCATTTCTCGAGGAAACTGTCCACTATTTCCGGGGGATCCTGGAGATCCGCATCCATCAGCACTGCACAGTCCCCGTTACAGTACCTTAATCCGGCAGCTACGCCGCCATCGGCTGTAAAATTCCTGGAAAGCTGAACAATTTTAAAGCGGGAGTCTTGTTGGTGAAGGGCGACAATCTTATCGTATGATCTGTCCTGGGAACCGTTTTCGACAATAATGACCTCGAAATCATAACGGGCGTTCCTTTCCATCAGCGCCTGGAGGCCTCGGCCCAGCTCCTCTATTACATCCTCCTCGTTGTAAGCAGGTATAACGATTGACACCAGCTTTTTTTTCTCTTCAAGCATCCGGTTATCCCTCTTTTCCGTCACTTTACATCCTTTGTTAAGATATCCAATTACACTGAGATGAATCGACAAAGCGGAAAGATTAAAACTCCAGGTCCTTTTTTGATTTCTCCACCTGGTATTGATTGATCTGTCCCAAGGTGAATTCTTTCAGTTTTTTCTGACTCATCCCTGCGTAATAATTCCGGTACCATTGGATAGTCTGCTCCAAGGCCCGGCTTACTGTATAGCAGGGGCGCCATCCTAGTTGGATCAAGGCTTTGCTGCAGTCCAGCTTGAGCCAGTTGGCTTCATGGGGCTGCTTGAGACTGTCAATGAAAAAATCCCCTTCGCCCCACAGTCTGCAGATCTCCCTAGTCAGTTCCTCAACCGTCCATAAATCACTGTCCACTGGTCCAAAGTTCCAGCCACCGCTGAATTCGGTGCCATTTTTCCATAATTTTGCACCCAGAAGCAGATATCCATAAAGAGGTTCCAACACGTACTGCCAGGGACGAATAGCCTTTTTATAGCGGATCCGTATTTTTTCCCCGCTGCTCAAAGCGCTTACACAATCGGGGACCAGGCGATCGGTTGCCCAATCTCCTCCTCCGATTACATTTCCCGCCCGCGCCGAGGCCACCGCAACACGATGGTCCTTTGCGTAATTTTCAGGCGGGAAAAACGACCTGGTATATGCGGAGACAACCAGCTCGGCGCAGCCTTTGCTGGAGCTGTAAGGGTCGTCTCCCCCCATCGGGTCGTTTTCCCTGTATCCCCAAATCCACTCACGGTTCGCGTAACATTTGTCACTGGTGACACATACCAGCGCACGCACGCAATCAGATTGCCGCACCGCCTCGAGCAGGTTTACCGTTCCCATGACATTGGTTTCATAAGTATATCGTGGTTCCTGGTAAGAACAGCGAACCAGCGCTTGAGCAGCCAGGTGGAATATCATTTCCGGCCGGTTCTCGGAAATGACCTCACAGAGTTTCCGGAAATCGCGCAGATCCCCGTGAATATGTTTCAGGTTTTCGCTCAAGCCCACTGCGTTATAGAAATTAGGCTCAGAGGGAGGGTCCAGGGAATATCCTACAACATTGGCACCAAGAGCATCAAGCCAGAGTGACAGCCACCCTCCCTTGAAACCGGTGTGACCGGTCAGGAGAATTTTCTTCCCTTTATAGATGTCGTCCAACATGTTTCCATCACCGTCCAGGTACTTTATTTCCAGATTTTCCAAGGGGCTTCACCCTTATCCCATAATTTATTCAGGGCGATATATTCGCGGTAGGTGTCCATTACCAGGAATGGTCCCTCGTGACGATATGCGGCGAGTTGATTTTCCCTGGCCAGGGTGTACAGTGGCTTTTGCTCCAAGACACAATCATCACCCTCTAAGTAATCGAATATTTTGCGGTTAAATACAAAAAAGCCTGCGTTAACCCAGCCACCCAGAGGCTTTTCTTCGAAATTACTCACCTTTCCATCCTCACCGACATTTACTACTCCCCACCGTGAAGAGGTTTTGACTGTTGTCACTGTGGCGATTAATCCATGGCTATAGTGAAACTTAAGCAGTTCATTGATATTAACGTTGGTTAAGCCATCCCCATAGGTGACCATAAAAGTATCCGTATCAATGTATTTCTCTATCTTCTTTACCCGACCCCCTGTCATAACATTTTCCCCGGTGTCGGCAAGAGTGACCTCGAAACCCTGCTCCTCGTGCCTGGAATGATAGGTAATTCCCCTGTCAGAGCCGAGTTGGATGGTAAAATCATTGTTCAAGGCTTCGTATTCGAGGAAATACTGTTTTATCATGTTTCCCCGATAGCCCAGGCATATAACGAATTTCCTGGCATTGTAGTGGGTGTATATTTTCATTATATGCCAGAGGATAGGTTTGCCTCCGATATCGACCATGGGCTTGGGCCTGTATTCGGTTTCCTCTCGCAACCGCATCCCCAACCCTCCTGCCAGGATTACAGTCTTCATGGAATAATCTCTCTTTCAAGCCTGGTGAAAAACCTCGGAAGTACCGGCTCCTGGCTGTCAAGAGTGAGCCAGCCGGCTGATTTACCTGCCCTTGACAGTCAGGAGCATAAAATAAATTTTAATTTCAGGAGTATTGAAAAGACTTTTTCACCGTCCTCTTAACGGCTAATAAAATAAATAAATCGTTTTGCCCTGGACTTTTAAAGTTCTATTGAATAAAATTTTTAAAAGAGAGACATATCACCCGTAGTTCATTCAATGCCCGGATATTATTATACCGCACAACATCGCAATCGGTTAATTCGGAACAGGATTTCAGCAAATATCATCCTGCTGACAGCCACCCCGGCAATCTGAAAAGTAATATACATGCCGGGCCTGACAACCTTCGGACCATGAAATTCAAGCCTGGGACTGCCATCGAAACCGACCTTTAGACCTTCACCCTTAAGTTTGGAGGTTTGGCACTTCGCGGCCGACTCTACAATAACTCATTGATCTTTTCGATATCATAAAAAGCAAACTATGCCATTTGGCTAAATGATAACATTTCACACAGGTCTCTCTTTACTTTGACTCGTTCAAATACTTTTTTCATCAGACCCTATCAACCTTTTCCTTGTATATTCGAATAAGGTTGGTAACCCACAAAAACATATCATTAATTCAATCAAAATAGTATGAGTTACATAGCGAAAAAGGGGATTTGCAAAAAATATTACAACTAAAGCCTGATAAATAACTGTCAAGATTCCTAAACTGACAAGATTAAAGTGCTTTGATCTGTATAATGTTATTCCGCTAAACAACATCCCTAAAAAAACAAAAGGCCTTAAAAAAAAGAGCATCCTGCACCAAATCTTATTGGCAAAGGCCAAAATTTTTAGAACAAAGTTATTTTTGAAAAAGCTATATTGTATTTCTTTTACAAGTGATTGAGGTAAAGTGCCTTTTGTAAACGCGGGATTGCCTGGTTCAAGATTAATGAAGCGTGTAGGAATATCATAAATAATTCGATAAGCAGATTCTTGTGCGTAAGTATAATTTACTTGGGGCCCAATAGCAAAAGCAATGAAGTAACTCAGATACATTTCAATTCCTGCGACTGGATTTGCTTTTAAGGTTTCATAAACCACCCTGAAAAATAAAAGTTCCATATTGTTAACTTCCGGACAATCAAATGTAAAAAGAAGGTACCCTAAGTAGGCTAGCCCTGGATTGTTGAATATTTCTTTAGACAAGCTATCCGGATGACCACGAAATCTACCAAAAAAATATTCAAAACGAGATGGTGGATAGTTGGTCATACCAAGGGTCTCAACTAAATTATAATCAGGATTGTCGGGACTAAAATACTTTGAGATATCGGATTTTACACACTCAATTAGTTTTTGAGAGGCACTCCCGTTTTCTTCCCGAATTATTAGCCCTCTCATATATGGGACATGAAAAAGAAACCTTCCGGTTGTATAAGCTATTCTTGTTTTAGGTGTCTCATAAAAATGATCTTTAATGGCAAACCAGCCAATATATGAACCTATTATAATAAGCATTGAAATTGCTATATGTAAAAATTTTTTCGGTGCGGAAATAAAAAGAACGAAAAACCAGACAACAAATAATAATGTTGCCGAAGGACGAAGCAAAAACATACAGACTGAAACTAAAGATACAAGATAAATATTATGTATTTTTTTTGTATAAAAATAGCGAGCACATAACCAGATGCCTAAAAACTGGAAAAACATAAAGGGAAGGTCTGAATCTGTGTCTTTGATAAATTTATATGGTATTAAAGAAACTATGCTGAATATTGCCGCCCAGAACGCAAATTTTTTATTAATATATAATGCAGATTTGTAAATAAAGACCGGTATTAAAGCAGCCATCAATGCCTGGAGTAAAAACAAAAATTTAAAAGAATTAAGGGAAGTTACACCTGTAATAATTAAAATGGCTGGGAATCCTGGATTCCGACCCATTATTATATCCTTTTTTTCTCCCAGCATAAATAAAGCGTAATCATAATAGGTCAGGCTATCCCCGCCAAAAGATATTGAAAGAATAACAATGAAAACCGTGGAGAATATCGCGCTTATTAACAGGATATCTTTTGCATTCCGGTTTTTACCGGATACAAGGCCGACAATATATGAAGAAATACAATTTCTGGTGGCAGTAAAAAGGGACTTAATAGAAGCAGTTGACATTGCAGCTTGTTCCGAGATTTTAATATGGCGTCACAAAAAATAAGTCTAGACCGTCTCAGCAAGTTTTGTTTTGGCAGTAGTTTAAAAAAATAAAGCAACCAGGCTAAGATGTCAATTCCAAAACAGATATCGACTTCCAGGCCAGACAAGCCGCAATAATTTCTAACTTTTGGGGAGACAGTGGATTGAGAACAAGAAAAAATCAATATATATTCTGCCTGAAGGCTCCGTGCAGGAAGAACCGGGCGGAGCTTTTTCTTTACAAGCCAAAGTGTAATAGATTCCGGGATGTCAAGTGTAAAGCTGAAATTAATTATCCATCTCGGATCATATTTGATCAGAATTATGCAATCAGGAACAGCTCTCCATAGGGTCTCAGCGGCTGCTTTCTTCCTTACAAGATAAAAACTATCCCTTCAATATCACTTCTTCCCTGTCAGGCACCTCGATAAACCGATCTCCTCGGAGCACGGTGCCGTCCGGGATCACCAGCCGGCCCGAGCCGTGGACATGGATCTCGATCTCGGCGTTCTCTTCAATTGTTACATTGTCGCCGATCTCGGCTGAGCCTGCCCGGTCGAGCTCGAAAGTGAGCCAGCGGTCATCGCTCAAGCTCACCCCGCCATACTCGTTCTTGATATCGAGAATAAAAACGCTGTTCCTGCGTGCGGTGAAATCGCTGCCCACAGTCACCTGGGTCGGATGGCCGGTAAGGGCCACCTGGCAGTCTTCTTCCAGCACCCAGCCTTCGCCCACGCCCATTTCCGCAAGGTCCTCGGCCTCCAGGGCGAAAGCCGGGCTGAACTCGACAAACGCCCTGGCCTCGCCGGGCACAAGGACGCTGTAGGCATGGTCGCAGGCAAGCTTCAATTTCTGATTGCCCTGGCTCTGGGCTTTGTTTCCCAGGGCGCAGACAGCGCTGAAAAGCTCATCGATCGAGGCCTGCCCGGCAGAGGCGCGCATTTTATCCATCATGGAGCGCAGTTTCCGGAGCTCTCCATCGAATGCTCCGCCCTGAGCAGCCTGGGCGATTTTCTCCTTGATCAGAGCCTTGTAGTCCTCGAGGCAGCTTTCCACATCCTGGCGGGCCAGCCTGGCGCCTTGGGCCTCGAGCCAGCGCATGTTGCGCGTGCAGAGAGCGCGGATAACAGTCGCCGGGCTGTCGCGCCCGACCGAGTTCTTGGTGGGCATAAACTGCTCTTCGCGCAGAATCTCTTTCACATCCACATTTTCCGCAGGCACCTGCCGGATAATGTGAAAGGCAAAGGATTCGAACTTGTTGCCGCTGTGTTTGCCGGCGGGTGTTTTCACCATTTTGTTGCGGTATACTTTAAGGGGCAGGTGGCGGACTTTTTCCATTTCCTCGAGATCCATCAAAAACACGTTCACATCACCGTGCTCATACAACAGTCGGCTCGGGTCATCCGGGTTGCGCGCCTCGGCGAGAGTTTCCGGAAACTCGTTGTATTCTATCTTGTCCAGGTTTTTCTGACCGGCCAGTTGGACAATCATGCCTACCCGCTCGAATGGATCGACCTTTTTGACCACCCCGAAAGTGAGGCTGACCCCCAGGCGGAGATGGCTGCCGAGCATGCGCGGGAGGATAATATCGGCCGCCGGGTTGTCCACATTGGAGAAACAGACCACCTGGATGTCACGGGCTTTGAGAAAGCTGAAAATATTTTCCGCTCCGCGGTATCCGGTCTCTTGCATGGCCTTGAACATCCCCCCGTTGCCATTGCCTGAAAACACCAGGTGCCCTTCCATGTCCCTGGGGATTATCCGGGCGCTCTCATCGAGCACCGGGTTCATGCCGTGGTCGAAAAGCACTATGGCCTGCTCCAGAGCCCGATAAAGCGGATGGTTGGTGATCGTGTACAGGGAGGCTTCCCTTGTCTCATCGCTGAGCATCAAGAGGAGCACCGGCATCCGGCCCACTCTGGCCCCCAGGGCCAGGGCCTGCTCGATAAACAGCCCGTAGAATGTTTTTCCCATCACCGGGGTGATCGGCAGCTGCCCTTTGGCGCAGCTCTGGTCAAAAGAGCGCATCTCGCGATCAGCCACCTTGTAGCGCCGCCTGAAAGGAAGCGAGGCGTAGATTTCCTCGAGCACTTTGACAAGCCGCGAGCCCGAGCCTCCAGCCGGCACAAGCCAGCCCACTTTCCCGTGTATCAGAGCTTCCCGCCCCAGCTCATCCTCCTGGTCCCGGAACTCTGCCTGCTCGGTGAAAGTGCGCATGACTTTGGGTAAAATCCGGGATTCATCCCTTTGGTTTTCTTCGCGCTCCCCTTTCAAAATGGCGACCGCCTCTTTGAGCACCTCCCAGTCTATCCGGGCCAGCTCCCGGATCAGATTCCCGCGGAACTCCTCGCTGCGCGAAGCCCAGCCCTTGAACAGATGCTCCTGGCCTGACTCGACAGCCAGGCGTACCAGGCCCGCTGCCCCATCTATGCCGGGCAGGGAAGAAAGGACTTCATTTTTGATCTGTTTTTTTCCGTTATCCCCTTCCAATTATCGGCTCTCCAGAATTTAGTGTTTTGCGATCTGCTCCAAACATCCGTCTCAATTCAAACCGCACTCATGGGTTGAGATAGCCGGCAAGCCACTGGCGGATAGTGTCGTACCAGAGACGGCTGTTTTTTGGATTCAAGACCCAATGGCCCTCATCCGGGAAATAAAGAAGACGGGATTCGATACCCATGCGCTGCAGAGTAGTAAAGGCTGCAAGCCCCTGCTCCAGGGGAACCCGGTAATCTTTTTCCCCGTGGATCACGAGCATCGGGGTCTTGAAATTCTCGGCGTAGCGGTGCGGCGACCACATTCTGTAAAGAGTCGGATTCTCCCAGGGGGTGCCGCCGAACTCCCATTCCGGGAACCAGAGCTCCTCTGTGGAGCCGAACTCGCTTTCGAGATCGAACACCCCGTCATGGTTGACCAGGCAGCGGAAGCGGTCCGTATGCCCCTCGATCCAGTTGATCATGTAGCCGCCGAAAGAGGCTCCCGCAGCGCCCAGGCGTCCGGGATCGATAAAATCATAGCGCTCGAGCAGGCAGTCCACCCCGCGCATGAGGTCGCGGTAGCACTTGCCGCCCCAGTCGCCTGTTATCTGGTCTGTGAATTTCTGCCCGTAACCGGTCGAGCCGCGCGGGTTGACCATTACCACCACATAACCCCAGGAGGCGAACATCTGGGCGTTCCAGCGGTAGTGAAACTCATCGGTCCAGGCTCCCTGGGGACCGCCGTGGATAAGATAGAGCAGAGGGTATTTCCGGCCGGGATCGAATCCCGGGGGACGGATCAGAAAGCCGTGCACAAGCACGCTGTCTTCCGCAGGGAACCGGAACGACTCAGCCTCGTTCATCTCGACTGTTGAAAGTACCGACTCGTTGAGCCGGGTCAGCTTACGCTCCGATTTTCCATCGACTCCAAGGGCCACAAGCTCTGCCGGTTCTGTGAAAGACTCTTTCAGGGCCACCAGAGTCTTGCCGTCCGGGGTGATCCGGATATTTTTATAGGTCTTTTCACGGGTCAGGCAGAGGATTTCTCTTTTTCCCTCAAGGCGGGCCGTTACCCGGAAAATAGAGACTTTTCCCTCATCCTCGGCTGTAAAATAGAGATACTTTCCGGCGGGGTCCCATAGCACCTCATCGATACTGCGGTCGAGCTCCTCAGTGAGGTTTACTTTCCCACCGGTCTTCAGGTCTTTCAGCCACAGAGAGAGGCGGTCCGACTCGAAGCGGGGCCGCGCCATGGCCCGGTAAGCTAGGAACCTGCCGCTCGGATCGAGAGCGACCAGGTTGTCATTGGCCTGGCTGGCTGTGATTTTAATCAGGCTGTCGCCGGAAGCAGAGACCCGCCAGATATCGTTGTTCGTGCTTATCGCTACAACCGGGTCGCGGTTCGCAACATAGTAAACATACTGTCCATCGGGGCTTACGGCATAGTCGGACCCGCTTCCCAGGCTGATCGGCGGACAGTCTACCCGGCCCGGGGTAAGGTCCGAAGGATCCTCCTCCCCCTTTATCCTTTTAATAAACAGGTGACTGAAACTTCCGTTTCTCCATTGATCCCAGTGGCGGTAAAGCAGCTCATCGATTATGCGAGCCCTGGGAGTTGAATCCGGGCCCTTGTAATCCACCACCGAGGCGCTGTCCACAAGTACAGAGGCGTGAAAGAGAAGATATTTGCCATCCGGTGAAAGCGCGCCGCCCTGTGCGCCGCCCTGGATCGATGTGAGCTGGACAGCCTCGCCGCCGCCCGCGAGCGGCAGAATGAAAAACTGTCTGTTTCCGGTGCGGGTCGAGGCAAAGATAAGGGAAGTTCCATCCGGTGTAAACATGGGGCTTGTATTGCCCTTGCCTCCACTCGTCAAGACTTTAACCTCGCCTCCTGTTAGAGGGATGAGGCAGATATCTGAGGATGGCTCGCCGGTCCGGGTATCGTGGGTAGTTCTGGCAAATGCCACCCAGCGGCCGTCAGGGGAGGCAACTGGCCCTGAGATGCGATTGATGCGCAGAAGATCTTCGAACTCGAGCGGCCTTCCCTGGGCCAGTAACTGCCCCTGGCAGAAAAACACCAGAAGGAGAAAGCATATCCTGCGTGGAGACATAAGGCTGCGCTCCTTTCAGAAGTTAAAGCCTTTTTCTGTATGACAATGTCTTACAGACCCTCTTTTGCCGAACCGGAGCTCCGGGCAAAGCGCCTGAAGCCCGAGCCGACACTGCGGGCGAAAGTCCAGGGCTTCAATAGAAAGCTCCCGTGCTCTCGGCAAACATATCCTTAAGCCCCCGGGCTGACCGGCTCAGCGCCTCAGGAGCATGATAACGCCAGCCGGTGGCATAAATTAAAACACCGGCCAAGACCATCAAGCTTGAGATGCGGTACATAGTCAGGTAATTCCAGGTCTCGGCGATCCGCCCCAGGATGGGGGTCGCCAGCATCACGCTCAGGTCAAAGCCGAGCATGTAGAGGGCCATGGATGTACCGCGGTTGCGGGCCGGGGAACTGTCATAGGTCAATGAGCTTAAAGAAGGAAAAATATAGCCGTGACCCGTGCCTGTCAATATTCCCACAATGATAAGGCCAGACTTGCCCGTACAGAATGAGGCGTAATAAAGGCCGGCTGATATGATAATCAGAGCAGCGAGCACTACCAGGCGCCGATCAAGGCGGTCGAGCAGGTGGCCGGTCGAGATGCGCAGGATAATCACGGTAACCGAATAGGAGATGAAAAAGCTGCTCGGCGAACCCAGTTTCTCGAGCTTGGTAAAGTCGGTAACAAAGCTGAACATCGAGGTGTAGCCGATCCCGAAAACAAGTGAGGCTATAAACAGGTAAATCATGGTCGGAGATCGCAAGACCCTGATCCATGGGTCGGGCGCAAGGTGTTTTTCCTGATGCGGCTTATCCTCGCCCAGGCGCAAGCTGAGAAAAAACGACAGGCAAGAGAAAAGAGCAGCCAGGGCGAACAGGATTCTGTAACGGTTGATTGGCTCTACCGGAAGAACTTTCAGCAGCCACTCGCACAGGTAAGGGCTGATTGCCTGGGCCACAAAACCGCCGGCGCCATAAATGGATATAGCCTCTATCCTTCTTGTCGAGGGCGCCTTTTCAGCCACATAGGTCACTATCGCGGTGAAATAGAGCACGATCGAGCCGCCGGCCAAAGCCCTTACAATGAGGAGGTATGCCCCGGCTCTGTGCGCGAAAACCGGCAGGGCTGCAGCAATCGAGGCCAGGCCCAGCCCCGCGATAAGCATCCGCTTGCGGCCAAAACGGTCGATCCAGGAACCCGCAGGCAGCCTGAAAAAAACCGCCGCCACGCCTGGTGCTCCCATAATCAAGCCGATCAGGAACTCCTCCCCGCCCGTGAGCCTGATAAAGCGCGGCAGGAAAAAGTAGATCCCGGCTGAGCCCATTGCCAGGAAATGGACCAGCAAGACACGGATAAATTCGCTGGTAAACAAAACCTCTCTCTGCGGTTTTTTATGCTCACCGGGCAAGTTCATGCGTAACTTCCAATGTATTTATGATCTGCCGCCCTTGTCAAAATCAGGCCTTTAGCCAGAGTATCTTTGAAAATCGATTCATGCCGCCAAACTTCAAATTCGAAAAAGATAAGTTTTAAATGGAGCCAGCACAAGTGGGAACAAATAAAATAATATAAATAAACATTGTTCCCTTTCACGAGAAAATAACCTTTCAGACTCGATATTTTTGGAAGGATCGTGACCGGTACTGTATGTTTAGCTAAAATTAAAGAACTGTATCCAGTAAGAAAGTTCCGCAGGTTATAAAAATAAATACTATAATTACACACCCGGATTACTCATAAAATGCATGGGAGAGCATGTTAGGCCAGTATAGACAAGTGTTTTCTCGACCGGCGCAGGGGGGGCGGCTGTGCGACTTCAGTCGCACAGACCGTTGCGCTTCCAAGCGCAACGGTGCGCATTTCATGCGCCCGCCACCCCCCGGGTCTCCGTGAACATGCCCCTGATACCTGATCTGTAAATAATCCAGGCCAAATAAAAAGCCGTTCTCTTTTTTAACAGAACATTTTATTATAAGATGAAATAAATGCCTTGAACTGCAAAAATAAATTATGGAGGGAACATTCAATATGCAGAGGGTTAAAATGAGTATATTGAGAAAGTTAATCGTTCTCATATTAATCTCGATATTCCCGAATATATTTTCCGCCTGGAGAATAGGCTTGCTTTTGACTCACGCAATAACACCCGCTCTGGCCGTGGAAACAGCCTTCTCTTACAGGGACTATGCCAGAGTACTCACCCTTTATGTGAACGCCAGCGGCCTGGTCAACTACAGCAGGCTGAAAGAGGACCGCGATTTTCTCGACAGGTTTGCCGCTGATTTAGGCGCGGTGAAATTAACCGACTACCAAAGCTGGCAGGAAAAAGAAAAAATCGCTTTCTGGATCAATGCTTATAATGCGCTAACCCTGCGCGTGATTATCGACCACTATCCCATAGAAAGCTCGCTTTTCACCTCTTTAATTTACGCCAGTAACAGTATCCGCCAGATCGACGGGGTCTGGGAAAAGCTCCAGGTCATTGTCATGGGGAAGCCCACCACCTTAGGACAGATCGAACATGAGGTACTGGGACGCCGGTTCAGCGAGCCGAGGGTTCGCCTGGCGCTTGTCTCTGCTTCCCTGGGTGGCCCTTCCTTGAGGAACGAACCTTATTCAGGCGAAAACCTCGACCGGCAGTTCGATGACCAGGTGCGGAAGTTTCTCGCTGACCCGGAAAAGTGCAGCGTGATTCCCGGCAAAAGCAAGGTGAAGCTCTCCCCGATCTTTAAATGGTATGGAGAGGATTTTATTAAAGGCCATCCCGAAACCGATCAATTAAATGCTTTCAGCCCGGCCGAACAGGCGGTGCTCGGGTTTATCAGCAGGTATCTGGACCAGGAAAAAGCTTCATTTATCAATACCGGCAAATACAAAATCAAATATCTGGGCTATGACTGGTCTCTGAATGAACAAAAAGAATAGTTGAGGATCCAGAGGAAGACAGAATGGCAGGAATGCATTCGAAAAAAGGAGCGGACATAATTGCCGGGGCCGCAATTGTAACCGTTGTGAGCCGGATTTTTACTTATTCTCCCGGCGAGTATCAATTCCTCCAGGATTGTGCATTTAACTCAGAAAATTTCGGTCAGCATGGATAACAGTAAAAAAGAGCACGCAGTCGAGAAAGTTCCAAAGCCGCTCAACCGGCTGCAATATGAAAAAAGCCCTTATCTCATTCAGCATGCCGCTAACCCGGTGGACTGGTATCCCTGGAGTGAGGAGGCTTTCCAGAGGGCAAATCTTGAGAACAAGCCGGTCTTTCTCTCTATCGGCTATTCCACCTGCCACTGGTGCCATGTCATGGCGCACGAGTCCTTTGAAGATTCCACTGTGGCCGCACTGATGAACGAAGTTTTTGTCTCGATTAAAGTGGACAGGGAGGAAAGGCCGGATATCGACAAGGTTTACATGACAGTCTGCCAGATGCTCACCGGCTCCGGGGGCTGGCCGCTTACGATCATTATGACCCCGGAGAAAGAGCCATTTTTTGCGGGCACCTATATTCCCAGAACAGGCCGCTTCGGCAGGGCGGGGATGCTCGAGCTTATCCCGCGGATCAGGGAGGTCTGGGAAAAGCGCCGGGAGGACGTATTCAAAGCAGCCGGACAGATTACCTCCGCCCTGCGCCGGGCCGCGGAGGAAACTCCGGGAAAAGAGCTGACCGCAACCGACATCGACCGCGCTTTCGGGGAGCTCGGTATCCGCTTTGACAGGCAGAACGGCGGGTTCGGCTCCGCGCCGAAGTTCCCCACCCCGCACAACCTCCTGTTCTGCCTGCGCTACTGGAAAAGGAGCGGCAGCGAAGAGGCCCTCCGGATAGTCGAGAAAACCCTTCAAAAGATGCGCCTGGGTGGTATCTGCGACCAGGTGGGATTCGGCTTTCACCGCTACTCCACTGACTCCCAATGGCTCGTGCCCCATTTCGAGAAAATGCTTTACGACCAGGCCCTGCTTGCTCTGGCGGCCCTGGAAACCTGCCAGGCCACAGGAGATGAACAATATGCCCGAACGGCGCGGGAGATATTTACCTATGTGCTGCGGGATATGCAATCCCCCCAGGGGGCTTTCTACTCGGCAGAGGACGCTGACAGCGAGGGCGAGGAAGGCCGGTTTTATCTCTGGACAGAGGGGGAAATCCGCTCGGTACTCGGGCCTGAGGACACAGATCTGGCGCTCCGGGTTTTCAATGTAAAACCCGGAGGCAATTTCGCAACCGAGGCCACAGGAAATTTTTCCGGCGCCAATATTTTGCACCTTGAGCAAGACCTCTCCGCCTGGGCCGCTAATTTGGGAATGCCTGAGCCGGTGCTCCGTGAGAGGCTTGAAGCCATACGGACCCGTCTCTTCAGACACCGTGAGTCCCGTGTTCATCCAGGCAAAGACACCAAGGTGCTCACGGACTGGAATGCCCTGATGATCGCCAGCCTGGCCCGGGGCGCCCAGGTTTTAGGTGAAAGCAGATACGGAGCCGCGGCAAAGGGGGCAGCGGATTTTATCCTGAAGAAAATGATAGACAGCCAGGGCCGGCTCCTTCACCGCTTCAAGGATGGCGAGGCCGCGATTGCAGCGACAGCGGATGACTATGCCTTTACTGTCTGGGCCCTGCTCGAGCTTTACGAGGCTGGTTTCGATGTCCGTTATCTTGAGTCTGCGCTCGAGCTGAATGAGGATTTCCTGGAGCATTTCCGGGATAAGGAGCAGGGAGGTTTTTATTTCACCGCGGATGATGCGGAAAAACTGCCGGTCCGTCAGAAAGAGCTTTACGACGGGGCCACTCCGAGCGGCAACTCGGTCGCCGTGTGGAACCTTCTGCGGCTCGGCCGGATCACCGCAAAACCCGAATTCGAGGATCTTGCGGCCTCGATTTCCCGCGCTTTCTCGCATCAGCTTCAGAATGCACCGGCCGCCTTTACCCACTTTTACTGTGCCCTGGATTTCGCTCTGGGATCCGGCCTCGAGGTAGTGATCGCAGAGGGCGGGGATAAAAAAGACACAGAGCGGATGCTCGCCGCGCTCCGGGGACATTTCTTCCCGAACAAGGTGGTCCTCCTGCGGCCTCGAGGCGAGAAACCCGCAATCAGCGAAATCGCGCCTTTTGTCCTGAACTGCGAAAGCCTTGACAACAAGGCCACGGCTTATGTCTGCCGGAATCACAACTGCAGGCTTCCCACTACGGACCCGCAAAAGATGCTCGAGCTATTGAAAGAAAACACAGGAATGAAAATATCCGGCTCCGGGAGACGTACAGTTAAATCAACAAGAAGGCCCAAATGACAGATATTATCACCCATACCCACATAACCCGCGGTGACTTTTATTGTGTGGAACGCCAGCTCGAGCCCTGCGGCCTGGTGATATTCGGCGCCTCGGGCGACCTGACCCGGCGGAAACTCGTTCCGGCACTGTTCAGTATTTTCCAGCGGGGCCTGCTGGCAGAGGGATTTTTTATTCTCGGCTGCGGCCGCAGCGAGCTCAGCGATGACGCCTTCAGGTCTAACCTGGCCGGTGGATTGAGAGCCGGTTCCCGGCAAGCTTTGAAACCCATAGCTGATATCTTCCTCAAGCGCTGTTTCTATATTGACGGCAGCTACGACGACAGAGAGTTTTACAAGAAGCTCTCAAAAAAACTGGGGGAGCTCGAAAAAAAGTTCTCAAGTGGCGGAAACAAAATTTTCTACCTGTCCACGCCGCCGGGCCTTTTCCCGGTGATAGTCACCCGTCTCGGCGAGGCCGGACTGACCACTGAACAAACTCCGGCCGGGCCCTGGGTCCGGGTAGTGGTGGAAAAACCTTTCGGACATGATCTTTCAAGTGCCCTCCAGCTCGACAGGCAGCTTTACAGTGTGCTGAGCGAGCGCCAGATTTACCGCATCGACCATTATCTCGGCAAGGAGACAGTCCAGAACATCCTGATGTTCCGCTTTGCCAACTCTATTTTCGAGCCGCTCTGGAACAGGCGCTATGTGGACCACGTACAGATTACCGCGGCCGAGACCCTCGGGGTGGAACACCGGGCCGGCTATTTCGAGCAGGCGGGCCAGCTCAGGGACATGTTCCAGAACCACATGCTTCAGATGCTTTCCCTGGTGGCCATGGAGCCTCCATCCTCTTTTGATGGAGACCGGGTGCGGGATGAAAAGGTGAAGCTGCTGCGCTCAATCAGGCCTTTTCCAATTGATGAGCTCGAGCGCTGGATTGTCCGCGGCCAATACGGTCCAGGTACAATTCAAAGTAAGCTGGTGCCCGGCTACCGTGAGGAAAGAGGCGTAGCGCCTGACTCTTCGGTAGAAACATTTGTCAGCGCCAAAATAATGCTCGACAACTGGCGCTGGCAGGGAGTGCCCTTTTACCTGCGCTCAGGCAAACGCCTGGGCCGGAGGATCAGCGAGGTGGCGATCACTTTTAAAAGGGTGCCCCACTTGATGTTCAGCTCGATCGTGCCCGAACAGCTCCCTCCGAATGTCCTGGTTTTGAACATCCAGCCTGAGGAGGGGGTGGCTCTCTATATCCAGGCCAAGCAGCCGGGACCCAAGGTCTCTATGATACCCCTGACCCTCGATTTTCACTACAGGGATGTTTTCAGCGCAGGACTGCCCGAGGCTTATGAGCGCCTGCTGATGGATTGTATTTCCGGTGACCAGACCCTGTTTATCCGTCACGATGAGGTGACCGTGGCCTGGAGCCTGTTGACCCCTGTGCTTGAGGCCTGGAAAGAGAGTCCGTCGAAAGGCGCACCGTACCTTTATCCTGCTGGAAGCTGGGGGCCTGCCGAGTCTGAAAACCTGATCTGGAGCGACAACCGTCAGTGGCGCAAGCTGGATGCGGCTGCCCAGCCGGAGTGACCAGCGACACAGCCGGCAGGAAAAGATGGGGATAATGAAACCACAGGTTATTGGATCTGAAAGCCTGGAAGCTCTAAGCAATGCCGCGGCCGATTTCCTGGTGCGAAGGGCCATGGAGATAGTCCGTGCTGTGGGCAGGTTTACCCTGGCGCTCTCCGGCGGCAGCACGCCGCAGCGGCTTTACGAAATCCTTGCGCGAAAACCCCTGAAAGACAGGATGCCCTGGCAGGAAAGCTTTTTTTTCTGGGGCGATGAGCGCTTCGTGCCTGCGGATCACCCGGAAAGCAATTTCCGCCTGGCTTACCGGGCCATGCTCTCCAAAGTGCCGGTACCGGAGAGCAATATCCACCCTGTTGGCACAGGTACAGGCTCAGCCCACGAGGCAGCGGAAAACTACGAGCGGGACCTGCAAAAATTTTTCGGAGTTAATAATAAACCCCGCTTCGACCTGGTTCTTCTGGGCCTGGGAGCGGATGGACACACAGCGTCTCTTTTCCCCGGCGACCCTGTTCTCAATGAGCGCCGACATCTTGCTGCGGCTGTCCGGGCGCCTGCACAGTATGCCGTAAAAGACCGCGTAACCTTGACTTTGCCGGTGCTCAACTCAGCAGCCTGCGTGCTTTTTCTGGCTGCGGGCAGGGAAAAGAAAAAGATGACTGATATTATTCTCAACCAGCCGCAAAAGGCTTTCCGCCTTTACCCGGCGGCCCGGATCCGCCCTGAGGATGGAGAGCTGTTCTGGTTCACGGACCGGGAAGCCCATTGAAAACCGGTCATTCTAAGTTCCAAGGCTTCCAACCAGGCTTCACACTTTCTCAGATCCTGAAAAATTCCTCTTTTTAGCTCATTTCTATGGACTTATCGGTTAGGTTTTTTCCAAGCTCACTGATCAATCCGCTTCCGCTGCTAAAAAAATTCATTTTATCTCTTGATTTTTCCGACCCTTTTTAGTATAAATATATACATTAAAATGTATAGGTTATTGTTCAGTTCAATCGCCTGACTCTACTCACTGTACTTGAAAGGAGGGAACTTTTAGCTTTTCAAGCTTTATTTCCCGGCATTTGAGAGGAGCTCTTTTCGAGGTTGCGGCTTGCTGGCGTCGTTGTTCTCTTTTACGTCGACAACCGATAAGCCGTCGAAATCATCTCATCTTGGAGATATGCTGATCTTATTTGCCTGACTTGCAATCCAAGCTCAAGAGGAGAATGTAATGGCCAGGAAGTTATCATTGATGAAATTTGCTTTGGTGTTTACCGCTGCGGTTTTCGTTTTCAGCACCAGCGCCAGTGCACAATCCTGCTGCAGCACTTCTGAAACCTCTGCCGGAAAAACCGCAGCGGTCTGCAGCGACCAGGAAAGTGCCTCGACCTCTGCCGAAACTAAGACCCTAAGCCTGGACACCAAAGCCGTGCAAAAGGTCTATGCTGCAGCAGAAAGCGGTGATTTCTCGCCGGTAGAGGCTTGTGCCACCACACGCGAGGCCTTAAAAAAGCTCACCCTCGCCAGCAGCGATTTCAATCCCCAGTCCAGGGAGATTGTGCTGGCAGCCGCCAGCGGTGAAACTTCTTTCTCCAAGGTTTCAGCCTGTGAGACTACACGCGGACAAATCAAGAAGGCCCTGCTGAAATATGCGCTTAATGCCCAGGGCGTGGATGCGAAATGCCTGAGCGAGATCGAGGAAGCCGCTGCCAGCGGAGATTTCTCCAAGGTTGACGCCTGTCCGGTTTCCCGCGAATTGCTCAAGAAAGTAGTCGCCGCAAAGAGCGATTTTAAAACCGATTGTAAAACAAATGTTCTCTCTGCATTCGAAAACGGCGATTTTTCAAAGGTTGCAGCCTGTAAAGCCACCAGAGACCAGATCAAGCAGGCTGTCAGCGAGTTCAGGGAAAAGAGTGTCCAGACTGCCATGAAAAATTGAACAAATTTTTCTATCGGGTGTAATATATAACATCTGGAGGCTAATGGAATTGAGAGCAAGATTATGGTAAATAGATAGGTTGAAGCTATTTAGATTTGACAAACAGGATTCGAGCCTCCAGTGTAAAGGCCGTTAACCGTCAAAATTGTCCCATTCTTTAAGAAAGGGACAGTGATGGGTTAACGGCCTTTTACTTTGTTCCTGCTAATCCTGCCAGACTTCGGCTGCCTTGGAGGCGATATTGCGGCCCAGCTTGACCGCCCTTTCCCTGTCGATTCCCTGAGGGGTCTTGCAGGACACTGCGCCGAAATGCACCGGCGGGTGACCCTCTGTGATGCCTCCCGAGTAGATCAGCATGCCCCGGACCAGCATCCCGGCGATCATGACCATTTCCGCAAAAGAGCCTCCCCCTCCACCGGGCCAGTTCTGCGTGACAAACACACCGCCGAGTTTCCCGGCGACTTTTAATCCGGGCCGGTCGAGAAACTTCTTCATCTGCCAGGAACAGGAGCCCTCGTAGTTCGGACAGCCGAGGATCACCGCCCTGGACCCGCTCAAATATTCATCGTCCACTCCGTCAATCCGCATCAGCTTTACCTCCACCCCCTCGACACTCCGGCAGCCCTCAGCCACTATCTGGGCCATCCGCTCGGTGTTCCCGGTCTCGCTGTGGTAGATTATGGCAATCCGGATCATAATTCCACACCCCCGATTTTTACTTACAAGTTTGTAAAAACTCCCTGCCAAACCTCGCAGGTCACGGTGTAATCGAGTCTTCGGGTCTAATATACTCAAACCCTGTTCACACTTCTATAAAAACCATTGCCTGTATTTGCAGGAAAAAATATTTTAACATTCTTCGAGCAGCAGCCTATAATAATCTTGCCCTTGATGTAACCAGAAAGCATATTGGCCGTTTGAGCATCTGGTGAGATCATTCTGTTAATTCAAACCGAAGTTTCACAAGGCTGGAAAGCCAACTGGCGAGTTGATCCGGATCACTTGAATATTTAGAAAAAATATTGGCTTCGCGCGGCGCAGAGTGTATTTTAGAATTCAGTTTTAACAGTCGGATTTTTAAGCCGAAAGTATAAACCCGTTTAAAGATAAAATTTTCTTTTTGAGCGTCTGTTTCGCTTGGGTCTACCATTCATTCCTGCAGGAGTATGCTTTATGAAAAAGTTCTGCTACATAATCACTCTTCTCCTTTTTCTTCCGGTTTTTGTGCTTGCTCAAGCTTCCGCTGATCTCAAGCTTCTCGACTGGCGCCCCAAGAGCCAGCTCGTGGTCAAAGAAACAAAAATATTACGTCCCAAATTCCCGGTAATTGACATTCACAACCATCTGCGCAGGCTCGAGAGTACCAAACAATACCTCGAGGAGATGGACAAGGCGGGGGTGTGGAAATGTGTCAGCCTGGACGGGCTCTCAAAAGATGAGCGCTACAAAGAGCACCTGAGGGTTTCGCAGAGCGTCTCGAAAGAGCGCTTCATTGTTTTCATCTCGCCTGATTTCAGCGGGATAGACGAACCGAACTGGGCCGCACGCGAGGTGAAAAAGCTCAAAGAGGCGGTCAGTCTCGGCTGCCGGGGGTTGAAAATTTTTAAGACTCTGGGGCTTGGAGTAAAAGACAAAAGCGGCCGGTTTGTCCCTGTGGACGACCCGCGGGTCGACCCTATCTGGGAGGCCTGCGGTGAGCTTGGCGTGCCGGTGCTGATCCATGTTTCCGATCCCAAGGCTTTCTTTACACCGGTTGACCGCTACAACGAGCGCTACGATGAGCTGGCGGCCCATCCGGACTGGGCTTTCGGCGGAGATGAGTTCCCCTCCAAGGAGGAGATTCTGGCTGCACGCAACCGCATGTTCGCCAAACACCCGAAAACCATCTTTATCGGCGCGCATGTGGGCACCCTGCCTGAGGAGCTGCACCAGGTGGGCATGTGGCTCGATACATACCCCAATTTTAATGTGGACATCTCGGCCCGAATCAGCGACCTGGGCCGTCAACCCTACACCGCGCGCAAGTTTCTTATCGACTACCAGGACCGGGTGCTTTTCGGCACTGACACCTCGCCCAGCGCCGAGGCCTACCGGATCTACTACCGCTTTCTGGAGACCTTTGATGAATATTTCGACCCCAGCGGCGGACACCACCTTCAGGGCCGCTGGATGATCTACGGAGTCGGGCTGCCGGATGAAGCGCTGGAAAAGATCTACTACAAGAACGCCGAGAAAATATTCTCGATGTTCAAGGGATAAAAGCTTCCTCGGAAGCGTGTCTATTATTAACCATTACCATTGGACAGAAATAAAAAGACGCTTGATGGATATTGTTAACTCCTAATATATCAATAACTTGCATGGACGGTTCGCGAACCGCCCCTGCGATCCCGGTACCTCCGATCATTTGAAAGCTTTTTTTCAACAAACTAATAAAGATTTGCTCATGCAAAATCAGGTTTCTATTGCTTTTGATCCGATAAAGGGACTGTAATGGCCAAGTTTGAAGCGGGAAAATACCTCGAGCTTTTCCGCCGGGAGCTGCTCGAGCACGTGATACCTTTCTGGCTCGAACACTCGCTCGACCGGGAAATGGGAGGCTATTTTACCTGCCTGGAGCGTGACGGCAGAGTGTACGATACAACCAAATACATGTGGCTTCAAAGCCGCCAGGTCTGGATGCTCTCGAGACTTTACAACACTCTGGAGAAAAATGATCGCTGGCTCGAGGCGGCAAGGCTGGGCTGCGAGTTTATCAAAAAATACGGCAGAGACTCATCCGGCAGGGTTTATTTCAGCCTGACCCGCGAGGGGCGGCCCCTGTTCATCCAGCGCAAGGTTTTCGCCGAGTGTTTCTATATCATGGCCCTGGATGAATACTCCCGCGCTGTGGAAGATAAACAGATAAAACAGGAGGCTGTCGAGCTTTTCGGCAAGTTCCTGGAATGGAGCGACAACCCGGTCCTCTTGGGCCGCCCGGTGCTCGAAGGGCAGAAGCCCGCCAGCTCTCTGGCCCTGGCCATGTCAGCCCTCTGGATCGCAGACCAGCTGGGCGAAGGCGGCAGCGAGGAACCTTACAGGCCGCTGATCGAGAAATCTGTCAGGGAAATATTGCTGCACCGGATACCCGAGAAAAAAATCGTGCTCGAAAATGTCGCCCCGGATGGTACGCTGCTCGACAGCCCGGAGGGCAGGCTCATGAATCCGGGACACGCCATAGAGGCAGGCTGGTTTGTTCTCGAAGAGGCCAGGAAGAGTGGGGACGAGGAAATAAAAAAACAGGCTCTCCAGATGATCGAATGGTCATTCGAAAAGGGCTGGGACACTCGGCACGGCGGGATTTTCTATTTTCTGGATGCTGAGGGCTTTCCGCCGATGCAGCTTGAATGGTTCATGAAACTCTGGTGGCCGCACTGCGAGGCTATTTACGCTTTTCTTTCAGCCTACAGGGAAACAGGCGAAAAGCGCTTCGCCGATTATTTCGGGCAGGTTGTGGATTACGCTTTCAGCCGTTTCAGCGACCCCGGATTCGGGGAATGGTACGGCTATCTCGACCGCCAGGGACGGCCGACCCATACCTTGAAAGGCGGCCCGTACAAGGGCTGTTTCCATGTGCCGCGCTTTCTGCTCCTATCTATCGGGATGCTGGAAAAAATGGTCTGAAAGCCGAGAGAGAACCCGGCTGAAATTCCGGACTGTCTGCCATTCACTGCAACTGACGGATACGCACCTCAATTTCAGCATCTTTTAGCAGTTGGATTAGCTGACCTGCATCCGTATCGCCGTAATGATACGGGTAGAGAACTTTCGGCTTGAACGACCTTGCCGCCTCGGCTGCCATTTCCGGTGACATGGTATACGGAAGATTCATCGGCAGGAAAGCAATCTCGATGTCTTTCAGATTTTTCATCTCCGGTATGTTTTCCGTATCACCCGCGATATAAACCCTCTTATCGCCAAAAGTGATTATATACCCGTTGCCATTGCCCTTCGGATGGTATGGCACACCGCCCGGGCGCTTGCCGACAATATTGTAAGCAGGCACCGCCTCGATCTTCAGCCCCTGTATTGTCTTGACATCGCCGTTTTTCATCACGATACCTTCTTTGATCTTTTCGGCTGAACTCCCGTTCAAGACAATAACCGTATTGTCCTTTTTGATTTTCCCCAGCGCATTAGGGTCGAGATGATCCCCGTGCTCGTGTGTGATAAGCACAAGGTCCGCTTTCGGCATTTTCGAATAATCAGCTTCCCTGCTGACCGGATCAACATGGATTACCGCGCCGTTGTACTGGAACATCAGGGATCCGTGGCCGACAAAAGTGATCATCAGAATGCCGTCCCTGACATTGAAAAAATCCGTCTCAAAAGTTTCTTTGGCGCCCGCCGGCGCACTGAAAGCGAGGACTGAGACCAAAAAAACGGCTGATAAAACTTTCATAAATATTACCCCCTTTCTTGACCTGTTTCAGACAATTTTGCCGGTTTCTTTGAACTGGTGCAGTGACAAGTTTGATTTACATGGTTGAGTCATTTTTGTCCAACCGATTCATGTTTTATAAGCTATAAGGAAAAAGGCTGCAGGCTATAGACTAGAGGGTTGCAACCCCAAGGTTTCAACCTTTGTCCAGGATATCGATTGCAGACTGACCTCTGTAAGTATTATTTTGCTTGCAGCCTATCGCCTGTTGTAATCAGCTTCGACATTTTAAGTCATTTTATATGTGCCAGTAACTTTGCATTTTCAACTTGTCAGAGCGGCATTCGCCTTGCTAAAATTAACTCACTCTACTTATCCAGGCAAACTAGAATTTTAAATTTTTTCAGGAAATTGTAACCGCTTTTCAAATAACCCGAATCTCCAGGCTATCAGCTCAGGCTGCGCCCCCCATACAACGTTTACTGTCTGCATAACGATTAATCAAAATAAAAGAGAAACAAAACTATCTGGCTCTTGACAAAAAAGATTTTTCTTTTTATATTAATAATAGTAACTATTACTAATTAAGAGGCTAAAATGTTTTATCCCGGCAGAAGGATGACAAAACAGCGGAAGATCATCCTGGATGAGTTAAATAAGATGGGCACCCATCCCACCGCAGCCAAGCTTTATGAGTGTGTCCGCCAGCGCCTGCCGGATATCAGTTTGGGCACGGTGTACCGGAACCTTCAGATACTAGCTGCCGATGGCGTGATTCGCACGCTCAAAGAGGGCGACCGGATGCGTTTCGACAGCGACCTGAGCAGACATTATCACATACGCTGCCTGATCTGTTGCCGGGTAGACGATCTGGCGGCGAGCGCCGTAAGCCGTGTTGTCAGGAAGCCCGCCTGCGCAAGCGGCTATCAAATCCTGGGATTCAAGGTCGAATTTGTGGGAATCTGCCCCGATTGCGAATCTGAGAACCGGGATTATTCTTCTGAAACTTTAATATCAACTGATTACAGACTCATATCCGCTGAGCCGGATATGGATACAATTCGGAATGGGAAAGGAGGTAATTGAAAAAAAGAGAAAGCTTTCGGGTGTTAATAACTCTAAAACAGTAATTATTTTTGAGAACTGATCTTGTAAGACAGGCTTGAATTGTTTATCATTAGTTACCGGAAATATTTTTAAAGTTATTTTTTCATTAACTGCAATTCACCATGGAGGATTGGGATTATGCTAAGCAAAAAAGTGCATAAGGCTCTCAACGATCAAGTCAATGCCGAACTTTACGCGGCATACCTTTATTTTTCGATGTCAAACTGGTGCAAGAGCCAGAACCTTGACGGTTTCGCCCAATGGCTGCAGGTGCAGGCCCAGGAAGAGGTGGGTCATGCGCTGAAGATTTACGGCTACCTGCACGACAAGAACGCTACGGTCGAACTACTCAAGATAGATGCTCCGCCCAAAGAGTGGAAATCGCCTCTGGCTGCTTTTGAGGATGCTTACAAGCACGAGCAGAAAGTCACCGGAATGATTAATAACATTGTCAACCTGGCTGTCGAGGACAAGGATCACGCCACCAATGTGTTTCTCCACTGGTTCGTGGAAGAGCAGGTGGAAGAGGAAGCTTCCACTTTGGAGGTAGTGGACAAGCTCAAGCTCATTGCCGATCATCCAGGCGGAGTTTATATGCTGGACCACGAGTTGGGAGCTCGCAAGGAAGAGTAAAACTATTAGTTTGGCTCATTCAGGGAGGGTCCCAGCGCCACTGTGGAACCCTCCCCGATTTTTAACATGATAGGTCTCCAGTGTTTTTACCCACTTATCCAGGGGGTATAAAATGCAATGCAATGTTGGTAAAACCGATAAAATTGCCAGACTGATCATCGGAGCGCTTATTATCCTGATTGGGATATATTTCAAAAGCTGGTGGGGAGCGATAGGTCTCCTGCCTTTTGTTACCGGACTTATCGGCTGGTGTCCGGCTTATCTCCCTTTAGGCATTTCGACTGTCAAGAAAGAGCAAAAGGAGTGAGATTCTAATTAATTTTTTTACAACCAAGGGCGATCCTCTGCAAGAGGCTGACCGGCATAACGGACAGAAAGACTCAGGGGTTCGCCCTTTTTGTTAGCATAAAAATAAAGAATTGTGTTTCATTGACCTGAAGGAGGAACAAATGCTGAATCCCGGGAATAAAGCACCTGATTTTACCCTACCTGACCAGAACGACTCTCCGGTCAGTCTGGGTGATTTCAGGGGCAAGTGGGTGGTGCTTTATTTTTATCCCAGGGACAATACGCCGGGCTGCACCGCCGAGGCCTGCGATTTTACAGACAGCCTTGCGGATTTCTCCGGCCTGAAGGCGGCAGTCCTCGGGGTGAGCCCTGACTCGACCAAATCCCATCGCAGTTTTATCGAGAAGCAAAATCTCGAAATCACCCTGCTGAGCGATCCGGAGCACAAGGTCTTGAAGGCCTATGGAGCCTGGCAGAAAAAAAAGATGTACGGCAAAGAATACTGGGGAGTCATCAGAAGCACTTTCCTGATCGATCCCGAGGGCAAAACCGCACATGTATGGCCGAAAGTGAGTGTGAAAGGACATGTGGCGGAGGTAAAGGAGAAGCTTGTGGAATTGAAAGCCTGATCACTGCCAGATCCGGGAGACAGACAGCGGATATTTTTTGGGCCTTTGATTTAAAGCCCACTGCTGGTTATCCCACTCAGTACAGGAAAAACACCCGCCGTAACTGAAAACGAGGCATTGTTTAATGCCTTACAGCACGCCGGGTGTTCTCATTTTTATCCGGATCGATACGCAGAAAAAAATCCGATTATCCTTCCTTTTCAGTTTGCAAAAACATTCTCAAAGCATTATATTATTTATCAGGTATCGGTAGTTCTGCCGGATCCCTCAGCAATACTCGGCTATCGGTTTAAAGCCTGGTTTCTTCTACTGTAAAATGTGCTTTTTCAATCAATCATCTGTCTGTTCACAGGAGGTAAATCTTAGATCAAAGCCGCTTATGGTTTAATTACCTCTTTTTACTTCAGCTTAAAGGTACGGAGATATGAGGACAAATGGTATTCTGGCTTTGTTTTTTTTAACTGTTTCGACTCTGGTGCCCTCTAATCTTTCCGCGAAGATGGAGCAATACGAGGGATATCAGATTTGCCTAATGTGCCATACAAGCCCCATAGAAGACAAAAAGGCAGCAGGAGATTTCGTATCGAGTTATCACAATACCTCCCTGAGGGATCCTGACCGGTTTTCGGCGGTGCTTAAACGCGATCAGTGGATTACTGGTCTCGATCTGGCTGCCACTGCCAATTTCGCTGAATACGGAGCAAACGCCCCCAGGCTGTCTTACGACCAGACCTTTGCTCCCCAAGACACCACCGACCTTCTCAGCGGTTACAAGGTGACCATAGGCCCGGTCAGCTACATGGTGAACTTTACCTACGGCGGTCACGGTAACTGGAGACAGCTTTATGTGACCAAAATCGGGGAAAGCCACTATATCCTGCCGATCCAGTGGAACGAGCGGACACAGGAGTGGGTGCCCTATCAGGCCGATGACTGGTACGATGAAAACGACCTGCCTCTATACCAGGACGCTACCACTCTGGCGCAGAATATCGAGAAGAAGGCTTCCTTCGAGCGCCGCTGTATCGGCTGCCATTCCGCCGGGATCACATTGGCCTACGATGTGAATAGCGGCTACAGCGCCACCTACACTGAGCAAAATACAACCTGCCTGAGATGTCACGGCCCGGAAGGACCGCTGACAGCCTCGGAATGCAACCGTACGGGAATAGATGTTTCAAAGCTCAACCGGGATCAGAGACTTGAATTGTGCGGACAGTGCCACTCAAGCGGATACAGCGTGGGTACGGCAGGCGGCAGCACTTTCGATTTCCCGCTTAACGCTGATCTCAAAACCTACGAAGCCGGGGACAATCTATCCGACTATTATGTTATCTATAATATGGAAAACATGCCGGCCGCATTCTGGCCTGACAGCACCTCCAGGAGCAACCATCAGCAGCTCATGGATTTCAAGAGAAGCACACATTATACAAATTCCAGCACTCCCATGGAGTGCACCACCTGCCATGATCCGCACCAGGCTCCCGGCAGTCACCAGGTACGCACTGAAATCGCAACTGACGCGGCCAATGACAGTACACTGGTGATAACGACCGCTGTTGATAATAACACTCTCTGTCTGGCCTGCCACGCCGCTGATAGCACTTTTACCGGGATCACCAAGGAAATGGTCATGAATCTGGAATCATACGCTGATACTATCGGCAAGGTGGTTTCCGCGCATACCCACCATCCTTATGATCCTGTAGAAAGCGGCACCTCGCGCTGCATCAACTGTCACATGCCCAAAATGGCCACGAGTGCTATTCCGCACGACATCCGCTCTCACACTTTCAAGACAGTTCTGCCTGAGGAGACCCTCCGGTTCAAGGGTGTGAGCGGCGGAATGCCCAATTCCTGCGCCTTGAGCTGTCACCGGGAATCCAACTTATGGAATATTGTTGACAACAGCCTATCGGACTGGGCTGAAAGCACGGACACCGAGCTGGCGCTCCTACTGGATGATTTCGTGAAGATGTGGTGGTCTGTACCTGCTGACACTCCCGGTGATCTCAACTCGGATGGGACAGTCAACATTTTCGACTTGCTGGAACTGCTTAGAAAACTGGGTACAGGTTCTCAGGATGCGGCTGCAGATGTGAACAAGGATGGAACAGTCAATGTTTTCGATCTGCTTGCAATGCTTAAAATTCTCACGGGTTCGGTAGCTCTGTAGCCTCCACGTGCGGTTGACCGGGCGGAATAAGTATGCGAGCTTGATAATCTCCTGATAAAGGCGATCTTTTTACACTAGTAGTCTGTCAACTTTGAAATGTAGGGTAATTTGCACAGTTGAAATGAGCGAGAATGTGCAGGCCTGCTGAAATCAGGCTGTAGGCTATAGGATTGCTATCCCAAGGTTTAAACCTTTGTCCAGGCTATCGATTGTAAACTGTACTCTGTAGATTTGATTTTGCACCCCTACAGTCTACAGCCTAAACACGCACATGCTGGGCAAAATAGTCCCCACCCCGTACCCTGCAAAACTTAGTTGAAATAATAATAGTAAACTTTTATTAACATCCTGGCTATTCAAGCAACACGCGCAAGCTCGTTTCAGGGCCCGTGACCCCGGCCTTGTTCACAGTGCGCAAGGCCAGATAGTTAGAGCCTTTTTTTAAAGGCCAGACCACTCGAGATGAGTCGGCGACCGGCTGCCAGACTTCGCTCGAGCAGCTTATCTCGTAGCCTCTGAGATTCGGGCACCAGCTCCGGAGGCTCAAAGATATTTCACCAGGGGCCGCCTCCACCAGGTTTGCTTCCACAACCCCGACAGTCCAATACACATCTTCGAGAGAGTCAGTCGGCAGAAAAAGGCCTTTCTGATAGCCTGTATGCCGGCGGCTTTTGTTATTCTTGTAGTCGTTCTGGTACCAGGTCAGCCCGGCATTGGCGCTGTCCTGGGGGAAAATGAACCGCGCCGCACCCTCTTCGTTCCAGTCAGCGGCATTATCGGCATAGTAAAGCCAGAAAAAAAGAGCCGTCTCATCTTCATCCGGCAGATCCCACCAGATGACCGCCGGATTTTTCAGCACTGTATCCGGAGGCACCCCTGTCACATGGTCCACGCCCTGGCCGCGGCTCTTGAGCCAGGAGGATCTTATCTCCCAGGCCGAGAGCGGCACGCCGTTTCTCTCGAAATGCAGATCGCTCTGCGGGTCGATATACACCCATTTGCGGAACCTGTTCGACCAGACTTCCACTGCCCCATGGTGCTTGCTGCCTAAGCCCTCGGCCCCGTGGTAGCGGTCAAGTCCCAGCTTGCGCGCCTGCCAGCCCAGGGCCTGGGCGCACTGCATATAGGTGATCGCAAAATAAGAACACCAGAATTCTTTGCCCTGAGCTGCATATTCCAGGATCTCGACAGCGTTGTTCGCCTCGACCTTGGGAGTGCCGTTTTTTATCCGGGAGTGGACCCAGTGTTTCAGCAGAAGCTGCCCCTGCCACTCGTCTTCGGCTCCAGCCACCACCTCTTTAAGCCCGTAGCGCCCGCGCAGAGTGACCAGCAGGCTGTCATCATAATCGAGCGCATTAAAGGGGAGCCGCGGGGGAACCGGACGGGGACAGTCGAAATCCAGCTCGCGGACCCTGAAACCAGCCCGGGCCGCGGCATCCACAAGCCGCACCGGGCTCAAAGGGCCGGGCTGGAAAGAAACACTGTCAAGGCTCGGGCCGCAGGCGGCAATAAAACCCGCCAGGAAAATCAATCCTGCACCAGCCGTTATTCTCTTCTGCAGCATATAAAAATCTCTCCCTTTGTTTTTACATTCCCGCAGGCTCGTGGTTTCCGGAATAGATATTCCCCTCCACCTTATTGTTTGTCAAAGCCTCCCCTGAGATCCCTCCGCGCGGGTGGCCGGTCAGGATATTGTCCTTGATGATATTGTCCCGGCTGGTGCCTGTGACCAGTATTCCATACCCTTGCGTCTTGGCCGAATCCGGAACCTGGAAATCCAGACACTTGTTGCCGCTGATTATACTGGAAAAGGTGTCCTCGACCAGAATGCCCGGCCAGCGCAGGGGCTCTGAGCGCGAGTTGTTCTCGCAGACATTGTTCACCACTATGTTATTTCCGCCCCCTGTGCACTGGATGCCGCATTTACCGTTGTTGTAGCAGAAATTTCCGCTCACCACATCGTAGCGGTCGCCGCCTTCCCCGCCCTCGCCCAGGCCGCCCATCCCGTTCCAGCCGTTGTCATGGAACCGGTTGCCGCTCACCAGGGTATGGCGCACCCGGTGACAGAAATAGAGCCCGTCCCAGCCGTTATAGCGGCCCACATTGTTGGTCCAGGAGCCGCTGGTTATCCCTGTGCCGGGGTGGAAGCCGTGGCCCAGGTTGTACTCCGAGAGGCAGTCTGCTACAGTGATATTATCCCCGATCTGCATGCTGAAACCATCCCCCGGGTAGCGCTTAACGTGCACGCGGCAGATCAGGGCATCCTTCACATCCCGGAAATGGATCGCCGAGACAGTGAACTCGTTCCCGAAGCCTTCCCGTTTCTCCATGCGCCCGTCAATCACCAGGTCCTCGATCCGGATTTCTTTCGACTCATTGGCGTAGAAGGCCGGGAAGAAGTTGGACGCGTGGGCTTCATCCTCCAGCAGGTACCTGTGGGTCAGCGCCCGGTCTAGATTTATGACCTGGCCCTCGATCGACTCGATCACCGGGTGGGTGCACCACCAGCCGGATGATTTATGGCTGCGCACGCAGATCTCCGTGCCTGCCTTGAAGCCAGAAACATCCTTCACCGTGATTTTCAGCGCCCCTGAGTCAGCAGAGGCGGCCAGGGGCACCTGAAAGCACGGATCGCGCCTGGCGATCACTGTCAGCTCGCCCTCCCCTTTTAGCTGCACGCCCGAGCGCAGATGAATTGCGCGGGTGATCTCCCAGGTCCCGGCGGGGATAAACACAATCCCGCCCCCCTCAGGCAGGGCGTCCACCGCCTCCTGGATCCCGGCAGTGGGGGAGCCGGTTTTCCGGAAGTCAGCGGCATTCAGGGTCGCAGGTCCGGAAGGATGGGCCGAAAGTATTAAATATGAAACCATTTGCGATATAATTATTAAAACAAATAAACTAAGAAATTTTCTTCCCATATAATCCACCTCCTATGACAAATAAAACTGAATATTAGAAAAGTTCTTTGGATTAAGAATTTATAAAGTAATATTGAAGAAACAATTGAATGGAAATAGAAAGAGGTAAATCTAATTTTTGTAAACCGGTTTAAAAGACATTATCACACTAAAAGCTCTTTTTAAACTGTTCGAATTTTTTAAAGCCTCTTTTACGTCCCAACTATTTTGAACGAAATCTGATAATTTACCGGTGTAATCAGGGCCTACTTTTGCAGTACTTCCAGCCAACGGAACGATAGATTCACGCAATTCATGCTTGCGAGATTTTGAAGCTACTTTTATTAAGAATTTTTTAGGATTCTCAATCTCATCTGGATTCTCTGGGATCATTTTTGCACTGATGCCGATAAAACTAGCAAAAGCCTTTCTGTGTGCAAGTAACCAAGATTCAACCGCCCTGACTGCAATTCTAAAAATCAGATTTTCATTTTTTTTATGCGTCATCCATTTCTTTAACAGCAAAGGTGCACACTCTGTTCTGTCCAAATCAGTCAGCAACACGAACGGTGTACCTTTGGCGGCATTATTAAAACCGGTAATCTTATCCCGTAAATAATCGCAGCCTTTTTTTCCATAACAAGCACCAATTTTATAAGGCCGTCCGGATTGCTGCAACATTTTGCGCAGAACTATTTCGCTGAGATTATCCTCAACAGCCAGGTTAACTGGGATTATACTATCCATTAAAAAAATCCAATTGACTAATATCTTTCGGTTCAGTTCTAGGTAATGAAGCATCAGCAACGCTTGAACCACCTTCAAGCAAAGAACACACTTCAAAATTATCTGCGGCTGGCTGTATTTTTGTTCCTTCGACATTTGGTATCAACATCAATGCTTCTTCTCCCCCTATCCCTTTGTCAGATAGCAAATCAGAACTATGAGTGCTAATGATAATTTGCCGCTTTCTTTTATTTTGCATACGCCAGATCAGGCCCGGCAGTCTTCGAATTATCCCTGCATGTAAAGATAATTCAGGTTCTTCAAGGAGTAATAAGGAATCTCCTTCAAGAAGTAACCAAAGTAAAGCGACAAGACGAAGCGTTCCATCCGAAAACTCTTCTTCGCTCTGCTTTGCCCCTCTTGGCCGCCAATGTTCATACACTGCTTCCAGGTGAGGAATACCCTTCACATCTTTGGCATCACTCAGCTCCTTCAACTGTGGCACCGCCAGTCGCAATGCTTTTTCAATAATTTTCAGTCTGGATTTACGGGATTTTTCATTAGTCTGTGCTACCCTTTCTAAAAAATTTCTACCAAATGGATCTTCTTTTATTGTCGGTCCGATAAAGGCTTCAGGATGCCTGAGAAGCTGGGGTATTAAGTGCATATAATATATTGATTCAAAGAACTCCGCGATTTTTCTGAACTTTAAATTAGCATTGATTTGCTCAAGATGGGTCTGTGAGCTCCGCAAATCGTCTTTTATATCATCTTCATCAGGTCGATCCAGAATCAATTTATTACCTTCCCACACTCTTTCGTAAAAAACAAATGGATTCCGGTGGCCGCTGCCTTGCTGTTTAATACCAATGCCATATCTCCATAAAACAGGCTTATTATGGTTTTCGGCTAGACTTACTTCAATTTCTACTTGGGATTCCTTCCTGGCAGCAAGGCATCGTATCTTAGATATACCTCCCCTGTCTTTCACTGCTTTTTGCAATCCACCTCCGGGTTTAGCGAGATCCCGGAGAAACCTGAAAACATCCAAAAAGTTTGATTTGCCCGAGGCATTAGGGCCTATCAGAAAAACACGTCTCCCCAGGGGTACATCTCCCTCGCGAAAGTTTCTCCAATTTTTCAATTTTATATGCGAGATAATCATTAACTCATCTCCCCTGCTTCAAAATTAATCTACTGCAATAATTCTTATTTAATTGCTGAATGGATATATATTTGATCATCAAAAGATACAATCCATCAGTATTTGTTTTTTATCTCTTCTAAACAAAACTGATCAGCGACTGGTCGTAGTCCTCGGGCTTTTCGTAGCCGAGGAGGTTCAACAGGGTGGCCGCCACATTAGAAAGTCCCGGGGTCTCGATATCCGCCATCTCGTACTCCCCCCCGTAACCGGAGTCCACGATCCAGAAAGGCACCGGGTTCAGGCTGTGCGCGGTCTTGACTATTTTCTTGCCGTTCTTGATCGAGAACATGTCATCCGAGTTGCCGTGGTCCGCAGTAATGACTGTTATCCCGCCAAGCTTGTTCACTACCTCGATCAGCCGGCCCACGCACTGATCCACTGTCTCGACCGCCACTATCACCGCCTCCATCACCCCGGTGTGGCCGACCATGTCGCCATTGGGGAAATTGATCCGGCCGAAACGGTAGTGTCCGCCTTCCAGGAATTCCACGGTCTTATCGGTTATCTCGCGGGCCTTCATTTTCGGGGCCTTGTCAAAGTGGATATTGTCCGATGGAATCTCGATATATGACTCAAGCTTTTTGTCGATATAGCCCGAGCGGTTCCCGTTCCAGAAATAGGTCACATGGCCGAACTTCTGGGTCTCGGAGATTGCGAACATGGTCACGTTATCAGTGACCAGGTACTCGCTCATAGTGCGGTCGATGCGGGGAGGAAGCACGAGGTAGAGCGGGGGCATATTGATATCGCTGTCATACTGCATCATCCCGGCGTAGATTATATCAGGCAGCCTCCCGCGGTCGAACTTGTCGAAATCCTCCTGGGTGAAGGCTTTGCTGATCTCGATCGCCCGGTCGCCGCGGAAATTGAAAAAGATCACGACATCTCCATCGGTGATCCGGCCCACGGGCCTGCCTTTTTTGTCCACCACCACGAAAGAGTCCAGATACTGGTCCGTCATTCCCGGGTCTTCATCATAATAGGTGCGCACCGCCTCTGAGGCGCTACTGAAAGGGCGCCCAATGCCCCGCACGTGGGCGTTCCAGCCGCGCTCGACAATCGTCCAGTCCGCCTCGTAGCGGTCCATGGTGACTTTCATCCGGCCGCCGCCTGAGGCGATCCTGTAATCGTATTTTTTCTCGCTCGAGATCCGGGCCAGAAGCTCCTCTGTGGGCACTATGTAGTCCAGCGCGCTCCGCTCGCCCACATCGCGGCCATCTGCCAGGGCATGGACCCTGAGCCGCCTGATCCCCTCCACGGCGCAGCGGTTTACCATGGAGAAGAGGTGTTTGATGTGGCTGTGCACGTTGCCGTCGGACAACAGGCCGATAAAATGCACAGCGCCGCCCTGTTTTCCCCGGGCGGCGATTTTTTCCCAAAGCTCGGTTTCGTAGATTTCGCCGGAATCGATTGCCGCGTTCACCCGCTTGGCGCCCTGCGCAAAAACCCGTCCTGCGCCCAGGGCGTTGTGTCCTACCTCGCTGTTTCCCATGTCTCCTTCATCCGGCAGGCCCACAGCCGGCCCGTGGGCCTTGAGCTGAGTGTAGAGCTTATCCGTGGCCCAAAGCCGATCCAGATTTGGGGTGTTGGCCAGGTAAACGCCGTTGGTCTCATCCTGCCGTCCGATACCCACGCCATCCATGATAACCAGAAGAAGCGGCCCCCTGCGGCTGCTGATTTTTTTTAATCTTTCAAGCTTCAGTGACATCCAAGTTCCTTTCTTGGTGCTCAGGTAAGTGCTTCCTGTCCAGAGCCGTTTATCAAAAACGGGGATTGATAAATCAAATTATAAATATAAACAGTTACTTCCAGAGTTAGCCACAAATAATTCCAAAAAGAGCCTCAAAACCGAAACTCAACTCTCTATTCCTTGGTATACTCCACCCGGTTCCTCGATGACTCCCAGAGCTCGACCCTGTCCACTGCGAATGGTGCGGGCAGCTCTTTTTCCGCCAGCTCGTATATCGTGCGGGCGATATTCTCGGCTGTGGGATTCATCCAGTCGAAAGGCTCGGTCTCATTCAGGTTCACATGGTCAAAACGCCTGATCACCCCGGCGAGGAACTTTTTCAGGAAGCCGAAATCCATCCCCATCCCCTTATCGTCGAGCTCCCCGGTGCGGACTGTCAGACGGACCTTCCAGTTGTGGCCGTGAATCGAGGAACACTTGCCCTCATAGTCCCTCAGCCAGTGCGCCGAGGAGAACTCATCTTCCACTGAAATCCTGTACATGGGTTAAATCCTGCCTTTAAGCTCGTAAATCAGTTTCAATGCCTCAAGCGGCGTAAGACTTTCGGGATCGATTTTTTTCAGCTCCTCGACAACCGGGCTGGTTTCCCCGGCGGTGAATAGCGGGAGCTGATCCCGCTCGAACCGTATGCGCGGCGCGTGCTTGCCGCGGGCCAGTTTCGGAAGGTTCTCCGGGGTGAACTCGCTGCTTTCAAGGTTGTCGAGCACTTCCCGCGCCCGGGTGACCACCTCTTTCGGGATGCCGGCCAGGCGCGCCACCTGGATCCCGTAGCTGCGGTCGGAAGAACCCCGCTGGATCTTGTGCAGAAAAATCACCTTTTCGCCGTACTCCTTGACCAGCACATTGTAGTTGCGCACCCTGGGCAGCAGGGCCTCAAGCTCTGTAAGCTCGTGGAAATGGGTGGCGAAAACAGTCTTGGCCGCGCACCGGCCCTGCTCGTGAATGTACTCGGTAACCGCCCAGGCGATAGAAAGCCCGTCGAACGTGCTGGTGCCCCTCCCGATCTCATCGAGCAGGATCAGGCTCCTGGGCGTGGCGTTGTTCAAGATATTGGCGGTTTCATTCATCTCCACCATGAAAGTGCTCTGGCCCCGGGCCAGGTTGTCACTGGCTCCTACGCGGGTGAAAATCCGGTCCACCAGACAGATCTGAGCCTCCGCAGCCGGCACGAAACCGCCCATGTGCGCCATGAGCGTGATCAGTCCTACCTGGCGCAGGATAGTGGATTTCCCGGCCATGTTGGGACCGGTAAGGATCACGATCTGGTTTTCGCTGTTGTCCAGCTCGAGATCATTGGGCACGAAGCTCTCGCCCTGAATCATCCTTTCCACCACAGGGTGCCGACCCTCCAGGATATAAATCCTGTCGCCCTCGACCATCTCCGGCCGCACGTAGTTGTAATCTGCAGCCACCTCGGCCAGGGAGGAACAGACATCAAGCACGGCGATCTTTTGCGCAGTCTCCTGGAACCCGGCGCAAAACTGCGCCAGATTCTCCCTGAGGCCGCAGAACAGCTCATACTCCAGCGAGACAATTTTTTCCTCGGCCCCGAGCACTTTTTCCTCGTACTCCTTGAGCTCAGGGGTAATGTAGCGCTCGCCGGTGGAAATGGTCTGTTTGCGGATATAATCCGGGGGCACATGGGAGAGGTTGCTTCTGGTCACCTCGATAAAATAGCCGAACACCCTGTTGTATCTAACTTTCAGGTTATTGATTCCGGTTCGTTTGCGCTCAGTTGCCTCAAGGCGCACGATCCAGTTTTTGCTTTCCGAGACAAGCCCGCGCAGCTCATCGAGCTCGCGGTTGTAGCCCTGGCGGATTACTCCGCCCTCGGTCAATTGCAGCGGCGGGTCCTGGACCAGGGCATTCTCTATCATTTGCACCAAGTTCGGAAACTCCCGGAGTTCCTCGGCTTTCGTTTTGAGCGCCGCATGCCCGGAGGAACAGAGGAGTTTTTTCAGCTCGGGGATTTTACCGAGCGAAGCCCCGAGCGCGACAACATCCCGGGGCCCGGCGCGCTGGCTGGCTGTGCGCGCTGTGAGACGCTCGATGTCCGCCACGTGGCTGAGAAGCTCGCGCAAGGCCCTGCGCAGGCTCGCTTCCTCCCGGAAAGCCCCGACCATGTCGTGCCTGGCGCTGATAGCCTCGGAATCGACAAGCGGCTCGAGCACCCAGCGCCTGATAGCGCGCGCCCCCATGGCGGTATGGGTCCTGTCGAGCACTTCGAGCAGAGTGCCGGAGCGCCCGCCGCTGAAATTGGCAATCAGCTCGAGGTTCACTACTGTCGAGCGGTCGAGCACCATCACCTTGTCCGACAGATACGGCGTAAGCTTGCGCACGTGCTGCAGACTGGCGGGCTGAAGTCGCGCCAGATAATCGAAAACCACTCCTGCGCAAACCAGCGCCGGATGGTCATCCTCGATGCCGAAACCATTGAACGAGGCTGTTTCGAAGTGTTTGAGCAGGGCGCTCTTTGCGCCCTCACGGTCGAAACGCCAGTCTTCAAGGAATGTAATGTGGAAATTCTCTCCGGTTTTATCGCCCAGGGCCTCGTACAGGGGGTGGGGCTCGCCCTTTCGAGGCGGCTCGGGCAAGCCGTGTACACCTTCCAGCAGGAGCTCGCTGGGATCAATGCGCCTCAGCTCATCCGGAAAAAGGCCCAGGCTTACAGTGCTCAGGTAGAACTCCCCTGTGGAAATATCAAGCCAGGCCAGAGCGACTGTATTATCCCGCAGCAGGTGGGCTGCGGCGATAAAATTGTTTTTCGAGGCCTCGAGGAGCGCATCGCTCATTACGGTCCCCGGGGTGAGCACCTCTGTAACAGCCCGTTTGACAATGATTTTCGCCTTTTTGGGATCCTCGACCTGCTCGCAGATCGCCACCTTGTACCCTGCAGCCACGAGCTTGGCGATATAGCCCTCCACAGCCTTGACCGGAACCCCGGCCAGAGGGACCCTTCCCGCAGCCCCGTTGTTGCGGGCAGTCAGGGTCAAACCCAGCACCCTGGCCCCGATTTTGGCATCCTCGCAGAACATCTCGTAAAAATCCCCCATCCGGAACAGGAGAATCTCGTTCTGGTGCTCCGCTTTGATACGGTTGTACTGCTTCATCAGGGGCGTCTCAGCAGCCATTGGCGGCTAACCTCCAGGGGAAATGATTCTGTATTCAAGGCGATTTTTCTTAAGTATCGAAACCACCCTGTCCAGCTCTTTGCGGGAAACAAGGCCCTGTATCCTCACCCGGTAAAGCCCGTCCGCCCCGGCAGGCAGCACTACCGGTTCGAGCCCCAGCTTGCCTGCTTTTTCCGCGAAAGCTTTCGCCCGCTCGGATGTCGAGAACGCGCCCAGTTGAATGCTGTAAGAAGGTCCCTCGCGCGGTGTGAGAATCCGGGTATCGAAAACAGTCTTGCTGCTGGTGTCCTGCCAGCGCTTGCGCCACTCTCCGGCCGTGCCACTTCCCCCCTGGCCGTATATCTCGGCTAGCCTGTAAAGAGCGGTAAATTGATAGGGGTCGCCTGCACGGTTATAGGTTACCATATATTCATTGACTGCGCCTTCCTGGTCTCCGGCGGCTTGTTTGGCTACCCCTCTCCAGTAGCGGATCATTCCGGTCTGCGGGCTTTGACCGAGCTCCAGGGCTTTTCTCAAAGCGCTGAGCGCGGCCTGGGGCTTGTTATTCCTGAGCTCTGCCCGTGCTGTTTTCACCAGGAGCCGCTGACCGGTCTCCAGGTCCTTTTCCCCTTGCCCTGCAAGCTGCCAGTATTTCACTGCATCCGGATAGCCGCTTTTGGCAAAGGCCAGATCCCCGAGCCGTTCCAGAGCATCACCGGTGACCGCCCAGCCCTCGAGCTGACCGCTGCCGGCGACTTTTTGCAGGCGCTGGAATGCGGAATCCCCGCCTGCAGTCAGCACAGCCTGATAGAACAAGGCTTTTTCTCCGGTCCCTCCCGGGGCAGCGGATTCAAGGGCGCTCTCAACCAGAACCCTGGCATCAGAGGTCAGCCCTAAAGCCATCTGGGTTTTTACCACTTCGAGCATATCCTGCCCGCAAACCGGCAAGGCCCGGACTGCAATAAAAAGCATAGCCGCAATAGTTTTCGAGACGATTGCCGCCAAGCCGGATCTTTTCATCAGGCCACCTCCTGACCGAAACGGAAGGCCAGATCCTCGAGAACCAGCCGGTCCGGAAGGGAGCTCGTTTTAAGTTTCAGGTCGGTTTCCAGGAGAAGCTCGAGCGTGCGCTCGATCTGGGAAACGGTAAAGGTGCGGGCCTGAGCAAATAGGTTCCTCACCACCTCGGGCGGACGTTGGATCAGGCCAAGCTTATTAATGACCTCCCGCTCAGGATCCCTTTGGGCCAGCAGCTCTTTTATCCGGGCCAGGGTCATAAAATGCGACGCCGCAAACCAGACCGCACCCACCGCCGACTCGCCCTGACCGGTAAGGTATCCAGCCAGATAACAGGCTTTCAGGGTCTTGCCTGAGGACAGGGCGTCCACCCAGTCGAAAACCGTGCCGCCCTTCTCAATGCCGGTCATGAACCGGACATCCTCGCCGGTGATCTCTTCCCGGTCCCTGCAAAATATTGCCAGTTTCGCTATCTCATCGGCCAGGCGGGCCAGCCCTCCGCCGATTCTGGCATAAAGCTCATATGCCGCTTTGCTATTTATCTTCTTGCCCTCAAGCCCGGCCCGGTCGACAATCCAGCGCATGAGCTCCGGCTCCCTGAGCGGCCAGAACACTGCGGTGGCGGCTGAATCCTGGAGCCTTGCCGCCCATTTGGGGCTCTTTTTCCGCTGGTCGATACGGATCCTTTCCCCACAAGCGAGAATGAGCAATGTGCTTTGTATTGGTTTGTCCGCATAGTCGGCCAGCATTTGTTTGTCCCGCGGACTCGAAAGCTCGAATTCCTTGATCAGAATCACTCTTCGCGCAGCCATCATGGGCGGCGTATGCAGCACGGTGGCCAGCCTTTCCGCATTCAAGTCCGCGCCGTGAAAGCGGTCGAAATTGAAATCCGCGGTGGCCTGATCCACGGCATGAGAGACAATTGTCTCGACCGCCTGCCGGGTAAGAAAAGCTTCATCCCCGTGAAGAAAATAAACCGGTTTGAAACGTCCTTTCCCGGCATCCCCCAGGATTCCTGTAAAATCAGTTTTCGGCACTGTTGTCTAAGACCGCTTTCAGGGTAATTTCCAGGCTGAAAAAGAACCGCTGCCCGTGCGCTGCAAAGGTCCCATACGATTCAGCGCCCAGTTTCAGCCGGGTCTGCAGGCTAGTTGAGGCCTCGATGAATAATCGGGATCAAATTCGTTATAATGCAATATAAGAAAATTAAGGTTCACTACTCAAGAGAAAATACGAGTGTGATAAGGGTGAAAGATGACAGGGATATAGAAAAGTCTTAAACTCTCATGCCCGCGGGGCTGCCACAACGAAGCATGAAAATCAAGAAAACACACCCTGTCCGCTGCGCGGACACCCCTCTCCAGAGGATTTTCATGTAAAATAGAAAAAGCCGGAAACCTTGTCAGGTAATCCAGCTTTTTAAAATTCAGCAGTTCCTGGTAGTGTGAGCCATAATTATTTAATCTTCCAGGGCTGCGACTCCACTCAGGATTATCACCGGGTGACGGCTGACACCGTAGCTGAGAGCCACCTCATCATCTTCATCCGATTTGTAGAACCCACCCGCTATCCTCAGGGATTCCTCCCCTGGAGTGTAGGAGACCAGGCGCGCCTTTATATCAGAGGCGCCTTTTCTGTCAGGATGCGAAAAATGTTCCAGGATATGCATATTGACCACATCCATGGTAGGGTTCTCTCGAGCCAGGTTTTCCAAAGAATACGTGCCGCCCTTCGGGAGGAACAAGGAGAAAGTCAAAACAGCAGCCACAACGGCAGCCGCAGCCGCCGGGACCCAGACAAGAGGCCGCCTCCAGGGAATGACCTGGGCCTTACGCACCCGGTTGTCAGCACTTCTGACCCGCTCGAACAGATCCTCGGGCACCTGGAGCTCCGGCAGTTCTGTCAACCGGGCTGCACCGATCCTGTAGGCTGAAACAAGTCGCGAGCATTTGGAACATTGATCGAGGTGTGCTTCACAGGAAGAAAGAGTATCCTTGTCAAGTTCGCCTTCAAGGTAGGCAGAAAAACTCGACATAAACTTACTGCAGTTCATTTAAAAATCCTCACAGAAAAATAGCGTTAGCCGACTCCTTAATTCTGGGGGTGAATCTGGATCAATCTATTCTATCTTAAAATACCACTCTTGCCGCCAGAAGTTCCTTTTTTCTAAAGCTCACCGAACCAGTCAACGAATGTCCCCCTCAGAGAACGGACTTTAAACCAGGCCTGCGGCCGCCCGAAAATGATTCAGCCACGGTAAAGCAAGGGAGTTCAGTCCTGGGTGAACTCCAGCTCAATTACTTCCCCGCACTTACATGTGATCCGCACACCGGTAAGGTTGCCACCTTTATCGTAGAACCGTTCAAGCTCCACTTTTTTTTCTTCTGCCTGAAGCTCAGTCTGATCAGGCATTTCAAGCTCCACTGCATTCTCGCCAACCGGCACATTTTTAAATACCCGGGTTCCAAACTTCCTTTCCGTTAATTCGACTTTCTCAATTCTCTTACCCATTATCTTGGCAGTGTCGGCTTTTATTATTTTATCCTGTGCAAACATTTTTTCTCCCTGCCGGTTGGAAAACCGCAAACCCGGAACAAGTTTCCGCTGAGGGAAACTCGGTACTTTAAAGAAATTTACAAAAATCTGACAGCAATTGTCAATAAGTTAAGGACTCAGCCACAGAAATGTCGATCGCGTAGCGAAAAATTCTTTATCTGGCGATAAAATATACAAAAATTAAAAAGGCCGTAATTGAGATCACAAAAAAGACAAGCAGGCCGATCGTGTTCAGGCTCAGGAAAGCATGCCTGTGCTTAATTACTGGCGTCTTTTCCAGCGGGACAGTCTCAAGAGGCGGATCAACCTCATCCGGAGAACCGAGCTCGAGTTCAATTTCATCATTTTTTTGCAGGCCGGTTCCGCACACCGGGCAGTTCTGGAGATGAGCCGGCACCCCAGCCCCGCAGCCCGGGCAGTCTACCATCACTTCCTGATTATCCGAGGTCTCGCCCGGCGGCACGCTTTCAGAGTCAAGCCCTGTTGTGGATTCTGTTCTATCATTTATTTCAAGCCGGTTGACGGAACCGGCCTCTTCTTCGGCTTCCTGACCGGCAGGACGGGAAACTATTTTCAACCCCTCTTTTGAGACCGGCAGATACTCGATCCCAGCTCCGGCATTAAACGACAGTTCCCGCCGCTGTTCCTGTGCTTGTGCTTTTTCGTCTTCAACAACTCCTTCTGCGATCTGGGTCTGGGCGCGTTCTCCGAGGGCCGCGCCGACATCGATTATCCACTTCTCCTCGCAGGGACACTCTATCAAGCCCTCGGCGTCAGCGGGAACTCTGATGGTTTTATCACACTTCGGGCATTTTATTTCAGCCAGACGTTCGGAAATCTTTTTATCAAGCCCGCCCCGCAAGGCCAGAATCTCGTTGTCCACGTTGATAATCCAGGAACAGTCCTCATAGGGACACTCCACCAGCCCGCTCATCCTGGTGTCCAATTCAACAGGCCGGTTACAGGAGTAGCAGGTGATCGTGAATGTCTTTAACTCTTCCGGCTTCTTTTTTTTCAGCTCCTTGAGTTCCTTCTTGGGAAAAACTTTTCGGCAATCAGGATTGGGACAGACCATGTAACCGGTGATCTCTTTGTTCTCTACCAGTTCAGTACCGCAGCGGCTGCAGAAATATTCCTGCCCGCCCCGGGTCTCTTTCTCGGACTTCTGGATCATTTCCATCAACTGGTCGCTGTCTTTGGTGAGAATATTATTTTTACGTGCAAACTGAAGAGCTCGATCGGTAAATACGCTCGTTGTCAGGCTAATCCCCTTGGGACTCATCTCACGGCCCATCCTTTCAACAAGAGGCTGGAGCCGCTCCTCCCCCACGGTTTCCTCTAATGACATCTCGAGGTACTGCATGACCACGGGTATGCCGTGAGAATCCCTGAGCACGGCCCAGCCTGTGTTCTCCTCATCGACAAAGGGCGAGGTCATTATCTCGTAGCTCTGAGGTAAAAACAGGGTCTGGATAATAGCCTCGAGCTTTTCCCAGAGCGGGGCCGGCTTTTCGGCTTCCGGTTTTATTATGCGATAATTGCGCCAGAGCCAGTAGCCGAGCCCCAAAAGAAAGGCGCCGGCCAGGAAGGCCACTGAAATGAGCGGGTTTTTCTGGATCGCCTGCCAGAACAACAAATGCACCGCTACCAGAAAGGCTATCACTATCAGGGCGGCCTTTTCATAAAACCCGAAAATCTGTTTGTCTTTCTTTTCCATCATTTATTGTCTGAGCTGCGGAAAAGTATTAGATAAATCGACGATCGACTGTTAAAGCATTCAGCCCGGGGCGATCCTAATTGCCGAACCCGGACGATCCGGACTGCGGCAGACACTCTGAAAGCGGCGAACTCGTGAACGAGGTGGCTTGTCATTAAAATGACCTTTTGGCCTGCATCTTTATACGGATGATATCCAAAGCCATCCGATATAGATTGTACTAAAGTCAAGTCAGTCTTATGCCGTTCTCTCTAAGGGAACAATAGTCGTTGCAAAAATAATACCATATAGAATTATAAATCTTACTATCACCATTCAACTATGAATATTTTCTAAGAAAAAAGCAAATATTTGCTTGAAAACACTTGACAACTATTAGTAATGTCTTTATCTTTTTATTACCAAAGTGTCCTCACTACGAAATCGACACTCCAATTTCCTCGTTTTTTCCCGATTTTGTTACTGACCCTGATTAGGTACGTTTCTGCCATATAAGTGTTGAAAATTAATCATCCGGAATTTAGTATCCCCTAATAAACGAAAATATATATTAAGAATAACCTTAGCGTGATAGTAATCCTTTTGGGGCGTCCCCGTCCGTTCAAAAGCTAGCCAAAAATATTTGAAATTTATTTTATCTAACCACAAAGACACAAAGAGGAATATATATTTTTTTTGTACTTTGTTGCTATCTTTGGTTGAATTATTAAAAACCAAGATTCAATAAAGCCAATAAAACCGATTCCCCTGAGGTTAATCTAGTTGCACGGCAAATTGTAGACGCCGCATTCTGCGTACATTCCAACCTCGGACCTGGTCTGCTGGAAAGCGTCTATG